>JBJHBD010000063.1:0-17725 GCA_050485305.1 Gemmatimonadota bacterium
TCCCCGTACCCAGGGTAGAAGAGGTCGAAGTTCTGCCCGGTGTAGTAGAGGAGCCCCTCCCCATCCATGGCCCGGGCGTTCCCGGCGCCGAATCGCGCTCCCCACTCCAGGATGTGCTCCGGGTAGATGGGGTTCACCGGCTTGGCCGCGGGGAAGAAGAAGTAGCTGGAGCGGTACCCCATCTCATGGAAGTCCACATGGACCTGTGGATTGTACCGGAGGAAGCGCGCGTGACGCTTCCGGGTCTCCTCCTGGCTCAGCCAGGCCCAGTCCCGGTTCAGGTCGAAGAGGTAGTGGTTGAAGCGCCCCCCCGGCCACGGTTCGCGCCGCTCCCGGATCTCCAGGTTGGTGTTGGGGCGCGCCTGCGCCGAGGCCCGGTAGAAGTTCACGTATCGGTCCCGCCCGTCGGGGTTGGACGAGGGGTCCATGACCACGATGACCGAGTCCAGCACCGACTGCATCCCATCCACGTCGGCGGCCAGGTCGTGGGAGGTCCACACCGCCGCCTCCGGGGAAGAGCTCTCATTTCCGTGGATCCCGTAGCTGAAATAGAGGATGGCGGGGATGGACGCCGCGATCTCCCGGGCTCGGGCCTCGGAGGTGTTGGGGTCGGTGAGTTCCCGATTCAGCCGGAGGATCTCGTCCAGCCGCCCTCGGTGTTCGGGGCCGGCGATGAGCGCCTGGAGGAGGGGGCGCCCCTCGATGGTCTCCCCGTAGTAATCCAGCGACACCAGCGGCGAGGCGTCGGCGAGGGCGCGGAACCAGCGATCCAGCTCCGCCACCGTCATGAAGCGCTCCCCGATCTCGTACCCCAGCACCTCGGCCGGGGTGGGGATCTCCTGGCCCCGGATCGAGGGAGGTGCGACGAGGAGGACGAGGGTGGCGAGAACCACCCATCCGGAAAGGAGGGAACGCTTCATGGAGTCCGGTGGTGAAAGAGGGGTAGGCAAAGGCGTTCCAAGGTATTCCGTTCCTCGGGAAGGAGGCAACGGTTCCGGTCCGAACCCGGGGTTGACCCGACCTCCACCCCCCGTCAGCTTCCGCCACACGTTCAAATCCATCGGCCATGCCCCGCATCCATCGACTCCTCCCCCTTTTCGCCCTCCTCCTCCCCCTCGCCGGGTGCGACGACGGTGTCCCCTCGTCTGCGAGGGAACGCACCATCAGCGGCGAGGCCTTCGTCGAGACCGTGGTGGAGCTCCGGAAAGCGGCCATCATCCGGGAGAGCGGGGTCGTTCCCGACACCGCGCGGGAGCGGATCCTGGCGGCGCAGGGGGTCACCGAGGAGGAGCTCCGCCACTTCGTGGAGGTCCACGGCGACAACGTCCCCCTCATGACCCGGATCTGGGAGAATGTGGAGGCGTACATCAATCTGGCCACCTACGAAGAGTATCGGAGCCCCACCTCTCCGTGACCGTCCCCACCCTTCGCCTTCGCCCCGGTCGCGCACAGGCGGCGGCTGGGCGACACCCCTGGGTCTTTTCCGGGTCGCTGGCCTCCGTGGAGGATGGGATTCCGGACGGCGCCGAGGTCCGGCTCACGACGGCGGACGGGGCCCCCATCGGATACGGGCTCTACAACTCCCGGAGCCAGATCCGGGTGCGACTCTACAGTTGGGACGCCCCCGAACGCCCCGCTCCTCGCCTGGATGAGGCCTTCTGGCGTGGCCGGGTGGATGGGGCCCTCGCCCTTCGGCATACCCTCCCCGGGCTTCCGGAAAACGCGCCGCGCCGCTGGATCTTCTCCGAGGGGGATGGGCTCTCCGGGCTCACGGTGGACGGGTTTGGCGAATGGCTCACCGTGCAGCTCACCTCCCTCGCCCTCCACCGGAGGCTCCCCCTCATCCTCGACCTCCTGGAGGAGCGGCTGGCTCCCAGGGGGATCCTCCTCCGAACCGAGAAGGGGGTGCTGGAGGCGGAAGGGCTCGAGATCCAGGACGGGCTCCTGCGGGGAGAAGAACCCGAGGGACCCATCCTCCTGGAGGAGATGGGGTTCCGATATCAGGCCGACCTTCGGACCGGGCAGAAGACGGGGTTCTACCTGGATCAGCGGGAAAACCGCGCCCGGGTGGCGGCGTACGCCGGGGGGCGCCGGGCCGCCGACCTCTGCTGCTATTCCGGCGGGTTTGCCCTCCACCTGGCCCGTGGGGGGGCCACCGACGTCATCGGCGTCGACGTCTCGGCACCCGCGCTCGAACTGGCGGAGGAGAATGCCCGGCTGAACGGAGTGGAGGGGACGGTTCGTTTTGAGCGCTCCGATGCCCTCCGGTGGATGACGGCGGCCCGGGAGCGAGGGGATCGATTCGGGCTCATCGTCCTGGATCCGCCCCGCTTCGCCCGCTCCCGAAAGGGGGTGGCGGGTGCACTCCGGGGGTATGCGCGGCTGAACGAGGCGGCGGTGGAGCTCCTCGAACCGGGGGGAATCCTGGCCACCTGCTCCTGCTCGGGACGGGTGAATCAGGACGAGTTCGCCGGGGTGCTGGGGAGGGTTTCGGAGCGGACGGGGCGGGCGATCCGGATCCTCGAACGGCTGGGGCAGCCCGCCGATCACCCGGTCGACGCGGGTTGCCCCGAGTCGGCCTATCTGAAATGTCTCATCGCGGAGGTGGAAGGGTGAGGTACGGCATACGGCGGGGGTGGCGGGGGGTGGTGCCGGTGGCGTTGCTGATGGCCGGGTGTTCCGGGGCGGAGGGAGAGAGCGAGCGAGTGGCCTCCACCCCTCCCGAGTACCCGGGCTTTGACGGGCTCATGGCGCTGGAGGGGTTCACCGGCACCTTCGTCCTTGCCGATCCGGAGGGGGGGCTCCCCCGGGTGCATCACGCGGTGCGGGCCGGGACCCCTCTCGTCCCCGCCTCCACCTTCAAGATCCCCAACGCCCTCATCGCCCTCGAGACGGGGGTGGCCTCCGGACCCGACTTCCCCCTCACCCGGGATCCGGCGGTGGCGCCGGAAGAGGCGTGGTGGCCTGCCGGTTGGCGGGAGCCCATCCACACCCTGGAGAGCGCCTTCCGGGGCTCGGTGGTCTGGTACTACCAGGAGGTGGCCCGCCGCATCGGAGAGGAGCGGATGGGGGAGTGGCTGGAGCGGTTCGAGTATGGGAATGGCGATCTTTCCGCCGGGATTGATCAGTTCTGGCTTCACGGACCCTTTGCCCTCTCGGCGCTGGATCAGATCGCTTTCCTGGAGCGCTTCCTGGCCGGCACCCTACCCATTTCAGATCGCTCGGCAGCGGCCCTTCGGGAGATGATGGTCCTGGACGAGGGGCCCGGATACCGGCTGAGCGGCAAAACCGGGTGGGCCAACTTCGGGGAGGTTGACCGCACGGGGATCGGGTGGCTGGTGGGATTCCTGGAGAGGGAGGAGGGGAGCTGGATCTACGCCATGAACCTGGACATCCACGAGCCCTCCGACGCCGCGGAACGGATGCGGGTCACCCGGGGGGTGCTGGAGGAGCTGGGGCTCCTGGGGAACTGAGCGAGAGCCCCCCTTCCTCAGAACACCCGGAAAGAAAGCCCGATGGCCAGGGCGCGCCGGTCCCCCAGCGAAGCGCCGAAGCGGATGGCCCACCCCGGATCGAAGGAGAGGTCCATTCCGAGATCCACCGCCAACCCGAGACGGATCTCATTTTCATCCCCCGGTTCGTCGGGGCCACCCAGCCGGGTATCGAGGAAGACGCGAGGCGCGATGGAAGGGTTGAACCAGACCCCGTCCGCCTCCATGTCGTACCCCAGGGAGACTCCCAGGGGGAAGGAGATGAGCATCCCCTCCCCGATCCCGGCCCCCACCCCGGTGAACCAGCTCACATCGAAGGGGACGTCGTCGGACGACCGGAGGAGCGGGGTGGAAAAATCCGCCCCCACCAGCACCGAGATCCCGTTGTCCCGCGCGCCGCGCCCCTCGGCGATCCCGATCCGGTATCCCAGCGGTCCTCCGGGGCGGAAGGTGGAGAGGACGCCGATCCCCCCGCTCCCGGCCGGATCGGCCAGGAAGACCCCCCAACCGGTGGGGGCGGCGGGAGACACGAGGATGGGTGCGTCCCAGGCCACCTGCGCTTGCGCCGGGTTCACCGACATGGCCGCGAGAACCATTCCCACCGCCGGACCGCTCAGCCACCGCTTCATTCTCCCCTCCCCTCGGTTCAGGATTCGTCCCCGCCTCATCGTCACTTCCCTTGGGCCCTGCCGGTTTCTATTCCCACTCGATGGTGGCCGGCGGCTTGGAGCTGATGTCGTAGGTCACCCGATTCACCCCCCGGACCTCGTTGATGATCCGAGTGGAGATCTGCCCCAGCACCTCGTGGGGGAAGGGGTACCAGTCCGCCGTCATCCCGTCTCTCGACGTCACCGCCCGGAGCGCCACCACATCCTCGTAGGTGCGCCCGTCTCCCATCACCCCAACCGACCGCACCGGGAGGAGCACGGCGAAGGCCTGCCAGATCTCGTCGTAGAGCCCGGCGGCCCGGATCTCTTCCAGGTAGATGGCGTCGGCGTCCCGGAGTACCGCCAGGCGTTCCTCCGTGACCTCTCCCAGCACCCGGATCCCCAGGCCGGGGCCCGGGAAGGGGTGCCGCCCCACAAACTCCTCGGGGAGCCCCAGCTCCCGCCCCACATTCCGGACTTCGTCCTTGAAGAGCTCGCGGAGCGGCTCGATGAGCTCGAAGGGCATGTCCTCCGGGAGCCCGCCCACATTGTGGTGCGTCTTGATGGTCACCGAGGGCCCCCCCGTGGAGACGGACTCGATGACGTCGGGGTAGAGGGTGCCCTGCACCAGGAAGCGGGCGTCGGTCCCCTCCCGCTTCGCCGTCTCCTCGAAGACGCGAATGAAGGTGTTACCGATGGCCTTCCGCTTCCGTTCCGGGTCGGTGACCCCCGAAAGGGCGTGAAGGAACTCGGCCCGGGCATCGGCCACCACGAGGCGGATTCCCATGTGCTTTCGGAAGGTCCGTTCCACCTGCTCCCGCTCGTGCTTCCGGAGCAGGCCATTGTCCACGAAGATGCAGGTAAGGCGGTCGCCCACCGCCCGGTGCACCAGCGCGGCCGCCACCGAGGAGTCCACCCCGCCCGAGAGGCCGCATATGACCTGGGCATCGCCCGCCTGCTCCCGGATCCGGGCCACCGACTCCTCCACGAAGGTCCCCGGGGTCCAGGTGGGGCGGCAACCCGCCACCCGGAAGAGGAAGTTGGAGAGGATCTCCTCGCCCCGGGTGGTGTGGGCCACCTCGGGGTGGAACTGCACTCCGTAGATCTCCTTGGAATCGGCACGGAAGGCCGCCACCGGAAGCGTGGCGGTGGACGCCAGGGTGTGGTATCCGGGAGGGGGAACGTCCACATGGTCCCCGTGGGAGCACCAGACCCGTGTGGGCTCAGCGGGGTCGAACCCGTCGAAGAGCCCCTCGGCGCGAGCCACGGTGAGGTCGGCCCGCCCGTATTCCCGCTGTCCATGCTCCACCTCCCCTCCCTCCAGGCGGGCGACGAGCTGCATCCCATAGCAGATCCCCAGAACCGGAATTCCCTCATCCAGGAGGGCCCGATCCAGGGTGGGGACCCCCTTGTCGTACACCGAGGCCGGCCCCCCCGAGAGGATCACCGCCTTCGGCCCCCACTCCCGGATCCACTCCAGGCTCCGGGTGGGGGGGTGGATCTCGCAGAAGACCCGCTCTTCCCGGATGCGGCGGGCAATGAGCTGGGTGTACTGGGAGCCGTAGTCCAGAATGAGGACGCGGTCGTGCTCGGCGGCTGCGGTCATGTCCCTTCGGGCAGGGGTGGAATGGTTTCGCCGGTCATAAGGTCGTCGAATGTTTCTCGCCGACGCACCAGGTGGGCCACGCCCCCTTCCACCAGCACCTCGGGGGGGCGGCGGCGGGCGTTGTAGTTGGAGGCCATGGAAAAGCCGTAGGCGCCGGCGGTCCCCACCGCCAGGAGCTCACCCGGCTCCGGGAGCGGGAGGGTGCGATCCCGGGCCAGGAAGTCGCCGGTCTCGCAGACGGGCCCCACCACGTCCACCGTGGCGGAAGGCACCCCGGGGCGGAGGGTCACCGGCTCGATGCCGTGGAACCCCCCGTAGTGGGAGGGGCGGAGGAGTTCGGTCATTCCCCCGTCGGTGATGACGAAGGTCTTCCCCCCCGCCTCCTTCATGTAGCGCACCCGGGTGATGAGGACTCCCGACTCTCCCACGATGGAGCGCCCCGGCTCCAGGACGAGGCGCAGGCCGCGCTCCCGCACCCGGGGGACCACCTCGGTCGCGAGCACCTCCACCGGGAGGCCGGACTCCCCGGCGTATCCCACGCCGAATCCCCCCCCCAGGTCCAGGTACTCGAGGGCCACTCCCGCATCGGCCAGCCGGTCGGCCATGGCCAGCACCGTGTCCAGCGCCTGCAGGTAGGGGGCCACCTCCACGATCTGGGAGCCGATGTGGACGTCGATTCCCCGGAAGTGGATGCGGGGGTCGCGGGCGTACTCCCGGTAGAGGGCCTCCGCCTCCAGGACCGCGATGCCGAACTTGGTGGCGGCGTGCCCGGTGCGGGTGTACTCGTGGGGGGTGGGGGACTCGATGTCGGGGTTCACCCGGAGCCCCACAGGGGCCAGGAGACCCATCCTCCCGGCCACCTCGGCCAGAAGGGCCAGTTCTCCCCCGCTCTCCACATTGAAGGCGTAGATCCCGGCGCGGAGCCCCGCCTCCATCTCGTCTTCCCCCTTCCCCACCCCGGCGTAGACCATGCGCTCCGGGGGAATCCCGGCGCGAAGAGCCCGGTGCAGTTCGCCCAGTGAGACGATGTCGGCTCCGGCCCCCAGCGCCCCGATCCGGTTCAGGATGGCCAGGTTCCCGTTGGCCTTCACCGAATAGGCGAGAAGGAGGTCCACGTCGGCGAAGGCCTCCTGGAAGCGGCGCACCCGCTCGGTGATCCCCTTCTGGTCATAGACGTAGAGGGGGGTGCCGTGGGCCTCGGCCAGTTCGGCCAGGGAGAGCCCCCGACAGTGGAGGATCCCGTCCTGCCGGTGGAACCCGGTCCGGAGGGTAAGGGCGGTGGCCTCCATCAGTACGCCTTCGCCCAGACCACCTCGTGGACCGCCTTCCCCCCGCCGATGCAGGAGGCAGGGGCCTCAGGGGACCGGAAATCCTCGTCGGGGATGCAGCGGAGGGTGGCCTTGGTGGCGTCCTTCACCCGCTCCTCCACCGCCGGGTCTCCACTCCAGCCGGTGTACACGAACCCCCCGGGGCCGTTCAGGATCTCCACCAGTTCGTCGAAGTCGGTGATCCCGCGGTGGGAGTGGGCCTCCCGGCGGGCCCGGGCTCGGGCCAGAAGCTCCCCCTGGAAGGCCTCGAGGCGAGCCGGGAGCTCGGCCAACGCCTCCTCCTCCGGGAGGAAGGCCTTCCGGTCTTCTCCCTCGCCGGTGACCCGCTTCACCAGAACCACCTGCCCTTTCTCCAGGTCTTTGGGGCCGATCTCCAAGCGGAAGGGAACCCCCTTCCGCTCCCACTCGTAGAACTTGGCCCCCGGGTTCAGGTGGTCCCGATCATCCACCTTCGTCCTGACCCCGGCCTCGGCAAGGCGGGCCCGAAGCTGGTGGGCCTTCTCCACCACCGCGCTCCGCTCCTCGTCCTTCCGGAAGATGGGGACGATGACGACCTGGGTGGGGGCCAGGCGCGGCGGCACCACGATCCCCGCGTCATCGCCATGGGTCATCACCATCCCCCCCACCAGGCGGGTGGAGACCCCCCAGGAGGTGTTCCAGGCGTACTCCTCGGTACCGGCTTCGCTCTGGAACTTCAGGTCGAACTGCTTCGAAAAGTTCTGCCCCAGGTTGTGGGAGGTCCCGGCCTGAAGCGCCCGGTTGTCCTGCATCATGGCTTCGCAGGTGTAGGTCCGGACCGCGCCGGCGAACTTCTCCGAGTCGGACTTGAGCCCCGTCACCACCGGCATGGCGATCCACTCTTCCATGAACTGCCGGTAGACCCCCAGCATCTGCCGCGTCTCGGCCTCGGCCTCGGCCTCGGTGGCGTGGGCGGTGTGCCCCTCCTGCCAGAGGAACTCGGCGGTGCGGAGAAAGAGCCGGGTCCGGAGCTCCCACCGCATGACGTTGGCCCACTGGTTCATGAGAATGGGGAGGTCCCGATACGACTGCACCCACTTGGCGTACATGTGGTAGATGATGGTCTCGGAGGTGGGGCGGATCACCAGCGCCTCTTCCAGCTCCTTCCCCCCGGCATGGGTTACCACCGCCAGCTCGGGTTTGAACCCCTCCACATGCTCCTTCTCCCGCTCGATGAAGCTCATGGGGATGAGGAGGGGGAAGTAGGCATTTTCATGCCCGGTGGCCTTGAACATGTCGTCCAGAGCCCGCTGCATGTTCTCCCAGATCCCGTACCCCCACGGGCGAATCACCATGCTCCCCCGCACCGGGGAGTGATCGGCCAGCTCGGCGCGGTGGACCACTTCGTTGTACCAGGCGCTGAAGTCGTCAGCGCGGGAAGTCAGAGCCTTGTCGTCGGCCATGGGTTCTTCAGGTTCTCGTTCAGGAAATAAGGGTTCTTCAGCGTTCGTTTCGGGAGGATGGGCCTCGACGCCGCCGGCGCTCCCGGACCAGCACCACCGCCCCGGGCACCGCCAGAAGGAGGAGGGAGAGGACCACCCAGGTGCTTCGGAAGGAGAGATCGGTGCCGGCGCTCAGGATGAAGGCCACCACCGCCCCTCCCACCAGCGCCAGGATCACCGCCGCTCCGAGGATGAGGTACTCCAGGGTGTCGAGGCGGCGCACGGCGCGGCGCAGCTCCTCCCGGGTCCCTTCATACTCTCCCTGGTTTTCCACCGCCTACCTCTCTCCCTGGAGGAGGGTATCCAGCGCCACCTCCCGCTCCTCGCCGGTGGCCATGACCCGCACCACCGCCACCCCCCGCCCCACCTCGTCGGGGCCCAGCACGATGACCTCCCTCGCGCCTTCGGAAGACGCGGCGGAAAATTGTTTCCCCACCTTCTGCCCCCGGAGGGCATGGACCACGCTCCGCCCCTGGTCCCGGTATGCGCGGGCCACCCGGCGGGCGAGGCCCCGAAGGTCGTCGCCCACCGTGACGATGTACACGTCCACCTCCCGGGGGAAATCGCCGGCGAGCCCGCGGTCCTTCAGGAGTTCACCCAGGACCACGTCGCCCATCCCGAACCCCACCGCAGGGAGGGAGTCGCCCCCCACCAGCTCCAGGAGGCGGTCGTAGCGTCCCCCGCCGCAGATGGCGCGGAACTCCCCCTTCCGGTCGAAGATCTCGAAGACGATCCCCGTGTAGTAGGCCAGCCCCCGCACGATGGTGAGGTCGAACTCCACGAAGTCGCCCTGCCCCATCTCGTCCAGGACCTGGAAGTAGGCCTTCAGCTCCTTCACCCGCTCCGCCACCTCAGGGTGGTGACCGAAGGCCGCCTCCACCCCCTCCAGGCGAGGGGATTCGAAGAGCCCCACGATGGTGGCGGCCTGAGCGCCGGTGAGCTTCACCTCGGACTGAAGGCGTTCCAGAATGCGCTCGTTCGGCTCCCGCTCCACCTTGTCTACGATGGCGTAGGCCGCCGGCAGATTCTCCTCGGTCACACCGGCACTGCTAAGGAGGGCAGCCAGGAGACGGCGGTCCGAGATGCGGGCCCGGATCTGGTCGGCGCCGAGCCCCAGCTCCCGGAGAGCGTCCAGCGCCACGGAGAGGACCTCGGCGTCGGCCTCGAACCCGTCTTCCCCCACCAAGTCCACATTCCACTGATAGTGCTCCCGCAGCCGACCGCGCTGCTGCCGCTCGTAACGAAAGAGCTGGGGAGTGGAGAACCACCGGATGGGCTTCGGGAGAGCCCGGCTCCGCTCCGCCAGGATGCGGGCCAGGGAGGGCGTCATCTCCGGGCGAAGCGCCACCTCCCGATCCCCCTTGTCGGTGAAGTTGTAGAGCTGGCCCACGATCTCGTCACCGCTCTTGGCGGTGTAGAGCTCCAGCTCCTCCAGGGGGGGGCCGTCATACTCCAGAAAACCGTAGCGCCGGGAGACCCGGCGCCAGGCTTCGAAGATGTGATTCCGGAACGCGAGATCTTCCGGAGGAAAGTCCCGAAAGCCCGGAAGACGTGCGATTTTCGCGACTTTCGACATCCCCGAATCTACCCCGAATCGTCGGCCAGGGGCAAGGCTTCGGAGGGGATCCACCCCAGGGTTTTCAGGGTGTCTCCCACCGTGTGGACCGACCCCGTCACGAGGATGGTTCCGGCGTCCCCCGCCAGCTCCCGGGCGGTGGCAGGCGCCGCATCCGGATCACGGATCGGGCGAACTCTCTCTCCTCCCCCTGCCGCCGCCACCCACTCTCTCGGATCCCAGCGACGGAGCTCCGGTGCGGAGGGGGGCACCACGAGCAGCGTGTGGTCGAGGTGAGGGGCGAGCGCCCTCAACATGGCTTCGATGGGTTTGTCCGCCAGAATCCCCACGATCCCGACCATCGGGCGCGGGAGTGTAAGACGTTCCAGGGTTGAGGCGAGGGCCCCGGCCCCCTCCGCATTGTGGGCCACATCGAAGATCCACCGGCGCCCTCCCTCCCTCTCCACCTGGAAGCGACCGGGGACCCGGGCGGACGCCACCCCGCTCCGCACCGCCTCCCCGTCGATCCCGAACCGTCCGGCCGCCGGCGCGAGGGCGTGGACCGCCAGCGCCACATTCCCGAGCTGATGCTCCCCCACCAGGGGGGAAGCGAGGTTCAGCGCACCCCAGGGTTCGCAGGAGAGCGTCATCCGGATCCCATCCCACCCTACCTCACCCGGGGGCGGCGCTACCGGGTGGAAGGGCGCCCCCACCTCGTTCGCCACACCCCGCAGGATCTCCCGGATCTCCGGATCCGATTCCCCGACGAAGGCCGGGACCCCACCCTTGAAGATCCCCGCCTTCTCCCGGGCGATGGCACCCCGCGTGTTTCCCAGGTAGTCGGCGTGATCCATCCCCACGTTGGTGACCACCGTCACCAGCGGCTCGACCGCGTTGGTGGCGTCCAGACGCCCCCCGAGTCCTACCTCCACCACCACGGCCTCCGCCCCTCCCCGGGCCAGCGCCAGGAAGGAGAGGACGGTGGCGGCTTCGAAGAAGGAGGGCCGCTCCCGGAAAAACCCATCCTCCAGATCGCGGGCCACCTCTTCCAGCACCCTGTCGGGGAGGGGGCGACCGTCCAGGAGAATCCGCTCCCTGAAGCTCACCAGGTGGGGGGATATGATGAGCCCGGTCCGGATCCCCGCAGCCTGGAGAATCGCCGCCTGCACCCGCGCCACCGATCCCTTCCCGTTCGTCCCTCCCACATGGAAGGTGGGAGCCGCCCGGTGTGGGTCCCCTACCGCAGCCAGGAGGCGACGGGTCCGCTCCACCCCCCACTCCACCCGCCCGGGAAGGGGGGGAAAGAGGCGGGCTGCCAGCGGATCGTCCACCGGCAGCCCGAACCGATCTTCCCGAGGGGGGCGGGGAGCCCCGGAACTCACTCGGATCTCTCTCCGGTTCCCACGAACATGTGGCGGAGGAGGCGGACCACCGTTTCCCGCATCTCCCGGCGATCTACCACCCGGTCCAGCATCCCGTGCTCCAGGAGGAACTCGGAGCGCTGGAACCCCTCGGGGAGCTCCTGCTTGATGGTCTCCTCGATGACCCGGGGCCCGGCAAAGCCGATGAGGGCTCCCGGCTCCGCCAGATGGACGTCGCCCAGCATGGAGAAGGAGGCGGTCACCCCGCCGGTGGTGGGATCGGTGAGAATGGAGACGAAGGGGATCCCGGCTTCGTGAAGGCGAGCCAGCACCGCGGAGGTCTTGGCCATCTGCATGAGGGAGTAGATCCCCTCCATCATGCGGGCGCCTCCGGAGGCGGAGACCAGGAGGAAGGGGCGTTCCTCCTCCAGCGCCACCCGGGCCATGCGGGCGATCTTTTCCCCCACCACCGATCCCATGGAGCCTCCGATGAAGGTGAAGTCCATGATGGCGAGGGCCACGGGGATCCCCTCGAGGGTGGCTCGTCCGGTGATGACCGCATCCCCTCGCCCCGTCTTCTTCTCGGCGGCGCGCAGCCGATCCGGGTACGGCTTCAGATCGGTGAAGTGGAGGGGGTCGGCGCTTCGCAACCCGGCTTCCGTCTCCTGGAAGGAGCCGGTGTCCGAGAGGATGGCGAGGTAGGTGAGGGCATCCACCCGGAAGTGGTGCCCGCACTTCGGGCAGACCGAGAGGTTCTGGGTCAACTTCTCCCGATAGATGATCTCCCCGCACCCGTCACACTTCTCGAAGACGTCGGTGGGAAGGTCCCGCCGCTCGTCCCCCGAAAGGGGTTTCTTCTCTTTCCGGAACCAGGCCATGGGCCGTTACTCCTCCTGGGAAACCCGCACCGCCAGGGCCACCAGGACCCAGCAGGTCACGAGGAAGGTTCCCCCGTAGCTCACGAAGGGAAGCGGAATGCCGGTAATGGGGACGATCCCGATGGTCATCCCCACATTGATGAAAATATGGGCCAGCCAGAGTCCGAACATACCGAAGAGGACGAGGCCGGCAAAGGGATCGGAGGCGCGCTCCGCAAGGCGGATGACGCGGAGGAGGAGGGCGCCAAAAAGGGTGAGGACCACCACCACCCCCACAAACCCCAGCTCCTCGCCCACCACTGAAAAGATGAAGTCGGTGTGCTGCTCGGGGAGGAAGTCGAGGCGTTTCTGCGTCCCCTGGGTGAAGCCCTTCCCGAAGAGCCCGCCACTCCCGATGGCCACCTTGGACTGGATGAGATTCCACCCGGCGCCCCGGGGATCCATTCCGGGGTCGAGGAAGACGAGGAGGCGGTTTTTCTGGTAGTCGGCGAGGGCGTTCCAGGCCGGAGTCGCGATGGTCCCTGCGGCCAGATTCGCCAGCACCACCGCTACCGACTCCAGCCGGAAGAGGCGATACCGGTAGAAATAGAGGAGGACCAGAAGGAGGAGGAAGTAGACGGACCAGATCCGGGTGTCAAAGGAGACGATAAGAGAGATCCCGGGGCTGACCAGGAGGAAGAGGAGGAAGGGGGGGGTACCGGCCCAGTAGAGCGCGGCGAAGAGGACTCCGATGAAGGCGAGGGCGGTACCCAGGTCGGGCTGGAGGACCACCAGGATGAGTGGGAGTCCCAGGAGCGCCACCGGAGCCACCAGCTCCTTCGCGAACCGGGGGGGAGCTTCCCGGGCCGCCAGGAGGCGGGCAGCGGCCAGGATCGCCGCGATCTTGGCCAGCTCGGCGGGCTGAAAACGGAGGGGACCCACCTGAATCCACCGCCCCACCCCTTCGGCGGTCCCGGCCCCGGTCCCGACGGCCAGGGTGGCGGCGAGAAGAACCACCGCGAGGACGTACGCGGGGAGGGCCGCCCATTCGATCCAGCGGGGGGTCAGCCGGGAGAGGGCCAGGAAGACGAGAAGGGCAATTCCCAGAAAGCGGAGCTGACGAATCCACGCCCCCTGCACCACCGGGGAGGGGATGTTCAGGACCCCCGCCGAGTAGACCATGGCCACCCCGAAGAGGGAGAGCGCCAGCGCGATGAAGAAGAGGGGGGGATCGCCGGTCCACCGGCGGAGGAACTCCATCCGGTCAGAGCTCCTGATTCTCACCCTGGGGAGGGACGGGAGCTCCCGCATCCACGTCATTCCTGGGTCTGGGCTGCCACCGCGCCCAGGGGGCGGGGGTTCCCGTTTCCAGATGCTCCCGGAGGGTCTGGATCTCGGACACGGGGATCCCGTGCTTCCGGCGGAGGTGGAAGTCGGCGGCCTTGGCAGCGATGGGGGCGGCGGCGCTGGAGCCCCCCTGCCCCGGACCCACCTCCTCCACGATGACCACCACCACCACCTCCGGCTCATGGTCCCACCGCCCCACCATCCCGGTGAACCAGGCGTGGGGGCGGTCCGCATTCATATGGTTCTGGGCCGTCCCCGTCTTCCCGATGAGGTCGAAGTGCTCCAGGGTGGAGAAGAAGGCGGTCCCTCCCGCCTCCGCCACCTGCCGGAGGCCGTCCCGTAGGGCGCTCAGCGAGGCGGGGTTGAGATCCAGACTCCAGGCAATCTCCGGGTCGCCTCCGGTGGGGTCCTGAAAGAGCCGAGGAGCGGGCGCACTCCCGTCACGGGCCAGCGCCAGGTAGAACTGCGCCATCTTGAGAGGGGTCTGATCGTTGGGCCCCTGGCCGATGGAGAGCTGCATGACCTCGTTCTCGGCGGGGCGGTACCCCCACCGGCGCTGCCACCAGTCCACCCCGTCGGGGAAGGTCCCGGAGGACTCCCGGGGGAGGTCCACACCGCAAGGTTGGCCAAAGCCGAGCCGATGCCCTTCCTCCACCAGCCGCTCCAGCCCGATGCGCACCCCAAGCTGGTAGAAGTAGACGTTGCAGGAGTGCGCCACCGCTCCGGCCAGATCCTGGTACCCGTGCCCGTTGGGATTCCAGCACCGCCGCTCCACATTCTGGAAGCGGAAGCTCCCCGTGCAGGGGACGGGGAAACGCTCGGAGGGGGTGATCACCCCCAGCTCCAATCCGATGGCGGCCGTGGCCAGCTTCCAGGTGGAGGCGGGAGGGTATACCCCTACCACCGCTCGGTTGAAGAGGGGGTTCGCCGGATCCTGATCGAGGGCGTCCCAACGGGCCCGATCGATCCCCCCTACAAAGTCGTTGGGGTCGAAGGAAGGGGCCGAATAGAGGGCCAGGATCCCCCCGTCCTCCACATTCAGCATCACCACCGCTCCCCGCATCCCCTCCGGGAAGACGCGGTGGATGAAGTGCATGAGCTCCAGATCCAGGTTGAGGCGGATATCCTCCCCGGGGACCGCCTGGAGGGCGGCCTGCCCCTCGAAGGCTCCCACGATGCGCCCCACCGCGTCCACCTCCACGTACCGGGTCCCCTGCACTCCCTGGAGCGCCCACTCGTACTCCCGCTCCAGTCCGTCCTTCCCGACGATCATCCCCTGTTCGTACCCGGCAAAGCGCTCACTCTCCAGTTCGGCCCTGGAGATCTCCCCCACATACCCGAGGACGTGGCCGAGCGCCTCCCCTCCCACATACCGACGACGGGGCCGCATCTCCAGAAAGATCCCGGGGAAGTCCCCTCGCAGCTCCTCGAGAACGGCCACCTCGTCCCACGGCGTGTTCAACTTCACCACCAGGGGTCGCCGCCGGTTCTGGCGGAAGGTCTCGATGAGCGTCTCCACCCGGGCATCCGAAAGGTTCAGGATGGGCTGGAGCCGTTCGAGGGTCGCCGCCACCGAGTCCACCGGGGCGGGAAAGAGGGACACCGAATACGAAGGGACGTTGTCGGCGATGACCTCGCCAAACCGGTCAAAGACCGTCCCCCTCGGGGCGGGAACGGGGAGGACCCGCAGCCGGTTGGAATCGGACTGGAGCGCCCACGCCGTTCCCCGGACCACCTGCGCCCGGAAGAAGGACGCCATGAGGATCCCCATGGCAAGGACGAGGAAGAAGGCGCCTCCCCGGGCGAGCCGCGCCCGCTGATTCGGATGGATGGGTTTCACGCGTTCTCTTCTCCCTGCCATGCTCCCGTCGCCAGGAGGAGGACGATCCCGACGGCAGCTGCGTAGAGCGCCGCCACCGGAGCCTGAATGAGGAGTACCCTTACAGCCTCGCCACGGGTCTCCTCCCCGGAAAAGAGCCAGTGGAGTGCGAAGCGGAGCCAGGTCCCGAGGACAAGATACGACACGAGGAAGGTTGTCGTCTCCCCCACGAAGAGATCACGGGATCGCGCCCCCAGAATTCCCACCAATGTGAGGGAAAGGGCGTTGGCGCCAAAGGAGAGGATGGAGAAGGCGTCCTCCAGAAGGCCGAAGGCGAAGCCCATCCCCGCCGCCGTTCCCGTTCGCACCTCCCGCGCCATGAGGAGGAGCCCCACCACCAGGAGGTCCGGAGCACCCATACCGAGCCCGAACCCCACATGGAGGAGGAAGTGGAGAAGAGGAAGCGTGACCACGATTCCCCAGAAGAGAAGAGGGCGCCTCATGGGGTGCTCCCTTCCGCCGTCGGGGTCCGGGAGGATGGGTCCTCGCCCTCCACCCCTCCGCCGGGGTCGGGCTCCCCCGCTCCATCCCCCTGAGGTGCCGCAGGGCCGGTTTCCGGCGCCGTGCCGGCGGTGTCCGCCTCCCCATCCTCCCAGAGATGTCGGAGTTCACCGGGGGGAACCCCTTCCTCTGAAGTCAGCACCAGGACGTGGGTGACGCTCCCCGGTCGGACGGCGGGACGCACCCAGTAGCTCCGGTGCCACCCCGCCTCCATGTCGGCCAGCGCCTGAACCTCGCCCACGAGGATCCCCCGTGGGTGGATCCCCTGCCCGGAGGTGACCAGAACGGCCCCCTCCTCCAGCTCCGAGTGGTACGGGACCCCGGTGAGGAGGAGGCGGTCCTCTTCCCGAAAGGCGCCGTGCCGGGGTTCCACGATCCCGAAGCCCTCACCATCCAGCGTCATGACGCTTACACGAAAGTCCGGATGGGTCCAGTCGAGAGCGAGAGCCGTTCGCGGCCCCACCTCCCGCACCACCCCCACCAGCCCGCGAGCCGAGATCACCGGGTCGTTCACCTGCACCCCGTCCTCGGTCCCCACATCCAGGAGGAACATGCTCTCCGATCCCCGGGTCCCGGAGCGAATGGCGCTGGCGGGGACGAAGGCGGGGCCTGCCCGCTCCCGAAGGTCGAGGAGGTCCCGGAGGCGGAGGTTTTCGTCCAGGAGGGTGCTCTGGGTAGCGAGGATGGAGGTGGCGGAATCGAGCCTGGCCTGGAGCGCAGTCACCTCCACCGCTCGCACGCCGGCGTGGTGAAGGCTCTCCTGCACCCAGATGAAGGGGGCGAGAACCGAGCTGCGAAGCGCCCAGGAGAGTTGCTGCTGCCCGTTCAGGGGGAGGAGGAAGAGGATCCCCGAAAGGGCCACGAAGAAGAGCGACAGGAGGAGGTCCCGTCGCCCTCGGCCCTCTCCTCCCTCCGGATCGAACGGGGCCATTCCGCTCCCCTTCCGCCGGTCAGGTCACGAGGACGTTGCGGTACTTCTGGACGTCGTCCAGGATGCGCCCGGCGCCGCGGACCACGCAGGTAAGGGGTTCTTCATCCACATGGATGGGGAGGTTCGTCTCCTGGGTGAGAAGGCGATCCAGCCCCCGGATCATGGCCCCCCCTCCCGTCATGACGATCCCCCGGTCCACGATGTCGGACGAGAGCTCCGGCGGGGTGATCTCCAGCGCCCGCCGCACCGCCTCCACGATGGCCTGGATGGGCTCCTGGATACACTCCCGGACCTCGTCGGAGTGGACGGTCACCGTCTTGGGAATCCCCGAAACCAGATCCCGCCCCTTCACCTCCATCGTACGCTCCTCCCCGAAGTCATAGGCGGAGCCGATCTGGATCTTCACCGCCTCGGCGGTGGGTTCCCCGATGAGGAGGTTGTAGTTCTTCCTAAGGAAGGTGACGATGGCGGCGTCCAACTCGTCTCCCCCCACCCGGATGGAGGTATTGGAGACGATTCCCGAGAGGGCGATGACGGCGATCTCGGTGGTCCCACCCCCGATGTCAATGACCATGTTCCCGGTGGGGGTCTCGATGGGAAGCCCCACCCCTACCGCCGCCGCCGTGGGCTCGGCCACCATGTAGACGGCCTTTGCCCCCGCCGCCATGGCGGAGGAGCGGACCGCGCGACGCTCCAGCTCCGTGATCCCGGAGGGAACGCCCACCACCACCCGGGGCTTGATCCGGAAGATCCGCTTGGAGG
>JBJHBD010000064.1:0-17721 GCA_050485305.1 Gemmatimonadota bacterium
CGGACGCCCCACCACCGGAGCGCAAGGTGGGGGATATTGTAGACGAGAAGGAAAACGGCCACCACGGCGAGGGGGGGGAGTCCCAGAAGAGCCAGCGCCAGCGCCAGGAGGATGGAAACCGGGCGGAGCCCCATCCAGATGGCCCCATCCCCGAGCGCCCCCAGCGGCCCTCGAATCGCCTCCCGGAACCGGAGGATGAGCTCTCCCTCCGCACCTTCCTCCTCCAGCCGGGCGCCGGCCCCCAGCGCCACCCCGGCCAGGTAGGGGTGGGCGTTGAAGTGCTCTCCCGCTCGTGCCGCCGCCTCGCTCCGCCGAGACTCGGGGAGGTGTCGAATCAGGGGGGCGAGCGCCCATGCGACCCCGCCTCCCAGCATGGTCCGGGGATTCCACGACCCCTGAACCAGAAAGGAGCGGAGGAAGAGGGTGCGTGCCGGAGTCTTCACCCCATCCCTCCAAGGAGGAGGCCGCCCCCAACCCCCGCACCGAAGAGGAGGGTGGTGCCCACCCGTCCCACATTCCAGGTGCGGACGAGGATCCCCGCCGCCAGGACTCCGGGGAGGGCGAGGAATCCCGCGGTGCGGACCGGATCGAGGGGCCACCGCGCCGCCAACCCCTCGGGGAGGGCGAGGGCCAGCGCCACCCCGGCACCGGTGAGGAAGAGCCCGCGAACTCCGTCCAGCGCCACGCAGGTGAGGTGCCGCTCCGGACGGGAACGCACCCGCCCCCCATCCCCGTCGCGCACCACCGAGACCCGCGCATTGAGCGCCCGTACTCCCTCCATGGAGAGCCCTCCCACCACCCCCATGACCACCGCGAGGGCGACTCCCAGGGCGACCCCGCCTCCCCCTCCGAGGGCGACGGCCGCCACCACCCCCGCCACCGCCGCCGGCCCGGGTTCGGGGAGACGAGCCCCTCCGGAGGGGAGGTCGGCCAGGTGGACCCCCTCCAGGAGTCCACCCACCAGGAGCCCGGTGGCAGGGTCGCCGAGGATCCACCCGGCCAGCGTCCCCGCGACGAGGGGGCGGGAAACCATGAACTGCCCCACCGAGGTGGTGTCCAGCGCCGACCAGCTCCCCAGCGCCAGGAGAAGGAGGAGGGAGGTGGGCTCCATCTCACCCGCCCAGGAGGGAACGGGCGGAGACGGGGGTGGACCCCGGGAGATCCTGCGCTCGAACCTCCGCTCCGGCGGAAAGAAGTTCCCGGATCGCCTCCCGCCCGCGGGCATCCAGGAAGAGGTAGGGGAGCACCCCCTTCCGTCCCGGGGCGTCGTGGATCCCTCCCAGGTTCACTACCTCCCCCGCCAGCCCACCCTCCGCGCCCAATGCCTCCATCTGGGGGAGGGAGCGGGTGAGGAGCACGGCCACCCGGTGGGATCCCTTCCACTCAGCCAGGCGCCGGCGCGCCTCCGCCACGGTAGTGAACTCCACCTCCGTTCCGGGAGGGACGCCGAGTCGATAGAGCTCCTGTTCCCAGTCGCTCCCTGCCAGGAGGTCATCCACCACGACGTATCGGGCGGGAGAGAGGTGCGACCCCCACGCCACGGTGACCTGTCCGTGGATCAGCCGCTCATCCACCCGAAAGAGCGCGATGGGCACCGGAGAAGGGGGTGGGAGGGGGATCGAGGGCCCGGATGGACTCGCGCCCCTTCTCCACCAGGCGCTCCACCAGAGCGTCCAGCGGGAGGTCGCGGTGTGTCACGAAGTCCAGGAGCATGGGGAGGTTCGCCCCGCAGATCACCCGGCGATTGTCCTTCCCCGGGCAGGCGAGGCGCGCGGCGACGGCACAGCTCCCCCCGATGAGATCGGTGAAGAGGATGGCGGGGTGAGTTCCCACCGCCTCCTGAACCGCGCCGTGGAGCGCCTCCGGACCCATCCCCTCGTTGGAAAGGGGGGTGAGCACCTCCTCGGGGGCGCCGCTGATCTTCCGGACGGCGTCCACGAGCCCGAAGGACATGGTCCCGTGGGTCAGGACGATGCCGCGAATGGGAGGGTCGGAGAGGGGTGTGTCACTCATAGTCCTCTTCAAGATACTCGTGAAGGGGCTTCAAAGCTCCCCTCAGCCGCCGGTCAAACTCGATGGCGGAGTCCACTCCCGAGGTGTACTTGAGGAGGTGGTTCATGGCCACCACCTCCGAAATCACCGTGATGTTCTTCCCCGGATTGAGGGGGATGGTGATCCGGGGGATCTGGACTCCGAGAATCTCCGTCTCCGCCGGCTCCAGCCCGGTTCGGTCGTACTCCCTGGCGTCGTCCCAGTCCTCGAGCTGTACCACCACCTCGATGCGCTTCTGCTGCCGGATGGCACGAATCCCGAAGAGGGCCTGGATGTCCACGATCCCGATCCCCCGGATCTCCATGTGGTGACGCTGGAGTTCGTGCCCCCTCCCGATGAGGACGTCGTTTCCGCGCCGGGAGACGAGCACCAGGTCGTCGGCCACCAGGCGGTGACCACGCTCCACCAGATCCAGGACACACTCGCTCTTCCCGATCCCGGACTTCCCCACGAAGAGGAGCCCCACCCCGTAGACGTCGGCCAGCGACCCGTGCACCGAGGTGGTGGGGGCCAGCGCCACCTCCAGAAAGGGCTTCATCCGGCGGAAGAAGCGCTTGGTGGAGGCGGAGGAGCGGAAGACGGGGATTCCCCGGGCGGTGGCCTCGGCTACCAGCGCCTCGGGCACCCTGAGCCCCTTCGTCACGAAGGCGGCCGGGATCTCCTGGGAGAAGAGGAGGCGGAGCCGCTCCGCCTTCCCCTCCTCGTCGAGGGTGGCCAGATAGCTGATCTCGGTTTCGCCGAAGACCTGCATGCGACCGCCATGAAAGCGCCCCACAAACCCGGCCAGGGCCAGCCCCGGACTGGAGATGTCGGGATCACCGCATCGACCGGTGAGGGGAACCCGGGGGTTCAGGAGTTCTAGACCCAGACTCTCCTGTTTCGCCTCGAAGAGCTGCTCGATGGTAAGGGTGGGTTCCACCGGGAGGTCAGTCCCTCGTGCCGACGATTTCGGAGGTCCGAGGGCCCTGGTGGTCCAGGAGCTGGTCGCGGCGGCGGCGGAGGATCTTGCTGAGGCGTTCGGCGGAGCGGTCCACTGCGCTCCGGAAGTCGTCCCCCTCTCCCTTCGCCACGGCGGGCCCCTCTCCGTCCAGCATGAGAATGGCCTCCACCTGTCGGAGGTGCCGCTCCTCGGAGAAGATGATCTCGGCCGAGCTGAGGGTGGAGTCGTAGCGGGAGAGCTTCTTCATCTGCTCTTCCGCCCGCTCCCGGGCGGCAGGGGGAACTTCACACTGACGGGCGACGATCTGGACGCGCATGGACCCTCCGTGGGATGAAGGAATCAAACCGCCTCGTCCAAGCTAAACCCGCCCCCCTCCACCGGCTACCTCCCCCAGCCACCCCTCCATCCGATCGGCGGCCCGATCCCAGGAGAGGGTTTCGGCGAAGGCACGAGCCTCCCGCCCCATCCGCCGGCGCATGTCGCCGTCATTCAGGAGATGGGAAATCCGGCGGACCAGCGCCTCCTCGTCGCCGTGGGGGACGAGATATCCGGTGGTCCCATCCACCACCGAGTCGCGGAGCCCGGGTGCGTCGCTGGCCACCGTGGGGGTTCCGCACGCCGCCGCCTCCAGATTTGCGATCCCCCACCCCTCCTTCGGCGAGGTGAGGAGGTGCACCCAGCTCCTCCGGAAGAGGTCGAGCTTCTCCTCGTCCGAAACGAACCCGAGGAAGCGGACCCGATCCTCGCCGAGCCCCAGTCGGGCGGCTTCGGCCCGGAGCGCCGGCTCGTTGTCTCCCTTCCCCGCGATGAGGAGGCGTGCCGGGATCCCCGCCTCGGCGAGACGGGCCATGGCACGGATGGGGAGATCCACCCGCTTGTACCGCTTGAGGCGCCCCAGGTAGAGAAGGGTGGGCTCGGGGAATCGCTCCCCCTCGGGGTGCGGGGTGAGCCGCTCCGGGTCGATTCCGTTGGGGATGACGGTGATGGCGCCGGGGTCCATCCCCCGGGCCACCAGGTCGCTCTTCGTGCTCTCGGAGACCGCCACCACCGGACACCCTCGGAAGACCCGGGGGACGGGGCGCTCCAGGAGCCAGGTGGCGGCGGCGATGGGGAGACCCGCCTCCTGGAAGGCCGTCCCGCCGAAGAGGTGGTGGACGAGGACCGCGACGGGGACGGGGGACCAGAGGGGAGCGAAGAGGGGGACCTTGTTCAGATCCTCCAGAACGAGGTCGAAGGGGTGGCGGGAGAGGAGTTCCCTGGCCTTCCGAGGGGCGGCGAGTGTGTAGCCGTAGCGCCCTCCGGCGCGGTGGACCTGGATCCCGTCCACCTCGGCGATGGCGGGGGCGCCGTCGACCCGGGAGGCCACCAGGGTGATCTCCCATCCAGGGCGGCGGGCCAACCGCCCGAAGAGTTCGTGGAGGTGGATCTCGGCTCCCCCGGAGAGGGGGTGGGTCCGATCCATCCAGTTCAGGATGAGGAGGCGCACCGAAACTCCCGGTGGAGGGTCACCCCTCCGCGCGATAGCGGCGGAAGATGGCGTCCAGGACCCCGTTCACGAAGCGGGGAGATTCGTCACCTCCGTACTGCCCCGCCAGCCGGATCGCCTCCTGGATCGCCACCGGGCCGGGGACATCGGCATGGTAGAGGAGCTCCCCGGTGGCAAGGCGGAGGATGGAGCGGTCGATGCGGGAGAGTCGCTCCAGCCGCCAGTTCTCCATGGCTCCCAGGATGGCGCCGTCGATCTCGTCCAGGTGCGTCTCCACCGTGGTCAGAAGCCCCTCGATCATGGGGAGGCGACGGGGGGCGACGCGGCGGGATCGAAGGGTGGCGGCGAGAGACGCGGCGAGCCCTTCGTCGCCCCCTTCCGATTCCCACCGGTAGAGGGCGTGGAGTGCCCAGGAACGGGCTCGGGTCCGATCGATGCGTTCCCGGCGGGTAAGGGGCTCCCGCTCCGTCATGTTCCCCCTCCCGGGAGTTCGCGGAGGGCGCGGAAGACCCCCGCCATCTCCAGAGTGGCGTGGGCGGCGTCCCACCCTCGGTTTTCCCCCTTCCCTCCGGCGCGGACGAGCGCCTGCTCCAGCGTCTCGGTGGTGAGGACTCCGAGCCCGATGGGGATGGGCCCCTCGGCGTTCAGCGCCCCCAGCCCGCGGCACGCCTCCCCGGCCACATAGTCGAAGTGGGCGGTTTCCCCCCGGATGACGCACCCGATGGCCACCACCCCGTCCACCGTGCCCGACTCCGCCAGGCGACGCGCGGCGCCGGGGAGTTCCCACGCACCGGGAACGCGAACCACGACGATCCCATCCTCCGGAACCCCGTGTTCCCGAAGGCAGTCGAGGGCCCCCTCCAGGAGCGCCTCGGTGACGTGCTCGTTGAAGCGCGCCGCCACGAGGCCGATGCGGAGCCCGGCGCCGGTAAGAGATCCGCGGATTTCCCTCACGAAAGGTGTCCCAGTTTGAGGCGCTTCGTCTCGAGATACCCGGCGTTGTGGGGACCGGGATTGGAGCGGAGAGGTTCGCGACCGCTCACCTCGAGGCCGTACCCCTCCAGCCCGACGATCTTCTTGGGGTTGTTGGTGAGGATGCGGATTCGGTGGAGCCCCAGGTCCAGGAGGATCTGGGCGCCGATCCCGTAGTCCCGAAGGTCGGGCTTGAAGCCGAGGGCCAGGTTGGCTTCCACCGTGTCCTTCCCCTCTTCCTGGAGTTTGTATGCCTTGAGCTTGTTGGTGAGCCCCATTCCACGCCCCTCCTGGCGGAGGTAGACGACGGCGCCGAGCCCCTCCTCCTGGATGCGGGCCATGGCGGCGTCGAGCTGCTCCCCGCAGTCGCAGCGGAGGGAGCCGAAGACGTCTCCGGTGAGGCATTCGGAGTGCATCCGGACGAGGACGTCCTCCTGGCCGGCCACCTCTCCCTTCACGAGGGCCACGTGCTCCTTCCCGTCCAGGACGGTCTCGTATCCGATGAGGGTGAAGTCGCCGTGGGGGGTGGGGAGGCGGACCTCGGCGGTTCGCTTGACCAGCCGCTCCTTCTGGAGGCGGTACGCCACGAGCTGGGCCACCGTGACGAAGCGGAGGTCGTGCTCCTTCGCGAAACGCTCCAGTTCGGGGCGACGGGCCATGGACCCGTCGGGGTTCAGGATCTCGCAGATCACCCCCACGGGGGGGAGCCCGGCGAGGCGAGCCAGATCCACACTGGCCTCGGTCTGCCCCACCCTGCGGAGCACCCCTCCCGGTTGGGCTCGAAGGGGGAAGATGTGCCCGGGGCGGCGCAGATCACCGGGAACGGTGTCCGGATCGGCGAGGATCTGGATGGTGGTGGCCCGGTCCGAGGCGCTGATCCCGGTGGTGACGCCGAAGCGCTGGTGGGCGTCCACCGAGACGGTGAAGGCGGTCCCATGGGGATCGGTGTTCCGCTCGGCCATGAGGGGGAGATCGAGGGCGTCGGCCCGCTCCCCCGTGAGGGTCACACAGATGAGCCCCCGGCCGTGCTGGGCCATGAAGTTCACCAGTTCGGGGGTGATGGCGGAGGCGGCGCAGACCAGATCCCCCTCGTTCTCCCGGTCCTCGTCGTCGGCGACGATGACCATCTTCCCCTGCCGGATGTCCTCGATGGCGGCTTCTATGGTGTCGAAGGGCATGGACCCCTCCTCTCTTCTGTCAGGAGTTCGCCCCCGGGAGCCGATCCGCCGGCGCCGAGAGATTCAACAATTTAGCGACATACTTCCCGATGAGGTCCCCCTCCACGTTGAGGGAGGCACCCGGGGCGAGAGCACGGAAGTTGGTGTGCTCCCAGGTGTGGGGGATGATGGCCACCTCGATGCGGTCTCCGTCGAGGAGATGGTTCACCGTGAGGCTTACCCCATTGAGGGTGATGGAGCCGTGGAGGAGGGTCTGCCGGTGCACCTCCGGCGGAATCCGCACCTCCAGGAAGCGGGTTCCCCCCTCTTCCCGGAGCGCCGTCACCTCTCCCACCCCGTCCACATGCCCCTGGACCAGGTGGCCGTCCAGCCGCTCTCCCAGCACCATGGCCCGTTCCAGGTTGACCGCCGATCCGGGGTGGTACCCCTTTGCCACGGTGCGGGTCAGGGTGGAGGCCACCAGTTCAACGGTGAAGCGGGGCGGAGTGAGGGTGACCGGGGTCAGGCAGGCGCCGTCTACGGCGATGGAGGCGCCCGGCACCGCACCGGCGAGGAGCCCTTCGGGGGCGGAGATCTCCAGGCGCACCAGCCCTTCGGCCCGCTCCACTCCCTCCACCACTCCCACTCCGGTGACGATTCCGGTGAACATCTCCCCTACTCCTCCCGATCCAGGGTGATCCAGCTGTCGTCCCCTTCCTGACGGGGCGGTTCCGTCGGTTTCCAGCCGGTCGGGCTCAAGGTCCCCTTCAGGTGGGGGAAGGCCGGAACTCCACCCTCTCCCAGGAAGACCGGGGCCTGCACGAGGATGAGGCGGTCCACCACCCCCGCCTCAAGGAGAGCGCTCCCCAGCACCCCACCCCCTTCGCAGAGGAGCGAGCGGACTTCTCGGGCGCGGAACTCGCGGAGGACCGCAGCCGGCTCCACCCGCCCCTCGGCGGTGAGGGGGGTGGAGATGAGATGCGCCCCCCGCTCCCGGAGTCGCGACGCCCACCCTTCATCGGGGTGGGGTCCGGTGATGATCCAGACGGGAGAGCCCCCCTCGGTGAAGAGGCGGGCACCCGGGTCCAGCGTACCCCTGGCGTCGAGAACGATCCGCACCGGCGGGGTGCGAGGGGAAATTTCCCCCCGTACTGTGAGGAGAGGGTCGTCCACCTTCGCCGTCCGCGCTCCCACCAGGATTCCGTCGTACCCCGCCCGGAGGCGATGGAGCGCCCTTTCGGACGCCGCCCCCGAGAGGCGAGTCCGGACCCCCGGGGCGGCGGCGATCTTCCCATCCAGGGAGAGGGCCAGCTTGAGGGTCACCCAGGGGCGATGGGTCTCCCGGTGGAAAAAGGCCGGGTTGAGGCGCCGCGCCTCCCGGGCGGAGTGGAGGGGGCCCACCACCTCCACCCCCGCGTCCCGGAGCCACTCCCCGCCCCCACCCGACTCAGGCCCCGGGTCCCGGGCTCCATAGATCACCCGGCTGACGCCCGCCTCCAGGAGGGCCCGGGTGCAGGGCCCCGTCTTCCCCTGGTGGTGGCACGGTTCCAGACTCAGGTACGCGGTGGCGCCCCGGGCGGCGTCTCCGGCAGCGGTGAGGGCCTCCACCTCGGCGTGGGGTCCGCCGAACTCCCGGTGCCACCCCTCTCCCACCACCTCGCCATCCCGCACGAGGACACACCCCACCATGGGGTTGGGGTGGACACGGCCCCACCCCCGTTCCGCCAGCTCCACCGCCCGAAGGAGGTGAGCCTCGTCCGTTGGAGTGGCCCGTCCCTCCCCTGTGCCCGCCATGACGCCCCTCAGTAGGTGAGACGGAGGGTGAGGGCCCCGGAGAGCCCGGTTCCGGGCGAGGTGTACCCCCCCGTCCCCACTACCCCCGGCACCGGATCCACCGAGGGGGACCAGGTCAGCTCTCCCGCCACCTGGAGGACGATCCAGGTGAAGTTCACCCCGGCAAAGGCCACGGGGCGGCTGAGGGTGTAGCGATCGGCCTGACCCGGAATGGCGGCTCCGGCACTCCCGCTCCCCTCCTCCCGGGGCACGGTGATTCGCCCCGTACCCCGGATTCGATCCACCCCGCCTCCCGCCGAGATCCCCAGCGCCAGAAGGTCCTTCCCCACCGTGGCGCGGAGCGCGGTAAGGGTGGGGCGAACCGCCACGGAAGCGGCCTCCGTCCCGGTCGGCGCGTGCCGAAACTCCGCGCTCCGGAGATGGAGAGCCGAGAGCGTCACCCCCGGGAGGGTGAACGATTCCCGCACCACCCCTACCCGGGCGCCCGCTCCCCACGCCATCGCCGAACCGCCGCCGGATCCCGCCTCGGAGGCGTATCGGACGGTGGCCAGGAGATCCACACCCAGAACTCCCCCCACGGTGGGAGCGGGGGAAAAGCCCTCAAAGAGCCCCAACGCGATGGTGCCGCGAGCACCGGTCACCGTCCTCCGGGAAGCCGAACCCGCACCCCCGGCCGAGAGGTCAGGGGTGCGAAAGGTCCCCAGGAGGAGTCCGCCGTCCATGACTACCCGGGGGTCTCCCGGCAGACGGCGCCCTGCCGTACTCGGGGAGGCCGGGAGGGGGCTCCCCCCCGAGAGAGCTGCCGCCGTCCCCAGAAGCCAACCTTCGAAGGCGAGGGCGGCGTCTCCGCAGCGGGAGTGGAGTGCCTCACCGCCCACCAGGGCGCACCGTTCCTGGAGGGCGTAGAGGGTGGCGTTGGGATCCACCTCCCCTCCGACGGTCGGACTCTGCGCCCACATCGGGGAAACCCAGAGGAGGGCAGCCACCGGGACGCCCCGGAGGATCCGTTGCCGACTCGCCCTGAGGAGCTTCACAGGAAGGTCACCCCCTCTCCGGGAACCACATCTCCCAGGACCCAGGCCTCCTCCCCTGCCGCATGGAGGCGGGCCAGGACCCGATCTGCCTCGGCGGGAGAGACCACGGCGACCATTCCCACGCCCATGTTAAAGACACGAAACATCTCAGGGCCCTCCACCTCACCCAGCTTCTGAAGTGCTCGGAAGGTGACCGAGGGCTCCCATGAACCGGTGTCGATGCGGGCGCCCACCCCCTTGGGGAGGGAGCGGGGGAGGTTCCCCGGGATCCCCCCGCCGGTGATGTGGGCGAGGGCACGGAGGGTCCCGGACTCCACTTCGGGCCAGAGGGAGGCCAGGTAGCTCCGGTGCACTCGCAGCAGGACCTCGCCCACCGTGGCCCCCTCTTCACCGGGAAAGGGGCTGTCCACCGAGAGGCCGCCCCGGTCGAAGAGGATCCGACGGGCCAGGGTGTACCCGTTGGTGTGGAGCCCCGAAGAGGGGAGCCCCAGGAGCACGTCGCCGGGGCGCACCCGGGAGCCGTCCAGAATCCCATCCCTGGAGGCGATTCCCACGATGAACCCGGCCAGATCGTACTCGCCGTCGGCGTAGAAGTCGGGCATCTGCGCCGTCTCGCCCCCCAGGAGGGCACACCGGTTCTCCAGACAGCCGTGGGCCACCCCCCGCACCACCTCTTCCACCACCCCCTCGTCCATCCGGCCCGTGGCCAGGTAGTCGAGGAAGAAGAGGGGGCGGGCACCCTGCACCAGAATGTCGTCCACGCAGTGGTTCACCAGGTCGCGCCCCACCGTGTCGTGGCGTCCGGTGAGGAAGGCCACCTTGAGCTTCGTTCCCACCCCGTCGGCGGACGAGACGAGAACCGGGTCGGGGAGGTCCGGAACGGCGTAGAGCCCTCCGAAGGAGCCCAGCGACGAGAGGGTGTGGGCGTCCCGGGTGCGCTCCAGAAGGGAGCGAATCCCCTCCTTGGCCCGCTCGGCCGCCTCGAGATCCACCCCGGCGGAGCGGTAGTCCATCCGTCCCTCAGGCATGGTCCCTCCCATCGGCGATTTCGAACTCGGTGAGGGTTCGGAACTCCCGGACCCGGGCGGCCAGCTCCCTCCGGGAAAGGCGTGCCACCCGGTCCACGGAGAACTCCTCCACGGCAAAGGAACCCAGCGCCGATCCGAAGATGATGGCGCGACGAAGGGCCCCATGGGTGTACTCCGGAGCCCCGTGAAGGGCTCCCAGGAACCCTCCGGCGAAGGAGTCTCCCGCCCCGGTGGGGTCGAAGAGTTCTTCCACCGGATAGCCGGGGGCGAAGAAGATCCCCTCGCCGTCCATGAGGAGAGCGCCGTACTCCCCCCGCTTCACCACCACCATGGAAGGCCCCCGCTCCAGCGCCCACCGGGCCGCCCGCACCACGTTGGGGTCGCCGGCGAGCTGGCGGATCTCCCCCTCGTTCACCAGAAGCACATCCACCCGCTCCAGAAGGCGCATGAGGTCGGGGCGGCTCCCCTCGATCCAGTAGTTCATGGTGTCGCACGCCACCAGCCGTGGACGTTCCACCTGGTCCAGCACCTCGAGCTGGAGGCGGGGGTCGATGTTCCCCAGGAAGAGGATCTCCGGCGTCCGGCAGTTCTCGGGGATGCGGGGGTGGAAGTCGGCAAAGACCCCCAGCCGGGTCTCCAGCGTCGTGGGCGCCGAGAGGTCGTGCTCATACCGCCCTGCCCAGTGAAAGGAGAGGCCGTCGGCTTCCTCGATCCCCGAGAGGTCCACCCCCCGTTCCCGGAGGAAGTCCAGGCGCTCCAGGGGATAGTCGTTCCCCACCACTCCCACCATCTGCACCGGGGCCAGAAGGGAGGCCGAAGCGGCGAAGTGGATCGCCGAGCCCCCCAGCGCCCCCTCCACCCGTCCGAAGGGGGTTTCCACGGTGTCCAGCGCCACACTCCCTACCACCAGAATGGACATGGGTCAGCCTTCCTCATCAGGTCGTTCCATCCGCTCCGGGGCGCTGAGGCCCAGGAGGGAGAGGGCGTTGTGGAGGACGGTGCGCACTGCCCAGGCGAGGGCGAGTCGCGCCCGGCGCAGCTCGGGGTCGGGGTGCAGGACCGCCAGCTCCGGGTTCCGGGTGGGGTTCCCCGCATGGTACCAGGAGTTCACGACCCCCGCCGTCTTCTCCAGGTACTCGCACACCAGGTGGGGCGCCCTTGCCTCTGCGGCACGGGCCACCAGCGCCGGGAACTCGCCCAGCTCCTGGATGAGCTCCCGCTCGGCGTCGTGGGTGAGGAGGGTGAGGTCCGCGGAGCCGGAGGTGGCGGGGGACCCATCCTCCCCGGCCTTCCTCAGAATGGAGCAGACCCGGGCGTGGGCGTACTGGGCCTTGTAGAGGGGGTTCTTGTCGGACTGATCCTTCGCCCAGTCCAGATCGAAGACCAGGTGGGCCTCGGGCTTCCGCATGAGGAAGAAGTAGCGGGTGACGTCCACCCCCACTTCGCCCATGAGGTCGCGGAGGGTGGTGTAGTCGCCGGCCCGCTTGGAGAACTTCACCTCCTTCCCCCCCTGCTCCACCGTCACCATCTGGTGCAGGACGTACTCGGGGTAGCCGGCGGGGAGCCCCAGCGCCTGAAGTCCGGCCCGGACCCGGTCCACCGTTCCGTGGTGGTCGGAGCCCTGCACGTTGATGGCCCGGTGGAAGCCCCGCTCCCACTTGGTGACGTGGTACGCTACATCGGGGAGGAAATAGGTGGCCGAGCCGTCGGACTTGATCATGACCCGGTCCTTCTGGTCTCCGAACTCGGTGGTGCGGAGCCATACGGCGCCCTCGTGCTCGTAGACGAGACCGCTCTCTCGAAGGGCCTGGATGGTGCTCTCCACCCGCCCCTCGTCGTAGAGGGACGACTCCAGGTAGTACCGGTCGAAGTGGACCCGGAAGGTGGTGAGGTCCTGATCCTGTTCCCCCCGGAGGCGGTCCACGGCGAAGCGGCGCATCCGGTCGAGCCCCTCGCCGGTGGGGTCGTTCAGCCACCGGTCTCCTTCGGCCTCCGCGAACTCGGCGGCGATCCGGGCCACCGTGTCGCCCATGTACCCATCCTCCGGGACCGCTTCATCGCGACCGAAGTGCTGGGCATAGCGGGCGCGCACCGATTCGGCGAGGCGCTCGATCTGGCGACCGGCGTCGTTGTAGTAGAACTCCCGGTGGACGGCGTACCCGGTCCACTCCAGGAGGGCCGAGATGGCGTCGCCGAGGGCCGCCTGGCGGCCATGCCCCAGGTGAAGGAGCCCGGTGGGGTTGGCCGAGACGAACTCCACCATGACCGGTTCGCCGCCCCCGGATTCGGTGCGCCCGAAGCGGGGGCCCTCTGCGAGGATGTGGTCCACGGCAACCGCCACGGCCCCGGAGCCCAAACGGAAGTTCAGGAAGCCGGGGCCGGCCACCTCCACCGCCTCCACCCCTGCGGACCCCAGGGGGAAGCGGGTGGCGATCTCCTCGGCGATGGCACGGGGGGGGCGCTTCAGCTCCTTCGCCAGCGCCATGGCCACATTGGAGGCCAGGTCGCCGTGGGTGGGATCACGCGGGCGTTCCATCTGGATCTGGGGGCGGTCCACCCCCATCTCCCGGAGAATCTCTTCCAGGAGTTCCCGAATGCCGGTCTGGTCCATGAGCGCGGTCGTCAGTCCTTGGCGGGGGCGGCGGAGGTCGTGGCGGGTTTTGTGGGCGTCGAGGCGGAGCCGGCCGGCGGGGACGAGGGCTTGGCTTCACCCCCGGAGGAACCGCTGCCGCCCTTGGCTTCACCCCCGGCGGAGCTCTCGGCCTTGGCCGCCGACCTGTAGGACTCGGAGCGGTAGTCGGTGATGTAGAACCCATCCCCCTTGAAGAGGAACCCGGCCCCCGCCGAGAGACGGCGCTGGGCCTCGGCACCACAGCTCGGGCACTGGGCGCGGGGAGGATCGCTCATCCGCTGGAAGAGTTCGAAGTCGTGCCCCTCGGGGCAACGGTATTCATACGTGGGCATGCGGTTTACCTTCCTTCAGGGTCCTGGTTTCCGACACAACCCTTGAAAATAGCCCTTACGCCCCCGGCGTGAAGGTGCCCCACTCCCTCCGGAGGGTGTCGGAGATCTCTCCCAGGGTGGCCAGCGAGCGCACCGCCTCCAGAATGAGAGGCATGAGGTTGGCGCTCCCCCGAGCTCCCTCGGCGAGGGTGGAGAGGGCAGCGTCCACACGAGCGTCGTCCCGGCGGGCCCGGAGGGCGGCCACCTTCTCCTTCTGGGTGCGCTCCAGCGCCGAGTAGTCGGTGTCGTCAATGCGGGGGGGGGGCTCCATTTCGGCGAAGCGGTTCACCCCCACCACCACCCGGTCTCCCGACTCCACCTCCATCTGGAAGCGGTAGGCGCTCCGGTGAATCTCTTCCTGCATGTACTCCACCGCCCTGGCGGCGCCTCCCCGCTCCTCGATCTCGGCGAGGTAGCGGCGGGCCTCCTCCTCCACCCGGTTGGTGAGCTCCTCCACGAAGTAGCTCCCCGCCAGGGGATCCACCGTGCGGGTCACCCCGCTCTCGTAGGCCAGGATCTGCTGGGTGCGAAGCGCAATGCGAGCCGCCTCTTCCGTGGGGAGGGCCAGCGCCTCGTCGAAGCCGTTGGTGTGGAGCGACTGCGTCCCCCCCAGCACCGCCGACAGGGCCTGGGTGGTCACCCGGATGACGTTGTTCAGCGGCTGCTGCGCAGTGAGGGTGGAGCCCCCCGTCTGGGTGTGGAAGCGGAGACGCGCCGAGGCGTCGGAGGCGCCGTACCGCTCCCGCATGAGGCGAGCCCAGAGGCGGCGGGCAGCCCGGAACTTGGCCACCTCTTCAAAAAAGTCGTTGTGGGCGGCAAAGAAGAAGGAGAGACGGGGCGCAAACTCCTCCACGGGGATCCCGGCGGCCACCGCCCGCTCCACGTACTCCAGCCCGTTGGCGAAGGTGAAGGCCACCTCCTGGGGAGCCGTGGCTCCCGCCTCCCGGATGTGGTAGCCCGAGATGGAGATGGTATTCCACTTGGGCACCCGCTCGGCGCAGTACGCCAGGATGTCCGAGATGAGGCGGAGCGACGGGTCCACCGGGAAGATGTACGTCCCCCGGGCAATGTACTCCTTCAGGATGTCGTTCTGGATGGTCCCGGAAAGGCGCTCCGAGGGCACTCCCTGCTCCTCCGCCACGGCGATGTAGAGAGCCAGGAGGATGGAGGCCGTGGAGTTGATGGTCATGGAGGTGGAGACCTGGTCCAGCGAGATCCCCTGGAAGAGGGTTCGCATATCCTCCAGAGAGTCGATGGCCACCCCGGCCCGACCCACCTCTCCCGTGGCCATGGGGTGGTCCGAGTCGTACCCCATCTGGGTGGGGAGGTCGAAGGCCACCGAAAGCCCCGTCTGCCCCCGCTCCAGGAGGTAGTGATAGCGCCGGTTGGTGGCCTCGGCCGTCCCGAACCCGGCATACTGGCGCATGGTCCAGTGCCGCCCCCGGTACATGGTGGGGTAGACCCCCCGGGTAAAGGGGAAGCTCCCCGGGTCCCCCAGATCGGCGGCGGGGTCCAGGGAGGCATCTCCCTCCCGGTAGACCTCCCGGACCGGGATCCCCGAATCGGTGCGGAACTCCTCGCTCATCCCTCCCCTCCCAGCGGCTCGAACTCCACGAGGAGCTGATCCTTCTCCACGGCGGTCCCGGCCACGGCGTGAATGGCCGCCACCCGGGCCGGCGCGGGCGCCTTCAGCTCGTTCTCCATCTTCATGGCCTCCACGATGACCACCCCCTGACCGGCGGCGACCTCGTCACCCACCGCCACCTCCACCCGCACCACCATCCCCGGCATGGGGGCCTTCAGGGGGGATGGGCCTGCGTGGGCCAGCGCCGCGCTCCGGGCGGTGCGGATGGCCTCGCCTCCGGAGTCCAGCACCTGCAGGGTGTGGCGGACCCCCTCCACTTCCAGCGCCCACTCCCCGCTCCCGTTGGGGGTGGGGAGCACGCGGAGGGAGGCGCCCTCCACCCGAGCATTCCGGATGGGCGAGCCCCCGGCGGGGGCCAGCGCCACCTCCACCGGCTCCCCGTTCACGGTGACCCGATCTCCCTCGATGTCCACCTCGAGGCGGTCCTCTCCCAGATGCACGAAGTAGCGCATGATGACTCGCAGGTTCCGGTTCAGTCGATGCGGTCCAGCCGCACCAAAGTCTCCACATGGGCGGTCTGGGGGAAGAGATCGAAGAGAGTGACCGCGGTCACTCGGTACCCGTCCCCCAGCGCCGCCAGATCGCGGGCCAGGGTGGGAGGGGCGCAGCTCACGTACACGATGCGCCGGGGCGGGTCCCCGCCCCCTCCCTCGGCCAGCGCCTCCATGACCCCCGGCGCCACCCCGCCACGGGGTGGGTTCAGGATGACCCGGTGGGCCGGGAGGGCCTCTCCCAGCCGGTCTTCCACCCGCCCTTCCAGGAGGGTGAGCCCCTCAACGGTGCCGGCGCCCCCCGCCCCTCCCGCCACCTGCAGCGCCTCCGGGTCCAGTTCGATTCCGGTGACCTGCACCCCGCGAGCCGCCAGCTCTCGTCCGTAGCTCCCCACCCCGCAGTAGGCGTCCAGCACCTGATCCCCTTCCTGGGCTCCCAGTGCCACGAGGGCGGCCCGGGCCAGCGCGTCGGCGCCGGTGCGGTTCACCTGCAGGAAGGCGCCGGGGCGCACCTGGATCCGTTCGCCCAGCCAGCGCTCCGGCACCCCGTCGGGCCCAGCCTTCCCGGCCAGGAATCGGGGGCGGATCTCCCCCTCGCTTCGGGCCCATACGCCCAGGAGCCCGGCCCCCTCCACCAGCGCCTCCGGGTCCCCCACCCCGCGCCCCCCCTCCACCAGCAGGAGGAGCTCCCCCTCCTGGGTGGCGCGAAGGGTGAGGCGAAGGGTGTCGCCCCGAGGGAGGAAGTCCGCTCCGGGCCCCCAGGCACCTCGAAGCCGGTCCCACCCCTGGGCCAGCGCCGGTTCGGCCAGGAGGCAGCGCCCGTCCACCTCCACCAGGCGTCCTGGGCGCTCCCGATCATGGAAGCCGGCCACCACCCGGCCGGTGGCCAGGCGACGGAGGTGGAAGGTAAGGCGGTTGCGGTAGCCGAACTCGGGTCCGGCCTCACCCCAGGCGGGCTCGGGAAGATCCTCGAGCCCTCCAACCCGCCGGAGGGTCTCCATGACCCAGGCCCCCTTGGACGCCCGCTGCGCCTCCGGCGCCAGGTGCTGCAGCGCACACCCGCCGCATCGCGCATAGAAGGGGCAGGGCGCCTCCCGCCTCCCCGGGCCGGGCGATTCCAGCGCCTCCACGTCGCCCCGAGCCCATCGCTTCTTCCCGCCGGTGATGCGGACGCGCACCCGGTCGCCAGGCGCCGTGCGGGGGACGAAGACCACCCGACCGTCCGGGAGCCGCCCCACCCCGGCGCCCTCCGAATTGAGGCCGGTGATCTCGACGGTGGGGTTCACCCCCCGCCGCCCATCCAGGGGGCCACGGCGCGGCGCCAGGGCGTCATCCCGGCGATGCCCGCCACCCCATCCCCCCCGATGCGCCCGGGAGCCTGGCTCCGCCGACGCTCGTGCTCCAGGAGGGCCGCCATGGCGGCCAGCGCCCGGGTGTTCCCCGGTGACCCATCGCCCTGAAGGAGCTTGGGGTGCTCATCCAGGTAGCGGATGGAGAGGTCCCCGGCGCGGAAGTCGGCCTCGGCCATGACCCGGCGGTGGAAGGCGGTGCAGGTGTCCACCCCATGGACCACCAGCTCGGCGAGGGCCCGGTCCATCCGGTCGATGGCCTCCAGGCGGGTGGGGGCATGAACGATGAGCTTCCCCAGGAGGGGATCGTAGTGGAGCCCCACCTCGGTGCCGGTGGTGATCCCCCCATCCCAGCGGACGCCGGGGCCGGTGGGGAGCTCCAGATGCCGGATGGTCCCGGTGGAGGGGAGAAACCCCTCGTCGGGGTTTTCGGAGGTGATGCGGCACTCGATGGCGTGGCCGACGAGCCGCACCTCGTCCTGCGTCCAGGGGAGGGGCTCGCCCCGGGCCACCCGGAGCTGCCACTGCACCAGGTCGATGCCGGTGACCAGCTCGGTGACGGGGTGCTCCACCTGGATCCGGGTGTTCATCTCCAGGAAGAAGAACTCCCCGTCCTGGTAGAGGAACTCCACCGTCCCCGCCCCCCGGTAGTCCACCGCCTGCGCCGCCTTCACCGCCGCCTCGCCCATGGCGGCGCGAAGCTCAGGAGTGAGCACCGGTGACGGGGCCTCTTCCACCAGCTTCTGGTGCCGCCGCTGGATGGAGCACTC
>JBJHBD010000065.1:0-17515 GCA_050485305.1 Gemmatimonadota bacterium
CGACGTCTTGCCGTGGTCGACATGGCCCATGATGGTGACGACCGGCGCGCGCGCCTGCAGGTCGCCCGCCTCGTCGTCCAGACCGGCGAGGCCGATCTCCACGTCGGCCGCGGCGACACGGCGGAGACGGTGCCCGAACTCGGTCACGACCAGTTCGGCCGTGTCCGCATCGTTCACCGAACTGCCCGACGCCCACGACAAGCTGAGGTTGAACGACGCCTTCGATGAGGTATTCCTGTCGCTCCGGGAAGTTCTCGGGCACTGCACCCCCGAGCTTCAGGTCACCCGGGATGATCCGGGAATCTTCACCCTGACCGGCCATCCGATTTTGGAGGGATCCGACGGGGAGTTTTTCGGATCGGTCCAGGTGAAGAAGAACTATGTGAGCTTTCACCTCATGCCGGTGTACCTCTTTCCCGATCTCCTGGACCAGACCTCCGACGCACTCCGGAAACGGATGCAGGGAAAGAGCTGCTTCAACTTCCGTCGGGTCGAGGAGGACCTCGTTCAGGAGCTGGGGAAGCTGACCCGCCGGGGGTTGGAGCGGATGAGGAGGGAGGGGCGGGTTCCCGACCCGAATGCCTGACGGGGAGGGCGGTGGTCGAGACGTCTTCCCTTCCGCAGGTCGGCTTGTCGTGCGTAGAATGGTGTGCCACGGAGGTGGCCGGGGTGGCGAAACGGTAGACGCAGGGGACTTAAAATCTCCTGGGAGACAGCTCCCATGTGGGTTCGAATCCCACCCCCGGCATGAAGGTCACCCCATCCCGATCAGCACCTCGTCCGCCGGAGTCGGGGTGCCGCGGGATCCGAGCCAGGAGGTATACCCCAGCCGAGGGGCGTTCGCCTCCGCGGTGAGGGTGGTGGAGGGGACTTCCTCGGCCCGGAGAAGGAGCCGAAGGCGGGTCTGGGTAAAGACCCCCACCTGGAGCCGCGCCATGTCGGTGAAGGGAGCCAATCGTTTGCCGGAGGCCACCCTCCCATCCCGGTCTCCGGGGAGAAAATCGGAAAACTCCGCTACAGTGAGAGGACCTACGGCGAGTTCGAAGGCCGAAGACTGATCCCAGGCCCGGGTGCCCAGCACGGTATCCACCCCCAGGGCATTTCGTGCGCCGGTAGCGGGGCCACCCAGCCGACTCCACTGATCGGCGGCCAGCTCGTGCCAGCGCCCCTGGAAGGGGTGGGTTCGCACCGGAACCCCGAAGTAGTGCTCCAGTGTGCCCGCGATCCCTCCCGCCACCTTCCGTGGACGCCCCAGGGAGGCGGCGTAGGCGAGTACTCCCCGATCCACCAGCCGGGTGCGGTTGCGAAGGGAGGGTTCGCCGAGCCCCGCCAGGGAGAAGAGGGGAGTGGCGAGGACGCTCTCTTCCGGGGGGACCATGCGAAGGCCCGGGCGGTGCTTCTCCCGGGTGCGGAAGTGGTACGAGACGAGCCTGTGGTTGAAGATGTCCAGGAAGTCCCGGAGCCCGTAGTCCCGCTTGGCGATGCGCTCGAGGACGAGTTCGGTGAAGGGGCGAGGGAGGGGTCCCAGCGCCGACGCCAGCCCGAAAAAAGAAACGGTGAGTCGGGCGGGCCGGGTCCCCTCCCCCTCGGGGGTGGGGTGGGGGGGGAGGTGGATCTCCGCCAGCTCGCTCGCCGGGAAGGCAAGGCTCACCTGGGATCGGAACCGGATGGCATCCTCCCGTGGGTCCGAACCCCTCCCCACGGGGGTACCGGGGACGAGGGCTTCGATGAGGCGGACGGCCTGATGGAACTCGAAGTTCCAGGCCTCCTCCTCCATCCTCCGGGTCAGAGGATCTCGTGGGCGCCGGCCAGGGGCGGCCATCGCTTCCATTCCTCCTGATTGCGGGTGTTGCGGGCGACGGTCCGGGTGAAGGAGTTCACCGAGGCGTAGAGGCCGAAGAAGTGGCGGAGGACCGTGGCGAAGATGAAGGCGTTCGTCCCGGCGAAGGCCTCCTCATCGAAGGTGACGGTGATCTCGGTTCCCCGGACGAACCCGCGCCAGGCTTCGCTTCCCACCCGTCCCACAACCGGTCGGGTGACGAGTTCCCGAATGCCCGCGATCTGCCGCTGCACAGCAGGCTCGGCGATCCCGGCATGGAGCGTCAGGATCTCCCGGAGCGCCTTGAGGGCCGAGGCCTCGTCCGAGAGGGAGAGGTGATTCAGGGAGAGGTGGGAGATGAGTCGCCATCCGCTCTCCCCGGTTGCGGGAGGATCCTGCTGAGGAGTGGGGCGGTGGAGAAGCAGGATCGTCCGCACCGGTGCGGCGGAATCGGTCTGGAGGGCGGCTCCGTGGGGGAGCTGTTCCGCCAGACGGCGGTTCGTGCAGAGGGTGTGGGCGTACACCGTCTGGACATTGGGGAGGCCCGGGTCGAAGGCGAGATCCACGAAGGAAAGGTGCATCTCGGTTCCGGGGATGTCCCGTCGCCCGGTGGCGAGGCGGCGTGCGGTCCAGAAGCCCTTTGTCCCCTCGGTCTCGATCTGGTGGCTGAAGGAGTAGTACGGATCCAGGCGCTCGATCTCGTTGGTTTCGTCCACCGACCGGGACACGGTGAGGATGGAGTGGATCTCGGTACTCCTCTCCCGCCGGATGTCGGGGATGAGGCGGTACTCGTGTTTCCGATGGTCGAGGCGGAGGGGCTCGGTGGTCTTCCGGAAGAGGTTCACCACCGGGGTGCACCCCAGGGCGAAGGTGTCGGGGTCCACCTGGATGAATCGGTCGGGAACCCGCTTCAGGAGAAGGAGGATGTCGAAAAATCCGCCCTTCAACGTCCCCTCGAGTCCGGTGAGATCCCAGAAGAGGTACTTCCGCGGGAAGGCGAAGTACTCCTGAAGGAGTCGGTACCCGGCCAGGGAGTGGGGAGGGTAGGGGAAGAGCTGATCGTCGTCGTCGAAGCCCACCGGGCGAATGGCACCGGGAGGGAGGGTGCGGCGGGGCCCATCCTCCGGAAGAACCATCGCCCCTGCTCCCTGGGCGAAGATCAACTCGTAGAGGTTGGCGGCGGTCCGGAGGTCGGCGTTCAGATAGAAGCGGAGGGAGTCCATCGCCAGCTCCTCCAGCTTCCCCTGGCGGCAGTTCAGTCGGACCCGGATCACCGACGCCACGTCGGGGCGTCCGTCGAGGAAGTCGTATCGATCGGTGGACTCCACCCTGGCCTCGGTCACCTCCAGGGGCCAGAGCGTCACCGGATAACAGGTCCGGAATCGCGCGGTGACCCCGTCGAGCGCTTCGGCGAAGAGGGGGGTGTGCCGCTCGATGAGGTGCCCGGTGGTGATCTTCCCCTCATCGGGGTCCGCTTCGAAGCGGGCCACCGAGGCGGAGGGTATGGGGGCCAGGTACTGGGGGTAGAGGACCTCCAGGAGGGCGGTGGTGATCTCGGGGAACTGCTGGTCCAGATTCATCCGGACCCGGGCGGTCAGGAAGGCGAATCCCTCCAGCAGGCGCTCGACATGGGGGTCCGCGCTTCCATCGGGGCCCAGTTCCAGCCGGGCCGCCACCTTGGGATACAGGTCGGCGAACTCCTGCCCCGCTTCCCGGAGGTAGTCGAGTTCATCCTGGTAGTAGGAGAGGAGTTCCTCCCGAGATCGGTCAGCCACGGTACATCACCCCTCTCGGGTGGGTTCGAGGGCCAGGGGGAAGGAGACCGGTTCCATGACGTCCCCAACGCGTACCGCTCCGTCGATTCGGAGGAAGAGGTTCTGCTCCCCCTCGATTCGGGGGATGATTTCGACGGTGGGGGAGTGGAGTCGAGGCTCGAAGGATTGGATCGCCTTCAGGACGAGGCGGGTCAGGCGCCGTTGGTCTTCGAGAGAGCGGGTGAACCACCCCGAGTAGTCGGGGAGTCCGTAGTCGAGGACCGTCCATTCGCGGTCCTCCAGATCCTCCGCGGTGGAGGTGGAGCGCGTGTTGAGCACACGCCCCACCTCCTTGCGGATGGATGCCTTGACCTCTTCGGAGGTCAGGGTGCGGAAGGGACGCTCCTCCTCGTCCCGGTGCGGCTCCAGGTCCACGAGCCGGTCGAGGAGGAGTGCCCTGCCGCCCTCGCCGGCGCGAAGGTCTCGCGCCCGCACGAGGTCAGTCCTCCTTGTTCGTGGCCAGGTTCCAGGTGCCTACGTTGCCACCGGACGAGCCGCCCTCCTTCTCCTGCACCTTCACCTCCCAGGTGATGTGGGAGTAGTTCAGCGAGATGTTCTCGGTGGGCTTTCCGCCTCCGGACCCTCCGATGCTGATCTGGGAGATGATGACGTCCTTCAGGGTGATGACGAGGAAGTCCAGGACCTCCCCCTCGTCGTTCCGCGTGATGGTGAGGACGGCTTCGGGGTGGATGACCCCCTTGCAGCAGTCCTGGTTCATGATGGGAGACGAGTTGTCAATGTACTTCGTGATGTTCAGGTCCTGATGATTCGGACGTCCCGAGGTGCGCTGCTTGTTCGAGACGTCGGAGGTGACCTGCTGGGAGACGCCGTGAGAGAAGGCGAGAATCTCCATCTGGTCTTCATGCCCCGACACCTGGGAGTCACCCGGGACTCCGTCGATCTTGAGGAAAATGGCTTCCATCGGTTGTGTTCCTTTTTGCTGGTAGCGCTACGGTTTCAAGGGTGAGGGCGGGGGGCCGCTCGGCCCCCCGCCTCGGTACGGGACCTACGCTTCGATGGCGTCGCCGGATGCCGGCGGAGGCAGCTCCGCCACCAGACGCATGGACGCGGTGAGCTCCTCGAGCTGGAAATGCGGCTTGATGAAGACAGTGGCGCTGTACGCCCCCGGCTTCCCAAGGATCTCCACTACATCCACCCGAGCCTCCCGGAGAGGGCGCTTCGACTTCGCCGTGTGGGAAGCCTCGTCGTTCAGGAGAACGTAATCCGCGATCCAGGTGTTGAGGAATCGCTCCACATTCCCGCGGGTCGTGAAGCTCCCCAACTTGTCCCGCATCATCACCTTCAGGTAGTGGGCGAAGCGGGATGCGGCCAGGATGTACGGAAGCTGCGCCGAAATCCGGGCATTGGCGTTCGCCTGCGGGGTGTTGTAGAGCTTCGGCTTCTGGGTGGCCGCGCCGCCGAAGAAGGCGGCGAAGTCCGTCCCCTTGCAGTGGCAGAGGGCGATGAATCCCAGATCGCTCAGCTCCTTTTCCCGACGATCGGTGATGGCGATCTCGGTGGGACACTTGAGGGCGATGTCCCCCTCATCGGTACGGAAGGTGTGGGTGGGGAGTCCCTGCACGATCCCACCTCCCTCCACCCCGCGGATAGCCGCCGGCCACCCGCTGAGGGAGAAGGCGTTGGTGATCCGCACGCCCAGCGCCCACGCGGCGTTCCCCCAGAGGTACCGGGAGTGATCGCGACCATCCACCTCTTCCACGAAGTTGAAGGCTTCCACCGGCTTGGTATCGGGGCCGTACGGGAGCCGGAGGAGGATGTGGGGGAGGGTGAGCGCCACGTACCGGGAGTCTTCGGTGTCCCGGAAGGAGCGCCACTTCACCAGTTCGGTGCTCTCGAAGAGCTTGGCCATATCCCGGGGGTTCCCCAGCTCGGTGAAGTCGCCCATGTCGAAGAGGCGAGGGCTCGCCGCCGCGATGAAGGGGGCGTGGGCCGCCGCCGCGATGTTGGAGAGCTTCTCCAGCATGGCGATGTCCTGCGGGTGCCGCCCGAACTCGTAGTCGCCGATGAGGCAGGAGTAAGGGTTGCCACCGAAGGTACCGTACTCTTCCTCGTAGAGCTGCTTGAAGAGCGCGCTCTGATCGAACTCGACCGCCTTCTCCACATCGTCCAGGATGTCCTTTTTGCTGGCGGACATGACCCGGATCTTGAGGCGGGTACCGGTTTCCGAGTTCATGATGAGGTGGTGGAGCCCTCTCCACGAGGCCTCCAGCGCCTGGAACTCGGGGTTGTGCATGATCTCGTTGAGCTGAGCGCTGAGGAGTTCATCGATGCGGGCGATACGGGCGTTGATCATCGCCACCGTATCGCTGCTCACCGTCATCTCCTCGGCGAGGATCTGGTTGGCCAGCTCCCCCACCAGGTTCTTCGCATAGTCCTTCTGGGCGTCATCGCGGGCCATCCGACCCTCGAACACGATCCGATCGATGAGGGACAGGTCCTCGAGAGCGGTCGCGCCCCCTGCCGCTTCCTGTTCAGTTGCCATGAGTATGGACTCCGTGTGTACGTTGGCTCAAAGGGAGAAGGGCCCGATCCCGACGGGAGGGCCCTGCACCATCACTCTTCGGCGGGGGCCGCCGTCGCTTCCTGGATCTCCTTCAGGTGGTCGGAGTTCTCCACCACCTCCTGGAGGAGCTGCTCCAGCCGGTCGTTCCCATCCAGCTTGGCGAGGAGGTCGCTGAGACGCTCCCGGGCCTCGATGAGCTTGCGAAGGGGCTCCACCTGGCGAACCACGTTCTCCGGATTGAAATCGTCCAGGTTCGAGAAGTGGAGTTCGACGTTGATCTTGCTGTCTTCGTCTGTGAGACGATTCTGCGCCTGGAAGGCGAGCCGCGGGGCGATGGACTCCAGAACCTCGTTGAAGTTGTCGCGATCCGTCTCCACGAACTTCCGCTTCTTGAGCGGAGGGAGCGCCTCGGCGGGCTTCCCGGCGAGGTCCGCGAGGACACCCACGACGAAGGGAAGCTCCTTCTTCTGGATGGCGTCCCCGATCTCTACGTCATAGGTGATCTGGACGCGAGGGGGGCGCACTCGGCTCAGCTTGTGTTGCGTGCTTTCCGACATGGCAATGATCCTCCGTGTTTCCGGTTTCGTGAACTGCGTGATGATCCGACCGCCATCTCAACGGGGCGGCAGGGGGGAATTGGGGGACCTGACCCTTCGCCCCCCGCCGATAGCGTCACATGTCGCCCTCCTCGTTGAGGCCCAGGAGGCTCGAGAGAGACTCGAGATCGAAGCCGTTTCGCCGAAGTTCGACGATGAGCTCACTCAGCGACTTCTCTCCCCATGTCACCGCCCGCATGATGAGGTAGGGAGCGGGGCTGTGTGGTTCGATGGAGCGAAGGTATCGGGCAGCGGCCTGGATGCGCCGGTAGGCGTCCTCCCGCCCCCTGTAGGGGCCTTCCGCGGGGGGTTCTTCTCCCATTGCCATGGGAGGATGGGTTCCCGAGGGCTCGCTTCCTCCAACGTCAACGGCGTCCATATGGGGCATCTCCGGTTCATCCAGGGCGGCTTCGGGCTCCGGGGGGGCGGCATTTCTCAGGACGGTGCGAACCCACCCGAGGATCTCCGAGAGGTTCTCGCGGAGACGCACCAGGCTCGGTGACCGGTCCTTCAGCCGTTCGTCGAGGAAGGACTCGATCTCCCGGATTCGGTGGACGCAGAGCTCCAGGCTCTGCGCCAACTCCTCGTGGAAGCTCTGAGGGGTGGCCTGAACCCTCCGGGTGAATTCGTCCCGGGTTACAGCTTTCTCGATCTGGCGCTGGAGATCCGCATCGCCGGGGTTTCGTGCGTGGAGATTCTCCAGCCAGATGGCTCTCTTCCAGTCGCTCCAGGTGACGGCGGCCTTGTGATCCTCCCGAGGGCGCGCCACCGGGATCCGAAAGGTCTCCACGGCAAACTTTTCGTTGAGCCAGTGGAAGGGGGCGCATCGGAACTCCCCATCTTCGTCCAACTCGGGGTGAAGCCCTTCCCAGAACCGCTCACAGAGCCCGAGGATGACGGTGAGCCCTTCCGCCAACCCGCCAAACCCACGGATGTGCAGGTTGGCTTCACAGAGCCACCCGGCGATCTGAAGGTCTTTGGACTTGGATTCCAGCGCCGTGATGCAGAGGTCACGGACCCGCCCCCACTCGGCAGACTTCAGTTCGTGCTGCCAGATGTCGCGGGGGAGGGAAGGGTCGTCCGAGCGGCGCGCTTCGCGGATCCGGTCGTACGTCCCCTCGTAGAGGAGGTACACGCCGGTTGGGGCCTCCTCCGAAATGGGTCGGAGGAGGGATTCCAGCTCCAGGTCATCCCCGATCAGCTTCTGGCTCACGGCATCAAACTCCGAAAATTCTCCCCTGCTCATCGTCCGGGTGGAAAGAAAGGGACGTCATGTATGCTCTACGATTCCCGGTTTCGCAAGTGGAGAATGAAAGTGTGGATCCGAGGGACAGTTCATCTGTTTCCGATGTGTTGCGCCTGAGGGGGTCAGGGCGTGGACCCGGCGAGGGGAGGGGCAACCGCCGGGAAGGTGGGGGGAGAGAGGGGGGCTGTTGTGTCCGGATCGAGGAATCGGATGCGGACATAGGTCAGGGTGAGCCCTTGAGGTCCGGGGGCGAGATCCGGTGCGCCGGTGCGATCCACGGGGGCAACGGGGATGGCCAGGAGAAGGGTGCCGGACTCCAATGATCCCGCAGACGGAGCGCCTGCCCCGGCGAGCCCCTGCCGGGAGGGAGAGAGCGCGGTGAGGAGGCGGAATAGTGCCCAGGGGCCGCGGTATTCATGCAGGATCCGTCCGCCCTCCACTCGACCGCCGGAGGTGTCCTGGAGGGGGCGGAAGGGCGATCCGGTGGCCCATCGGAGGGACAGGATGACGGGCTGGCCACTCCTCCAGACGCCGGTCCGGGTCTCCACACCGGCTCCGAGGTCGGCTCTCCGCCCACCCACCTGGAGGGACCATTCGGCGATCTGATCGGCGCCCCGCTCCAGGGACCGATGGGTTCGGAAGTCGACTCTGTACCCCACCCCGGCGGCCTCGGGAGCATCCGGGTCGCCGAGGAGGGCGAGGAGGGTCGGCCGGGAGGAGCCGATCTGCCGAAGGAAGCCGGCGACGGCGGCGCCGCCGGGGAGGGTAGCCACCACATCGTGCCAGTCTTCGCCGAGGGGCGCGATGAGCCGGTCGAAGCGAGCGAGGAATTCGCGGACCACCGCCGGATCCGCATCGGGGGCGCCGACCACCGCCTCGGGAGTCACGAAGGGCGCTCTTCCCGCGAGATTCTCCTGGAAGAAACTTCGGAGGGCCCCGTACTCCCGCTCCAATTGAATGCGCGCGAGTTCGGCGCACCGCTGATGGAAGGCGCGGTTGATCCGCTCCCGGCTCTCCACGAACCAGTCCGAGGTGAGGGGAGCGCCGCCTACCCGTTCCACCGGACACTCTCCCGGGGTTCGGGCCATGAGATCGGAGCGAATGAACCGCTCGAGCTCGGCAAGGGAGTTTCCGGGTTCGGCCGCCTCATACTGCTCCAGCGCACGCACGATCCCTCGCCACCGGGAGAGCCGAGCCTGCGCGCCGGGGCCGAGGGCCTCCCCTCCGAAGCGGACGAGTCGATCCACCGGAGGGAGGGTGCCGTACCCGAGTACCCTGGCCACATGCCGATCCGCCACGGTCCGCACCACCTCCCGCTGCTGGGCAAGGTACCCCTCGAGTCCGTCGTGTCCGTCGACGCCGAAGGCGGCCCACGCCGCCGGGCGACCGGTGTTCCAACGCCCCATGGAGGCCTGGTAGGGGCGGGCCTCGTCCAGGATCCGATCGGCGAGGTGGAGGAGGTCGAGGATCTCCAGAAGGAGGACCTCCGCCAGAATCGGGGTGATCCCGAACCCCGCCGAAGATTCGTCCACCTCCATGAGACGGACGAGTCGGCGGGCCGCTTCGTCGAAGCTCGCCATGCGGGCGCCCAGCTCCGCCTCCAGTTCCCGGCGCCCGGACGGTTCCGGGCCGCTCTCCCAGGTCATGGCCGCCGTCACCCCTTCGTGGATGCGCTGGTCCAGGGCACGTCGAGTCACTTCCCGAACCGCGGCGTGGAAAGAGGTGGGGAATCGGGCCAACTGCGACTCCTCGTACGCCCTTGCCTCTTCCAGGAGGCGGACCACTTCATCCAAAGGCGCGGGGTTCCATCGGGGCCTGGCGCCGAAGCCCGGACGGGTGGATTCCCCCCGGGCATGTACGGGATTCATGAAGCCGCGCCCAAGGAGATCCCGGATTCCCTCTCCCAGTTCGTCCAGGAGGGGGGCGAGGGCCAGGTCCGCGGGGGCCGCGCCGGGGGCTGCTCCGGGACCCATCACTCGGGTGAAGGCCGGTAGGCGCGCGAGCTGGTTCAGCCGTTCACTCCGGATTCGTTGGAACTCCCGGCGAAAGCGGAGGGCGAAAAGGGGGCCGGCGAAGATCCCGGAGTCGCTCATGCGGTCCAGGGATGCCTCCACTTCGCGACCGAAGGGAGCGCCCTCCTCCAACCAATAGGAGGCGGAGAGGTCGAGGAATCGCTCAAGGCGGTCGATGTCTTCGAGGAGTCGGTAGAGGTCATCGGAGGCGTATCGTGTGCGCCCTGCGGTGATTTCAGCCAGATGGGAGTCCAGCGCCTCGAGGCGCTGAAAGAGGTCCACGTAGGTGGCTTCGGCGAGGGTGACGGAGACCTCCAGCGCCCGGTCGGTGAACCCGGGCCGAGCGGCGGGAGTGATGGCGGTGACCTGCGCCTCCGCCAGCGCCCTCCGGTAGAAGTCGTCCCGGGTGCGGAAGGCGGGGGGGAGCGGGTCCTCGAAGTACCACATCACCAGATCCGCGAAGGGATCGATGTCCCCCGACGCCACCACCTGGTTGAAGCGACGCATCCCCAGGGCAAGGGAGTCCAACTCCAGGATGAACCATTCCAGCGCTCCCGCTTCCGGCGCCGCCCGCCCGTCGGGGAGGCGGATGTTGGCCGGGGAGGAGGGAGGAGGGGAGCCCCGAAAGGCTGCCCACTCGTAGCTCACCACCGTATCGGCCCACTCCACGAGCCCCTCCCGGAGGACGGGAAGGACCACCTTCTGGAATCCGAGTCTGAGCGTCTCATCGATGACCCGATCGGCGCTGTTCACCCAGGAGGTGGGGAGGAAGATGGATCGGAAGCTCCGGAGGTCGATCTCCCCCATGTTCCGGAGCGCCACGAAGACGCTGTCGTCGGCGCCGGAAGCGGAGATGGAGAGTCCCGGGTCTCGGCGGGTATCCTCGAGGAGGTCGAGGCTTCGATGGATCCCGTGAAGGACGTTCTCGATGGACTCGGCATTGGAGGAGAGCCTCCAGTGTCCCCACCAGACCCCGGGGAGTCCGATGGCGACCACGAGGATTGCGGTGATCTGGAGCCAGCGGACCTTCCGGTTTCGGTCCAGGAGACTCGAACGGAAGGGAGTGGTGAGTCCCCGCTCCGGGAAGATCTTCCGCTGGAAGAGGCGGGATACGAAAAGGGTACTCTCTTCCGGAGGGGTTGCTTCGGGGGGGGTGGATGGACGAGCTCCCGAAAAATAGATCCCCCGCAGGAAGAAGCCCTCATGGTAGGCGCTGTCGCGAAAGACCGACGCCACGAGGGATCGAAGTCGAGGTTCGAGTTCCCGGAAGTGGTCGGGGAAACGGAAGATCGCATCCGCGTCGTCCACCTCCGGTCGAGTGGCGAGTATCTCCGTGGAGATCCGGGTGAGCCGTCCGTAGATGTCGTCGAATGCCTCGTCGATCCAGCTCTCCTGGAAGGCCGAGTCCAGGGAGTAGGGGGTCGACCATCCGAAGGCGTCGCCGTACATCCCCACCGGGAGTTCCCGGACGTAGGCGTCGAAGCCGGCAATATCCTCGGCGCCGGTGACCACCACATACACCGGGAAGCGGAGCCCGAGAGCCGACTGCGCGCGGCGAAGTCTCGCGAAGAGGACCTCGGCCAGCTCCTGGGCGGGGCTCCGGTGGGCGAGGGGGTCCGATGTGAGGAGGGTCCGTGCCGGGATGAGGAGGGTGACCCCGTCGATGGGGCGCTCGGGCCGGTAGCGCACCAGGGCCGAAAGGAGCCCTTCCCAGCTCCGCTCATCGGCGGTTCCATCCACGTCCAGGATGAGGGACTCGGGAACGTCGATGACCGCTCCCTGGTCGAAGACGTACCAGGGGAGTGGACCGTCGGTGAGCTCCGGGAGGCTCCGGGGGAGACCGATGGAGCGGAGCGCCTCGCTCTTCCGGGATCCGGCGGGACCCAGGGCAAGGATCCAGGGCGGCGGGTCCTGGTAGGTGGAGGTGTCGGCGAATTCCCGGAGGGCGCGATACCCCCTCCGGACGCCCCGGCGCATGCCGAGCGGAGAGATGACGGCGTCGAAGATCCCCGAGGTGCCGCTGAAACCCATCCTCTCTGCAAGGGATGGGCGCCCCTCCTCCGGCGAGTCCACCGCCTCCTCATCCACCTCCTCCAGGGGGATCTCCTCTTCCGGCGCCGTCCGGCCCAGGACCACCCACGCGATGTAGAGGAGGACCAGGACCATGAGGAAGACGATCCCTCCCAGGATCCATGAGGTCCACGGGGCGAGGCCGGCGAGGAAGGCGCTCACCGATCCCCTCCCATGTCCACCGAGAGCCAGTCGATGGCGTCGGCGATCTCACGGACCGCTCCCGATACGTTCATCCACACCAGATGTGAGATGAGGAGGTAGACCCCCATCACCCCCAGGAGGATCAGGGACCATGTGGCCACTCGGGGGAGGCGAGTCTGGGGCTCTCCCGCCAGGGTATGCAGGTAGCTCTGCGGGAAGAGTTCGGAGGTCGACTCCATCTCGCTCCCTCCGGGAGAGACGAAGGCCAGGAGGCGCCCCTTCAGATCCCGGAGCGCCTCCGCCCCGCTTGCACCCCGACCACGATGTTCCCCCTCAAATCCCAGGGAGAGGGCGAGGAGATAGATGGCGGCCATCTCCCGGTCGTCCCGTTCCCGCAGAAGGGCCTCCGCTCGCTCGAAGACCTGCTCCCCCGCCATGTGGGTGCCGTACAGCCGGCTTTCCAGGAGGTTCTGCGCCCAGAGGTCCCGCCCCTCCCAGTCCAGATTCAGGAAGTGCTCGTCCGCGAGGGCCGCCATGACATACCCCGCTTGGGAGATCCTCCTCCCTGCGCGCTCTCCCCCGATCCGGCGCGCCTCCACCTCCAGTCGCTGGAGGGTGGCGGAGAGCTTCCCCTGGATGGCCGCGAGGCGTGCCTTGCGGGCCGCGGCCACCTCATCGGGGAGTGCGCCGGCGGAGGCGGACCACGGGTCCCCCTCCACCTCGTCCCGAAGGGCGAGGAGTTCGGCGTAGAACTCCCGGAAGGAGGAGAGGACGATGGCCTCCAGGGCGACCCCTGTCATTCTCCGGTGCTCATCCGGTTGCGGGGGCGTAGAGGACGATCTGGGTAGGGTGGCCGCGCTCCCCTCCGACGGCGGGGTGCGAGATTTCCAGCGGTTCCCCGGCCCTCACGAACTCGGGGTCGGGGCGGATCTGGAAGAGCTGGACCCCGCGACCCGGGTACACGCCCAGGTCGTCGTCCCGATCCACCGGGCGCCGAGCGGCTCCCCGGATCCGGCGTTCCCGGATGGAGGAGATGGAGGCCACCGCGCCGATCCGGCACTCCGCCATCCAGGTGGCCACCTCGGACTCGGCCATGGCGCTCCCTCCGGTGACTCCGACGAGGAGGGGGCGCCCGATCCACTCTTCCTGGAGCATGAGGCGGAAGGCCCCATCCTCCAGGGAGAAGGCGGTGACCCTGTACCCCTGCTGGATTCCGTCCGCCATCCGACCACAGAAGGCCAGGACGGGGCGGAAGCTCCCCACGATGTCCCTGTGGTCGTAGGGGCGAAAGCCGGGGGGGACGGTTCCTGTCTGGGTTCCGGCGAGCTGTCCGGCGGCGGTGCAGAAGGCCAGGTAGAGGGACCAGGGGTGGGGAGCGTGGGGGAGGAGGGCCTCCAGGAGGGGGAGGGGAGCGGAGAGCTGCTCCAGCCGCTGCTGCATTTCGGCGACCTTTGCGTCTCCCCCTGCCTCTCCGGCAGCCTGGATCTTCTCGGCCAGGAAGGCGGCGCTCTCCCGGAGTCGACCCACCACCTTGGCACACTGATCACCCAGCTCGCTTTTGGGGCTCAGCGCCAGGGTGGGAGGGACGAAATCGGTGAGGGAGTAAGCCTCTTCCTGAAACTGGATTCGGGCCAGGGGGAAGCTGGTGTACTTCTCCGGGGCCGAATCTCCCACCACGAGGGTGGCCCGGGGGCGGAGCCTGGGGATCCGGACGGAGGTCTCCTGGGTGTTTTCATCCGTCACCGGCCCACCCTCCACGGACCGGTAGCGGGACAGGCTCCCCGCCGCGGGGGAGTGCGCCTTCCGGAGAGCGGGGACTGCCAGGTGCACGGTGAGGGTTCCCTGCGGACGCCCCTCGGCGAAGGGGGTGAGCTCCACCGAGAGCTCCTCCTCCAGGTCGGCGGGGTCGGTGAGAAGAAGGCCGTCCGGGAGGATCGCCTCCAGCTCGGTCACCCGGAGCGTCCCCCCGGCCAGGAGGCTGGGATCGAACCGGAGGCGCCGGATCCCCCAGGGGAAGGGGATGGTCCCCAGGAGGTGATAGTGGATGAGCCCCTCGGTGCGCTGGTCGGCCTGCTGGAAGTGCTGGGGTGCAAGGAGCATCCCCTCGTGCCATTGCACCCGATCCGGGAGTTCACGCCCGTCCGTCATCGTCATCTCGCGTGTAGATGGGTTTGGTCAATGGCCATCGGCCACCGAAAAGGCTTCGCGTCCGAGGTGCAGGGTCAGTCGCCGTCGATCATCGATGCGGGCGCGGTGCGCTCCGGGGGAGAGGTAGTTCGCAAAGATGAAGGCGGCCACACCCCGTCTGTCCCGAAAGGGGAAGGGGACCTCCACCACCTGATCCGGAACCAGCTCCCACCGGTGCACACGGAGGGCTCCGGGGTGGTCCCGTTCGAGTTGGTCCCGGGTCTCGAACCACCCTCGGGCCGTAAGCCCCCCCACCGTCTCGGCCAGCGATCGATCCCGCACGAGGACCAGCTCGACGGCGACGGGTGTCTGGTCATTCACCTCCGGACCGGCCGCCAGGACGAGGCTCCGGGTAGAGACCCGGCTCGCACAGGCGGGGAGGGTGAGGCCGATGGCGAGGATCGTCGTGATCACCCCCCATCGCCGGAGCGCGGGGAATCCCGTCATGGTGTGGCGGTGGAGGGGGGAGGGAGGGCCGGAACCACCACGGCGGCCAGCTGCTCCCGGCTCCGGAAGGTGTCGGCGGCGGCCAGCGCCACGGCTTCGTCGGGGTGCACCGAGAGGTGCACATGTTCGAGCCACTCTCCGGTACGGCTCCGGGCCGTGATGACCAGCGGCTCATACCCTCGCTGCCGGAGGTCTTCGGCCAGGGCGTCGGCGTTTCCCCGAACGCTGAAGGCCCCCACCTGAACGGCGTAGCGCCGGTTCCGGGAGGCGGGGGGGGGAGGGTCCAACTCCCTGGTTGTCGGGACATCGACCCATGCCTGTGTCGTCAGGGACTCCGCCACCCGGACGGGTTCCGGGCTCGGGATGGGTACTTCCGGCTCCGCGGGAGCGGGGGCCGGGTCCGGCGCATCGGCCAGGAGAACGGAGACCGGGGGAACCTCCGGGCAATGCTCCCCCTCCACCGCCAGGGCGACTACAGGGACCTCCGGAGTGCTCACTCCCTCGTCGGGAGGGGTGGAGAGGGAGTACCCCACCACCGCACCGGCCAGGAAGATCAGCCCACAGAAGAAGGTCCCCCCCAGGGCCAGCCGGAGGAGGGTGAACCCGTCAACATCCATTCGATAGACAGCCATGACGGAATCAGGGGGTGGAGGGTGCCACGTCAGGGTGGGAAGTGTGGTTCATGAGGCGGGTCAGGGGATGTCGATGGTGGCCTGGCCGGCGAAGGTGATCTGGATCACTCCGCCCCAGATGCAGTTGAGCTTCGAGTTGTTGTTCAGCGCGGGCATCTTTCCGAGCATGACGGTGGACGAGCCCGGCGCCCACGGGGCAGGGGTCACGGGGACGCAGGGCATGGGTGTGAGGACGCCCAACGCCGCGGAAGTGGCGGAGGCCACCGTGGGGTTCGAGATGGACGAGCACACCCCGAACGGGGGAATGTTCACCATCGGATTGCCATCCATGATGTTGGCCAAGGGGGTCTTCGACGACGTCCGGTTCGCGGGGAGTACGCTGAGCACGGCGGGTGCCGCGCCGAAGCTGCACTGAAGTGAAGCCGTTGCACAGGTGAACTGACCCATCGTTCTGGACGCTCCTCAGAGGGGTGAACGTTCCGTTCCGAAACAACCGTTTCCCAACGATAAAGTGGGGCTACCGGCGCAGTCTCGCCAGAAGGCGATCCAGGAGTGTGGGGCCCACCACCCGTCGGACAGCTCTTCCTCCCCCTCCGGAACCGGGCGGCATGGGCTCTCCGGCACGGTAGTGAATTCGCGAGATGACGGCTCCTGACGGGTCGAAGGTTACCTGTTCCCCCTCGAGCACCCCGTCCCGCCATTCACTCTGCTGCTGGATGGCTCCCGAAGGGTAGTAGTCCACCACCGTGCCGTGGAGGACACCGGCACGGTAACTCTCCTTCCGGGTGACCGCTTCGCCGGGACCGTAGTATGTGGCGGGCCCCTCCATCTCGTCCTGAACCCAGGTGATTCGGGCGGTCGGCTCCCCCGACGGGTCGTAGGAGACGGAGGGGCCGTGTTTCTTCCCTTCAAAGAACTCGAGCCTCATGGCGAGCCTCCCCTCCTGGTAGAGGAGCATTTCCCCGTGGAGGACCCCGTTCACGAATTCGCCACGGAAGGTGGGTCGCCCCTCCTCGTCCCACATCTCCGCCGGCCCGTCGGGTTTCCCTTCATGCATTCGGGTCGCCAGCCGGAGAACGCCCGAGGGGTAGTGCCCCTCCACCATCCCTTCGGCACCGTTCCCATCGGCGGGGAGGGCGGGGGCAGTGGAGGTGTCGCCATCGGTGGGGACGGGGTGCGTCATATCCATCAGTTGATCTGCACCATGGAGCCCTTCACCGTGAGGATCCCACTGGCCTCAACCGTACCCATCCCCCCTGATTCCAGCGTCATATCCAGTCCTGCTTCGGCATCGAGGGTGGTTCCGGCCTCCAGCGTCATCCCCTGCGAGGACTCGGCGGTGAGATTGGCTCCCGAACTCAGCTCCATGTCCTGGGAGGACTCCACCGTCATATCCGCGTCCGACTCCACCGTGAGGGTGTCCCCCGACTTGATGGTCACCGTCCCATCGGCTTCGATGGTGATGTTCCCGGAGACCTTCAGGGTGTAGTCCCCCGAGACCTCGAGCGTGTAGTCCCCCTCCACCTCGTGGGTGAAGTCGTCCTCGTTGGTGTGGGTCTCCGCCTTCGTCACCGTGACGCTCCGTTCCCCCCCCACCGAGTGGGTCTCATCCCCCTCGGTGACGGTGACGGTGCGATTCCCCTCCAGGACCTCGAGGGTCTCATCCCCTTCGGAGATGGTCGCCTTCCGGTTCTGGGCCACCGTCATCTCTGCGTCGTTCAGGACCTCCACCTTCAGATCCTTCTGGGCGTGGAGGAAGATCTCCTCCTCATCCTTCTTATCCTCGAAGCGGAGTTCGTTGAACCCGTCTCCCTCCTTGATGCTGTGGCTCTTGATGGTGGAGATGGACTGGTTGTCGGGAAGGTCGTACGGGACCACCTGCTCGGCGTTGTAGACGGATCCGGTGACGAGGGGGCGATCGGGATCGCCGTCAAGGAAGCTCACCACCACCTCCTGCCCGATCCGGGGGAGGAAGAAGGCTCCCCACCCCTTTCCGGCCCACCCCTGGGCCACCCGCACCCAGC
>JBJHBD010000066.1:0-17373 GCA_050485305.1 Gemmatimonadota bacterium
CGCCCAGCACCATGGCGAGCGCCATGGCGAGGGGGAGGGCGGGGATCCAGACGATCAGGACGGGAATTCCGATGATGGTCACCGCGAGGATGAGCGTTCCCAGAACCCAGACGGGGAGGGCCAGCATCATGGTGGCGAGCCCCACGAGAGCGGAGCGACCGGTGGTGGTGCGGGCGGTTCGAGCCACCACGGCCACATTCCGGGGGAAGAAGTAGAGGGAGGCGAGCCCGATCCCCAGGAGAATCCCGAAGAGGATGACGGTGCGTGCCAGCCCCGTCACACCCTTGGTGACGTTCCGGAAAAATCCCGGCGAGCTGCGCCGACCGGAGGTGCGGGTCGTAACGACATTCTGGCGCGTCGCGGCCTCCACCTCCCGGCGGATCTCTTCCCGGAGATCGCCTTCGAAACGAGTCGGGGAAGGGATGGTGACCTCACGAATTCGCCCGGACACCGCTCGGCGATTCCCCTCGATGGAGGCATCGTGCCAGCGGAGGTCCCCCTGAACCCGGGCTTCGTCACCGAGGAAGACCGATCCTCCCAGGACGAGGAGATCTCCCGCCACCTCCCCCTCGATGCGGGTCGAGCCATCCACCACGGCGAGGGCCCCGGCCACCGTGTCGCCGATCCCGATCTCCAACTCCTCATCCAGACGGAGGCTCAGCTCCAGAGGGTCCACCCCCTCCAGCAGGATTCCCAGCGCGCGGACCCGATCCTCCCTCTGGAGAAGAGAGAGGAGAATCGCCGGGTTCACTCCCTCCACGGCTCCGGAGAGGGCCGGGAGAGGAGCGGGTGCAACGAAGACACCCTGGAGGGTCCGAACGAGGAAGTCCGCGGCCTCCGCCGACACCCCGGTGAGGTCGGAGGGCGGAGCCCACCGGAGGAGGAGTCCGGCAAGTTCCCCGTTGTCCATGGAGATGGCCTGACCGAGGAGGGCCCGCCAGGCGAGATCCAGGGGACCGCCGGGGGTGTAGCTCCCTTCGGTACGCCCATCTACCAGGACGACTCCGTCCCGGAGGGCCATCTCCAGCGATCGCCCCCCTTCCAGCTCCACCTGAAGGGTGGCGGCTCGATTGGAGACGGACACCTCGTGGGAGAGCACCTCACGGGTCTGCCCCGTCCCCTCAATGGGGATGAGGAGCGCGGCGAAAAGTACGATCAATGCCGGGGTAACCGGCTTACGATGCCTGAACATGATGGGTTGCCATCCGCATGGGTGCGATGACCTGCCTGTAGAGGACCCAAGCGGATGCCAGGGTCACTCCCCAGAGGGCGACGAGCCCCCCGAGTGCCACTGCCGGGGCCGCCATGGCGGACTCCAGCAGGGTGAGCAGCCAGTAGAGTGCCGGGGTTTCGACGACCTGCGTCGTGATCCACCCCACCCCGACCTGGGTCCACTCCGAACCCCGCAGGAAGAGGTAGATCCCCAGGTCCCGGAAGGTGAGGAGGGGGTGCAGCACCACACCGCCCACCACGGCCAGGAGCGCCGCCACCGGAGCGGCGGCGATTCCCCCGGCAACGGTCCACCCCTTCCGGGTGGAGGGGATGAGTTTCCGGGCCGACCCCGCCGCCCGGGCGACGAGGTGTCGAAGGACCGGGACCCGCGCCGGGTGAGCCGGTGCCGGTGCCGCCGCGAAGGCCGCCATGACCCGGTCCACGAACCCGGGGGAGGGTGCAAGGCGGGGGAGTTCGCCGAGGGAGGTGAAGATGGGAGTCCACCCCTCCACCACCTCGCGGCACTCCCCGCAGGCCGCCAGGTGCGTTTCCGCGTCCCGGAGCCCCTTCCCACGGATGACCTCATCCAGGTAGTCCTGAACCCGATCAGGAGAGAGGTGGGCGTCGGATCCCCGGGCTCCGAGCCACCCGGCCGCCCGTACCCAGAAGGGGCGAGGGCGGGGGAGTTCGGCCATAACCCGATCGGCAAAACCGGGGGTGGGGGCCAGCTCGGGGAGCTCGCCCAGTTCGGCGAAGAGGAGGGACCACCCTTCGAGTTCGCTGGAGCAGCGGGCGCACTCTCCCAGGTGGTGTTCCACGACGGCGCGCTCTCCTTCCGGGAGGGTGTTCTCCAGGAAGGCGTGCAGCGCTTCACTGTCCAGATGTCGGTTGTCGTGGCTCACGGGGTTCCTCCACGGGTGAGATCACCTCTCCCTACGAGGGTGGATTCCTTCAGGTTTCGACGATTCATGCCGCAACCTCCGCCAGCCGTTCCTTGAGCTCCGCTCGCGCCCGGTGGATGTACGTCTTCACCGTCCCCAGGGGGACCTCCATCACTTCGGCGATCTCCTCGTACGTGTGCCCTTCCACATGGCGCAGGAGAATGGCGGTGCGGTACTCCGGGCGGAGCTCGGCGATGGCGGTCTCGATCTGATTCCCCAGCTCCCGGTTCTCCACATAGGCCTCCGGGCTCTCGTCGGAGGAGGCCAGGGAGAGGCGGCTTCGCTCCTGCTCCTCACCGGAACGGGCGTGAGGTGATCCGTCGATGGAGACGGTGTCGAGCTTCCGCTTCCGTAGGTGATCGATGGAGAGGTTGTTGGCGATCTTGAAGAGCCAGCTCGAGAACTTGTACGACGGGTTGTAGGTCCGGATGGCGTGGAACGCCTTGATGAAGGCTTCCTGGGCCACATCCTCCGCGAGGGTACGGTCCCGCACCATTCGGAGGACAAGGGAGAACACGGGCTTCTCGTAGCGTACGAGAAGCTCCCGGAACGCCGATTGGCGCCCCTCGGCGGCCATGGCCGCGAGTTGTGCGTCCTCCAGCCTGGAGAGATCCACGGCAGTGGCGTGACGTCCTGAGTCGGTTGGTCGGGGCCGCAGGATCCATTCGCCCCTCTCGGGGTTCCCTACGGCCCGCATCGGGGTGAGGTTTCACCCGTTGCCGCGGCGAAGGTGACCCCTCTCCGCGACCCTTCCATTCTACACCCTTTCCAACCTCCATGGCGACAACCCCGGAGGCTCGCCCCCATGAGGGGGAGGCCCGGGAGCGACAGGTTCGCACCCTCTTCTCCGAGATCGCGCCCCGCTACGATCTCCTGAACCACGTCCTCTCCCTGAACATCGATCGGAGGTGGCGGAGACGGGCGGTGGATCGCCTGGGCGTTCCCATGGACGACCCGACGGCCCGGGTTCTGGACGCCTGTGCCGGGACCTACGACCTGAGCCTGGAGCTGGCGGGGCGACGGGGGTGGAAGGGGATGGTGGCCGCCTCCGACTTCGCCGCCCCCATGCTGGAGGCGGGGAAGGAGAAGCTGGGAGATCGGGCCATTCGCCCCGTCTGCGGCGATTCCCTCCGACTCCCCTTCCCGGATGGAACCTTCCACGGCGCCATGGTGGGGTTCGGGGTTCGGAACCTGAGCGATGTGGACCGGGGATTCCGGGAGTTCCACCGGGTGCTCCGTCCCGGCGGACGTCTCGTGGTGCTGGAGTTCACCACCCCGCCCAACGCGCTCATGCGGAACCTCTACCTCTTCTACTTCCACCGGATTCTTCCCCTGGTGGGGCGCATCGTGTCCGGGCACCCCTGGGCGTACACCTACCTCCCCGAGTCGGTGAAGGAGTTTCCCGGGCCCGACGAACTGGCCTCCAAGCTCGAGGGGGCCGGGTTCATCCGGGCCGAGTGGCGGTACCTCACCGGAGGGATTGCCGCCATCCATGTGGGGGTGAAGGAGTAGCCGAGATTCAGCGCGGCGCTTCCGGGGCCGGGATCCCATCCCAAGGGAGGATGGTCCCGTCGGATTCCAACCGGAAGCGCGGTCCCACCCCCTCCAGCGCGTCGGCAAAGGTCGAGGCGTCGCCGACCAGGAGGATCACCATCCGGTTCGGGTCGATGACCTCCCGGACCACCTGGGCGAGGGTTTCCGGGGTGACCTCTCCCACCCCCTCCAGGAAGCGTTCCAGCCATCCGGGGGGGAGTTCCTGGCTCCGGTAGCTCATCTGGCGTGCCACGATTCCGGCGGCGGATTCGAAGGCGAAGACGTAGCCATTTCGGATCTCGTCCAGGGCGCGCTCCACCTCGGCGGGGGTGGGGGGCTCAACCCGAAAGCGCTCCAGCTCATCCAGGAGGAGCGCCACCGCCCTCGGGACCCGGTCGCTTCGGGTGGCGGTGAGGGCCCCCACCAGCCCCGGATGGTTCACCGGAGTGGTCCAGATGGACGAGGCTCCGTACGCCAACCCCTCCTCCGTCCGGACCCGGGCCATGAGGCGGGACCCGAACCCGGAGGCCCCCAGGAGGTGATTAGCCACCCGGGAGGCGAAGAAGTCCGGGGTGTCGCGTTGCCGGATGGGGCTTTCCTGGGCGAGGATCACCGTGGTCTGCTCCAGGGGGCGATGGAGGATGTAGATCCCCGGGCCCTCCCGAAGGGCCGCCGGGGGCGGGACGTTCAGCGGGGCAGGGCAGGGGGGCCACCCTGCCAGGAAGCGCTCCACCAGCGGTCGAGCCTCATTCCAATCCAGATCTCCGGCGACTCCCAGGAGGAGGCGGTCCCGACAGACCAGCTCCCGGTGGGTGGCGCGGAGCGCCTCGCCGTCCAGCGCTTCGGGCGCCAACTCCTCCTCGGTGGTGACCCACCCCACCGGATGATCGCCGAAGAGGAGGCGGTTGAATTCGGAGAAGGCCAGCGTCCCCGGGTCGTCCCCTCGCCTCCGGATCCGCTCCAACTCCTGCCGGCGCCAGATCTCCACCGCTTCCCCGTCAAAGCCCGGATCCAGGAGGAGGTCCCGGAGAAGGGCCAGCGCCTCGGGGAAGACCGGGGTGAGAGTGTTTAGGGCGGCAAAGCTCCCTCCCCCTCCGCTCCCCACCGAGAGCTGCGCGGCCAGGAGGTCGAGGCGCAGGTCCACCGAATCGGGGGGGAGGTGGGTCGTTCCCCCATTCCGGAGAAGGGAGGGGAGCGCCCCGATACGCACCTGCTCGCTCCGGGGGAAGTGGGAGACGCCCCCACGAAGCTGGAGGAAGAAGTCCACCAGGGGGATGGAGGGGTCGTGGAGGTGGTAGACCGTCACCCCCGCCACCTGATGCTCCTCCGCCTCGGGGGGGTGGAAGGTGAGTTCAGGGAAGGTGAGGTGGGAGAAGGGGTGCTCCTGGGCCTCCAACCCTCCGGAAAGCGCCAGAATCCCCATCACCACCCCCGGGAGGATGGGTCCCCGGACGCTCCACCCTTGCCGGATCACGGGCGGGGCTCCGGAAGGTCGGGGTCCCGGGCGACGGGAGTGTCCGGAACCCCATCCTCATCTGTGCCGCGAGGGCGCAGGATTCCCACCGTCAGCGTCTCCGAGCGGAAGTATCGCCGCACCACGGCGGAAACATCTTCCGGGGCCACGGCGGCCATCTTCTCCTGGGCCCGGAAGGTCTCCCGCCAGTCTCCATGGAATGCCTGGGACTCGGCGAGCTGGAAGGCAAGTCCCAGATTCGAGGTGAGTCTCCGGTACCGGGAGGCTTCGAGGCCGGTGCGGACCCGCTCCAGCTCCAGCGGCGTGGGCGGCTCCTCGGCCAGGCGGGTCAGCTCGTCCAGGATGAGGGGTTCGAGAGCCTCCGGGGGGGTGCTCCCCTCCGGGAGGGCGTGGATGGTGAAGAGTCCGGGGTACCGACCGCCCGGACCCGTTCCGGCGGAGACGCCGGCGGCTACCCCTTCGTCCCGGACCAGCCGCCGGTAGAGGCGGGCATCCCGACCCGCCACCAGGAGGTTGGAGAGGATGGCGAGGGCCCAGGTGTCCTCATGATGCCAGGAGGGGACCTTCCACCCCATGCGGAGCTCCCCCCCTGCGTCGGCCACCACCTCCACCCGCCGCTCCCCCCGTTGCTCGGGTTCGCGGACCAGGAGGGGGGGAGGGGCGTCCCGCGGCGGGAGATCGCCGAAGTACCGCTCGGCCCACGCCGCCGCCGAGTCGGCGTCGAAGTTCCCCACGATGGCCACCACCGTGTTCCCGGGGGTGTAGTGGCGCCGGTAGAAGGCCTCCGCCTCGGTGCGGGAGAGGGCGAGGATGTCGTCCATGTGCCCGATGGGGAGGACCCCGTACGGATGCACCCGGAAGGCGGCGCCCACATGGGCTTCGTAGAGGAGCCCCGAGGGGGAGGTCTCCACCCGTGCGCGGCGCTCCTCGGCGATGACGTCCCGCTCGGTGTAGAACTCCCGGAAGACCGGGTCCCGCATCCGGTCCGACTCGAGGGCAAACCAGAGCTCCATCCGGTTGGCGGGGAGCTCCACATGGTACTCGGTGGACTCCCACCCGGTCCCGGCGTTCAACCCCCGGGCGCCCTCCCGGGCCAGGATCTCGTCGTAGTGGTTGGGGATGACGAAGGCCCGAGCCGAGTCCTCCAGCACCCGAAGCCGGGCCTCCAACGCCCGGACGCGGGCGGTGTCGGGGAGGGGAAGGGTTCCCCGCGCCCGGAGGAGGGAGTCGTGCACCGCGTCCATCCTCCGAAAGAGCCGAGCTTCCGCCTCGGGGTCCCGGGTTCCCACCGTGCCGCTCCCCTTGAAGAGAAGGTGCTCCACGAAGTGGGCGGTTCCGGTGGAGCCCAGCGCCTCGTTGACACTCCCCACCGGGAGGTGGACCACAAAAGAAACGGTGGGGGCCCCCGGACGGGGGAGGAGGAGGAAGGTCATCCCGTTGGCAAGGCCGAGCTCCCGGACGGGGAGTTCCTGCGCGGCGAGCGCCGATCCGCCGGTGACGGACGAAGGGGAGAAAGGCGCCGCCGGGGACAGGGCCAGGTGGGCGGCCATCAGGAGGGTCGCCGGGAGGAGGGGGGCGCTCGCCGCCGCCGTCATTCCTCCCCTCCTTCCGGTTGACAACGCGGGCAGAAGAAGGCGGATCGGTTGGAGAGGACGAGGCGCTCCACCGGAGTTCGGCACCGGGGGCAGGGGGACCCGGCGCGTCCGTAGACCTGGAGCGCCGGGGCGAATTCCCCTTCCGATCCGGTCGCGGTGCGGTAGTCCCGGAGCGTCGTTCCCCGGGCCTGGACGGCGCTCCGGAGCACTTCCCGGAGCGTCTCGTGAAGGCGACGGGCCCCCGCGTTCCCCACCCGATTCGCCGGGAGCGCCGGGTGGATCCCCGCCAGGAAGAGGGCCTCGTTGGCGTAGATGTTCCCCACCCCGGCCACCCGGCGCTGGTCCAGAAGCCAGGAGCGGATGGGGGAGCGGGAGGCGGCGAGCTCCACCGAGAGGCGGATGGAGGTGAACCCATCCTCCAGGGGTTCGGGGCCGAGGGTGTCCGACCATGCGGCGAACCCATCTTCGTCCAGGATCCGGAGGCGGCCAAAGCGGCGGGGGTCGTGATAGATCACCCTGTCTCCTCCGTCCAGCACCGCCTCCACCCCCGGGTGGGAGGGGTCCGGAGACGGGTCGGCGGCGGCTCGGAAGAGGAGGCGTCCCGACATGCCCAGATTCACCACCCAGCGTCGACCGGCTCCCGAGGGGAGGGTCAGGGCGAGAACCACGTTCTTCCCCCTGCGTCCCACCTCCTGGAAGGTGGCTCCCGTGAGGGTGTCCACGAAGGTCTCGGGATCGGGCTCCACCAGATCGGGGTGGATGACCGCCACCGAGCGGACCCGCCGTCCCCGGAGGGGAGCGTCGAGTTCGCGGGCGATGGTTTCGGCCTCGGGGAGTTCGGGCACGGGAAGGGGGGGTGGGAGGGGAACGCGCCTGAGCGGGTTCCGACCCCGTCAGGCTTTGGTGGGTTCCCCCGCCAGGGCGCGCCACCCGATGTCCCCTCGGAAGAGCTTCCCATCAAAGTGAATGGCTTCCGCCCCGGCGAGGCTCCGTCGACGGGCCTCCTCCAGCTCCTCCCCCACTCCCACCACCGAGAGGACGCGCCCTCCGGCGGTGACGAGGGTATCGTCCTGGAGCGCCGTTCCGGCGTGAAAGAGGAGCGTTCCCTCGGCCTGCTCCACCTCAGGGGGGATGGTGATGGGGATCCCCTTCTCGTACTCGCCGGGGTACCCCCCCGAGGCCAGCACCGTGTTGAGGGCCGCGCCGGTGCTCCACGAGGTGTCGGCGCCCTCGATGCTCCCCCCCCGGGCGACCGCAATGAGGAGTTCCAGGAGGGGGCTCTCCATGAGGGGGAGGACCACCTGGGTCTCCGGGTCCCCGAAGCGGCAGTTGAACTCCACCACCTTCGGGCCCGCAGCGGTCTGCATGAGCCCCGCATACAAGAGCCCCCGGAAGGGGGTGGCCGCTCCCTCCATGGCGTCCAGGACGGGGAGGAAGATCTCGTCCCGGATGCGCTGCCGGAGTTCGGGGGTGGAGATGGGGATGGGGGCGTAGGCGCCCATCCCTCCGGTGTTGGGTCCGGTATCTCCCTCACCCACCCGCTTGTGATCCTGGGATGGGAGGAGGAGGACCACATGCCGACCGTCGGTGACCCCGAAGACGGAGAGCTCCTCTCCCTCCATGAACTCCTCCACCACCACCTCGGAACCGGCGTCACCGAAGATCTCTTCGGTGAGCATTTCCCGGGCGGCTTCCAGCGCCTCTTCCGTGGTGGGGCAGACCACCGCCCCCTTCCCGGCGGCGAGGCCGGAGGCCTTTACAACCAGAGGGCCTCCCTGCTCCCGGATGTACGGCTCGGCATCCTCCCAGCGGGTGAAGGTGCGGTATCCGGCGGTGGGAACGCCCACCCGCTCCATGAGCTCCTTGGCGAAGGCCTTGGAGGACTCGATGCGGGCGGCGGAGGAGGAGGGGCCGAAGAGGGGGAGCCCGCGCTTCCGAAAGTGGTCCCCGATCCCGTGGGCGAGAGGGACCTCGGGCCCCACCACCGTGAGGGAGACCTCGTTCCCGTCGGCCCAGCTTGCGAGCCCCTCCACGTCCTCCGGGGAGAGGTCCACGGCGGAGACGTGGGGCGCCATCCCCGGGTTGGGGCGGGTGGCGAAGAACTCCGCGGAGGGGAGGTCCTGTCTGAGCTTCCAGAGAAGGGCGTGCTCCCGCCCACCATTCCCGACGATGAGGATCTTCATCGGGCAAGCTTACCCGGGGCCGCCGGATGTGTCAAAGCGATGGGGGTGTCGGTGCCCTACCCCTTCCGGGGTGGCCCCCCGCCTACCACCCCGCTCCCTTTCCGCCGGTGGAGCGGAAGCTGTCCAAGAGGGAGTCCTTCATCTTTCGGGCGGCGGCGGCGAAGTCGTCCATGAACTCCTTCGCCCCCTGCTGATAGGCGGATGCGGCGGCGGCCAGATCTTCGGCGTATTCCGGTTCGGGGTCGCCACGGCGGACGTACTCCCCCCTCAGGATCCGATCATACTCCCCGCTCTCGATCCACCCTCGCAGCTCCGAGACCCGAAGGACATAGAAGGGGTGGGTGGCGCCCAGGAGGTTCAGGACCTTGAAGACGGAGTCGGCCACGTCTTCGCTCTCCCGGTAGGCTTCGGCCTGTTCGAGGAAGGCGGTGACGTTGGTCTCCTCAGTGCGCCCGCCTCCGGCCATCTTGAGCATGGCCCGGAAGACGACGTCGGGGTCCTGCACCCCCAGGAGCCCGGCGCGATCGGAGGAGAGTTCACTCTTCCGGTACCACTCCAGGAGCGCCACCAGGATGGCGCGGGCAGCCAGCCCCACCACGGGGAACCCCATCTCGGCGAGCCGGATCAGGATCACCATCATGGTCCGGTAGAGAACGTGCCCGCTCATGATGTGCCCCACCTCGTGCGCCATCACGTACTGGAGTTCGTCATCGTCCAGGAGGTTCACCGCCCCGGAGTTCAGGATGACGAAGGGGCGGTCCATCCCGTACGCCCCGGCATTCACCATGGGGGTCTGGGAGATGAAGAGGGGGTAGTGCGCGGGAGCGTCCAGCGTCTTCAGAACCTCCCGGTAGAGCTCGTGGACCCGGGGGAACTGGCGCTCGGAGACCTGCACCGAGTTGGCCTGGAAAGCCAGGCGAATGGGCTTTTCGCCAAAGACCCCGAAGAGAGAGCGGAGCACCTCGTCGAAGATGGGGATGGAGCGGAGCCCATGGAGTGCCGCCCGATCGGCGGGGTGCTCCCACGCCCGGGAGGAGAGGTCGGTGAGGATGCGGCGCGTCCGGGCGCCCTCGTCGCGGGTCTCGTCGTTCAGGTCCATGGGTCAATCGGGGTTTGGGAAGGTGGGTGGAGAGCCCGACCGGGCTCCCTCCTCCTCCCCCACTACGCAGCGTGGCGGCGGAAGGTTCAGAGCCCCTTCAGCGCCTGGTCCAGATCCTCCAGCAGGTCCGCCTCGTCCTCGATCCCCACCGAGAGGCGAACGAGCCCGTCGGTGACCCCCATGGCGGCGCGCCGCTCCGGGGGGACCGAGGCGTGGGTCATGAGGGCCGGGACCCCGATGAGGGATTCCACCCCCCCCAGCGACTCGGCCAGGGCGAAGAGGCGGGTCCGGTCCACGAACCGCTTGGCCCGGTCGCCGCTCCCCAGCTCCACCGACACCATCCCGGTGAACCCATCCATCTGGCGCTTCGCCAGCTCGTGCTGGGGATGGGATGCCAGCCCGGGATAGTGGCACGCCTCCACCGCCGGGTGCCCCTCCAGGAACCGCGCCACCGCCGTCCCGTTGGCGTTGTGCGCGCGCATTCTCACATGGAGGGTCTTCGTCCCCCGGAGCACCAGCCAGGCGTCCATGGGCCCCGGCACGGCCCCGGTGGACTTCCGGACGAAGGCCAGTTCGTCGTGAAAAGCGTCGTCCCGCACCACCAGCATCCCCCCCAGGACGTCGGAGTGCCCGTTCAGGTACTTGGTGGTGGAGTGGGCCACCACATCCACTCCCAGCTCCAGGGGGCGCTGGTTGTAGGGGGTGGCGAAGGTGTTGTCCACCATGACGATGGCTCCCCGCTCATGGGCGATCTCCACCATGGCCCGCAGGTCCGAGAGGCGCATCATGGGGTTGGTAGGGGTCTCCAGATGGAGAAGTCGCGTATTGGGCCGGAAGGCATCCCGCACCTGGTCCGGGTCCCGGGTGTCCACGTAGGAGAACTCGATCCCCAGCCGGGAGAGGACCATCCGGAACATCCGGTTCGTCCCTCCATAGGTGTTCTCTTCCGTCACCACGTGGTCCCCCGCCGAGAGCGTCTTCACCACGCACTCGATGGCGGAGAGCCCGCTGGCGAAGGCCAGCCCGTGGGTCCCCGACTCCAACGAGGCCACATTCCCCTCCAGCGCCTCCCGGGTGGGGTTCTGGACCCGGGTGTACTCGTACCCCAGGTGCCGCCCCAGCTCGGGCTGCACATAGGTGGAAGTCTGGTAGATGGGGGGCATGATGGCCCCGGTGGTGGGGTCCGGGGACTGGCCGGCGTGGATGGCGCGGGTTCCGAATCCGTCTGGGGCGGAACGATCGGTCATGGCGGGTCCATGGTGGGGAGGTTGCCGTGGGTTCGAGAACCGGTAACCTATCTCCAGGCGCTTTTCCGCCGCTACGGTTCCGGAAGGATGGGTGTCCCACCCCGACCCTTCCCGGACCCCTTCCGAACCCCTCTCCCCTCAACACCCCGGCGCTTCATGCCCCTCACATTCCCTCCGGACCTCATGGTGAGCGTCTCCGGCTTCCGCGGTCGGGTGGGCGCCCCCCTCACTCCCGAGCTCCTCACCACCCTGGCCGCCGGCTTTGGCGCCTTCCTCCGCCGGGAGGGCGCCGGGGACACGGTGTACCTGGGGCGGGATTCCCGCACCTCAGGGGCCATGTTCGCCCAGGCGGCGCGGGCGGGGCTCGTTTCGGTGGGGTGCCGGGTGGTGGATGTGGGGATCGTCCCCACCCCCACCCTCCTCCTCGCCGCCGAGGAGGCGGGCGCCTCCGGAACGCTGGGGGTCACCGCCAGCCACAACCCCGCCGAGTGGAACGCCCTCAAGTTCGCCGGGGGGGATGGGGTCTTCCTGGACGCCGAGCGCATGGGGCGGTTCCAGCGCTTCCTCACCACCGAAGAGATTCCACGGGCGTCCTGGGACGCCCTCGGGTCGGTGGAGGAGGACGGGGGCGCCATCGAGCGCCATCTGGTGCGAATCCTCGCCCTCCCATTCCTGGAGGTGGAGGCGATCCGGGCCCGACGGTTCCATGTGGCGCTGGACTGCGTGAATGGAGCCGGCGGGCTCATGGTCCCGGCTCTCCTGGAGCGCCTGGGGTGCCGGGTGACCGCCATGGGGACCACCCCCGACGGTCGGTTCCCCAGGGACCCGGAGCCCACCGCGGCCAATCTGGCGGGGCTCGGGAGCCTGGTCCGGGAGTCGGGCGCCGAGGTGGGGTTTGCCGTGGATCCGGACGTGGACCGGCTCTCCCTGGTGGACGAGCACGGAGAGCCCATGGGGGAGGACCTCACCCTGGCCCTCACCGCCGCGGCGGTGCTCCGACGGAAGAAGGGGCCGGTGGTCACCAACCTCTCCACCTCCCGGGTGGTGGAGGATGTGGCCGCCGCCGCCGGCGTTCCCTGCTTCCGGGCGCCGGTGGGCGAGATCAATGTGGCGCGCCGGATGGAGGCGGAGGGCGCCGTCATCGGGGGGGAGGGGAATGGCGGGGTGATTCTCCCGGACCTCCACCTCACCCGGGACGCCCCGGTGGGGATCGCGCTCCTTCTCCAGCACCTGTTGGAGGAGGGGTCCCTCCTCAGAGGGGCGGCGGACCGGTGGCCCCGCTACGCCATCGTGAAGGAGAAGGCCGACTTCCCCAGGGAACGGGTCCCCGAAGGGTATCTCCGCCTGAAGAGGGAACTCGAAGCCCCCGAATGCGATACTTCCGACGGGTTGAGGCTCGCGTGGCCCGAAGCCCGGGAGTGGCTCCATGTTCGACCCTCCGGCACCGAACCCGTGGTGCGCTTCATCGCCGAGTCCCCATCGGAGGCGGGAGCTCGGGCGCTGGTGGAGCGGGCTCGAAGGGTGATGGGTGCCTGACGCCGGACGTATGCCGGATCTCCATCCTCCCCAGCATCCCATCCCCAGGGGGTGAAGCATGTGCGGAATCGTAGGATACGTGGGACCCAAGACGGCGGTGCCCATCCTCCTGGAGGGGCTCCGGCGCCTCGAGTACCGGGGGTACGATTCGGCCGGGGTCGCCGTGGTGGGGCGCGACGGCGTGCTCCGGACGGTGAAGCGTTCGGGGAAGCTGGATGAACTCGTCGGCGCCCTCGACCGAGACCGCCCCGAAGGGGGGTGTGGGATCGGGCACACCCGATGGGCCACCCACGGGGCTCCCAACGTTCCCAACGCCCACCCCCATCTCTCGGAGGATGGGACGATTGCGCTGGTCCACAACGGGATCATCGAGAACGCCGGAACGCTCCGGGCGAAGCTGGAGGCGAAGGGGGTGACCTTCCGGAGCGATACCGACACGGAGGTGGTGGCGCATCTGGTGGATCGCCTCTGGCCCGAGGGGGGGAAGCTGGAGGACGCGGTGGCGGCGGCGCTGGAGCAGGTCATCGGGGCGTACGGAATCGCGGTGGTAAGCTCCCGTGACCCCGATAAGCTGGTGGTGGCGCGTCACGGCTCCCCCCTCCTCATCGGGGTGGGGAAGAATGGCGAGATGCTGGTGGGGTCGGATGCGGCGGCGGTGATCGCCCACACCCGGGACGTGGTCTATCTGGAGGAGGGGGACTACGCGGTGGTGACGCCGGAGGGCTATACCACCTACCACCTCCATCACGGACCGGTGGATCGGAAGGTGCACCAGGTGACCTGGAACCTGGCCGCCATCGAGAAGGGGGGGTACGAGCACTTCATGCTGAAGGAGATCTTCGAGCAGCCCCACTCCCTCCAGGATGTGACGAGGGGGAGGCTCCTGGAGGAGGAGGGGTCGGCGCGCCTCGGTGGGATCACCATCGGCGACCGGGAGCTCCTGAGCGTGGAGCGCATCGTCATCACCGCCTGCGGGACCTCGTGGCATTCGGCGCTCCTCGGGGAGTACATGCTGGAGGAGCTGGCCCGGATCCCCACCAAGGTGGAGTATGCCTCCGAGTTCCGGTACAAGAACCCGGTGGTGGACGGGAACACTCTGGTCATCGTCATCTCCCAGTCGGGCGAGACGGCCGACACCCTGGCGGCGCTGCGGGAGGCGAAGCGGCGGGGGGCGCGGGTCATGGGGATCGTGAACGTGGTGGGGAGCACCATCGCCCGGGAGACGGACTTCGGGGTGTACCTCCACGCCGGTCCCGAGATCGGGGTGGCCTCCACCAAGGCCTTTACCTCCCAGGTGGTGGCCCTCGTCCTCTTCACCCTCTACCTGGCCCGGAGGCGGAACCTCTCCATCCTGGAGGGGCGGAAGATCGTCAAGGCGCTCCAGGAGCTCCCCGGGCAGGTGGCGAACATCCTCACCATGAACGACGAGATCCGGGAGCTGGCCGAGCTCTACAGAGACGCTCCAAACTTCCTCTATCTGGGGAGGGGATACCAATTTCCGGCGGCGCTGGAGGGGGCGCTCAAGCTCAAAGAGGTGAGCTACATCCACGCCGAGGGGTACCCGGCGGCCGAGATGAAGCATGGCCCGATCGCCCTCATCGACGACCGGATGCCGGTCGTTTTTCTGGCCCCGCAGGATCCGGTGTACCACAAGGTGGTGTCCAACATCGAGGAGGTGAAGGCGAGGAAGGGGCGGGTCATCGCGGTGGTGAACGACGGTGCGGCCGAACTGGAGGGCAAGGTGGACCACTTCATCCGGATCCCTGAGACCCACCCCATTCTCCTCCCCATCCTCACCTCGATCCCCCTCCAGCTTCTGGCCTACCATGTGGCGGTGCTCCGGGGGAATGACGTGGACCAGCCCCGGAACCTGGCCAAGTCGGTGACGGTGGAGTGAGGGTCGTCGTTCAGCGGGTGTCGCGCGCCGCCGTCCGGGTGGGGGGCGAGACCCTGGGGGCCATCGAGGGGGGGGTTCTTCTCCTGGCCGGGTTCACCGAGACGGACACCGAGGCCGAGGCCCTCTGGATGGCGGAGAAGGTCCTGGGACTTCGCATCTTCAACGACGCCGAGGGGAAGATGAACCTCTCCCTCTCCGAGACCGGCGGGGGGGTGCTGGTGGTGAGCCAGTTCACCCTCTACGGCGATGCCCGCAAAGGGCGCCGCCCCTCCTTCGTGGCCGCCGCCCATCCGGACCGGGCCATTCCCCTCTACGAGCGCTTCCTGACCCTGCTCCGTGAACGAGCTCCAGGAGCGGTGGAGACGGGGGAATTCGGCGCCATGATGGAGGTGGAGCTGGTGAACGACGGGCCGGTGACCCTTCTGCTGGAGCGGGAGGCCGACGCGTGAGCCTTGCCGGCGCTCCCCTGGTCCTGGCCTCGGCCTCGCCTCGCCGCTCCGAGATCCTGTCCCGCCTGGGGATGGGTCACGAGGTGGTCCCTTCCGATCTGGACGAATCCGCGCTCCCGGGGGAAACGTCCGTCGCCCATGTGGAGCGCCTGGCCGTGGAGAAGGGGAGGGGGGTCGCCGTACGGCGGCCCGACGCGTGGGTCCTGGCCGGGGATACGGTGGTGATCCTGAAGGGAAGAATCCTCGGGAAGCCGGCCACCTGGGAGGAGGCGGTAGAGATGCTTCTCGCCCTGGCCGGGCGTGCGCACACGGTGGCCACCGGACTCTCCCTCCATGCTCCGGGAGGAGGGAGGTGCTGGAGCGGTGTGGAGGTGACCCGGGTTCGCTTCCGGGACTTCGACGGGGCGACGGCGCGCGCGTACGTGGAGACGGGTGAGCCCATGGACAAGGCGGGAGGGTACGGGATTCAGGGGCTGGGAGGCGCCCTCGTCTCGGGGATCGAGGGGGACTATACCAACGTGGTGGGGCTCCCGATCCCCCTCCTCCTGCGTCTCATGGCCGAGGCAGGGGTCCCCTATCGGTTTCCCGGAACGCCCGTCCGAGTCCGCTGAACCCGGACCCCCATCTTCCCCATGCGCCTCTTCTTCCGCTTCGCCTCCATCCCCCTTCTCTCCCGCGCCACCGGGTGGGTGGTCTCCACCCGGGTGAGCCGGATCGCCAACCCCTGGTTCGTCCGGCGATTCGGGGTGGAGATGACCGAAGCCGCCGAGCCTCTCAAGACGTACCCGTCGCTTCAGGCGCTCTTTACCCGGCGGCTACGCCCGGGGGCTCGGCCCATCGATCCGGACCCACAGGCGGTGGTGAGCCCGGTGGATGCTCGGGTGAACGCCTTCGGCCCCATCGAGGAGGGGGCCCGGTTCCGGGTGAAGGGGGCCGACTATACGGTGGAAGCCCTTCTGGAGGATGGGTCCGCCGGCGCCCGCTATGCCGGAGGGCGCTTCGTGGTCCTCTACCTGGCGCCCCCCGACTACCACCGGATCCACGCCCCTCTATCCGGGGAGGTGATGGAGGATCGCCACATCCCCGGGGGGACCTTCCCGGTGAACGAGGCAGGGCACCGGTACTTCCCCCCGGTGCTGGCCCGCAACGAGCGGCGCATCACCACGATCCGCCACCCGGCGGGAGAGGTGGCGGTGGTGAAGGTGGCGGCCACCAATGTGGCGGACATTCGCCTGGTGGAGCGCCCCGACCCCGGTAGGCTGGAGAAGGGCGAGGAGTTCGCCCTCTTCGCCCTGGGCTCCACCGTGGTGCTTCTCTTCACGCCCGGGTCCGTGGAGCTGGACCCGGAGATGACGCTGGAGGGGCGCTACCGGGTTGGGGAGCGGATCGGGACGCTGGTGTAGGGGTCGGGGCGGGATCATGGTACTGAATGGGATCACGTGAAACCACCATCTCTGTCTATCGACGGACGACACAATCCCCCGACCGCTTGTGTAGGGAGGCATGCTGAATCGCTCTCGGATGGTTGGAGACCCCAGTGGGCGAGAGAAAGCGATGTCCAGAAGCTCTTCGCCCATCTCGTGCACGGCTGCACGAAGACCAGATCGCTCCGCAGCGAACTCGATGCCCTCCACCCCACGCTGCGCAGGCGGTTCAAAACCGTCAGTGCCCACCGATGGACACCCGTAGCGACCGTTCCATCAGGTTGAGGCCAGATCGCCGAGATAACCCCTCGCCCAGGTCTATGCCGACGGACCTTCCCCGGATTCTCCATGAACCCCCTGCGACCCCTTTGAACTGGAGGGCCACGGCTGGCCAAGGAAAATCCTGTAGTGCTAAGCATGGCGTGTCTAAGCCCACACAGTCATGCTCCGTCCATCCACCCAGATCAGCTCGAACACCGCCTCCAGCTCCAATGTCTGAACCGCCCCGGGTTCACCGGAGACTCGTTTCTGTGAGTACAGGCTCGAGGGCAAGTCCCCCCAAGCCGTGGCGATAGGCCTCTTCGTACTCCACGGGCGGGACGTGCCCGAGGGGTCCGAACAGGCGGTGGTGGTTGAACCACCAGACCCACTCGAGGGTGGCGAGTTCGACATCCTCCACCCCCCTCCACGGGCCCCGCTGACGGATGAGTTCCGTCTTGTAGAGCCCGATGATGCTTTCGGCCAGTGCGTTGTCGTAGCTGTCCCCCTTGCTCCCTACCGAGG
>JBJHBD010000067.1:0-17359 GCA_050485305.1 Gemmatimonadota bacterium
GGGTTCAGGAGATCATGGCCTACTGGCCCGCCCTCATCCGGCGAGAGGCGGTGGAGCCCCACCTCCACGTCCGGATCCTGGAGGTCTGACCATGCCGAAGATCCAGCTCGTTTCCCTGGCGCACGCCCGCTCCGGCGACAAGGGTGACACTGCCAATGTGGGGGTCATCGCCTACGACCCCGCCGACTACGACCTCCTCTGCCGGGAACTCACCGAAGAGCGGGTGAAGGCCCACTTCGGTCCTCTGGTGAAGGGGGCGGTGGAGCGGTTCGAGCTCCCCAACCTCCATGCCCTGAACTTCCTCCTCCACGGGGCTCTCGGCGGGGGAGGGACGGTCTCTCTCATGACCGACGCCCAGGGGAAGGTCTTCTCCACCGCCATGCTCCGCATGGAGCTGGAGGTGCCCGAGGAGGTGGCGGCCCGGGTGAAGGGGAGGGGGAGGGTCCCTACCGGCTTTGATCCGGACGCCTCCGTCCCCCTCTCCGGAGGTGCGCGCCCATGACCGAGTTCCCGCCCCCCGGGGAGTCCCCCCCCGCTCCCCATGACGGCACCCCCCCCGTCCTCCGGGTGGACCGCTCCGTTGCGGGGGTGGCGCAGCTCATCCTCAACCGCCCTGAAAAGCGGAATGCACTGAACGGGGCCCTGGTGGAGGCCCTCACCACCGCTCTGGCCGAGACTGCGCAGGACGGACGTGTTCGCGTCCTGGTGCTCCGGGGCGAGGGGAAAGACTTCTGTTCCGGCGCCGATCTGGCGGAGCTGGAGCGCATCGCCGGGCTGGGTCCGGAAGCCTCCCTCGCCGACGCTTCCCGGATGGGGGAGCTCTTTCTCGCCATGCGTCGCCACCCTCGCCCCATCGTGGCGGCGGTGCGGGGGAGGGCGTTGGCGGGCGGGTGCGGACTCGCCACCGCCTGCGACCTCATCGTTGCGGAGGAGGGTGCCCAGTTCGGCTTCCCCGAGGTGCACCTGGGATTTGTCCCCGCCATGGTCATGACCCTCCTCCGGCGGAAGGTCACCGAAGGGCGCGCCTTCGAGTTGAGCACGCTGGGCCATCGCATCGACGCCGCCGAGGCCGAGCGCATCGGGCTGGTGAACCGGGTCCTCCCGGCTCATGGGTTCGATGACGGAGTCCTCGCCTTTGCCGGCGAACTGGCGGCCCGCCCACCCTCTGCCGTCGAACTCACCAAGCGGCTCCTCTACGGGGTGGACGGCCTCCCGGTGGAGGAGGGGATCGGGCGGGGCGCCGAGGTGAACACCCTGGCCCGCCTCACCGAGGCGTGCCGGGAGGGGGTCCGGGCCTTCCTGGAGCGGAGTGGAGGGGGCGACCGCTGATTCTCCTGATCCTGGATCGGTCCCGCCGTGGTGAGAGCTATCCCTGGCTCGAGTGGAAGGTGCGCCTCTTCGTCATCGGCGCGGGCCTCGGAATCGGGGGAATGGTCCTGGATTCCCGCTGGATCGTGGGTGCGGGGATGGTGGCGCTCGCCCTCGGCTTCCTCCTCAGGTTCCTCCCCGGAGGGAAGGGGGTATCCGCTGCCGACGGGGAACCGGGGTTCGACGACCTTCGGGCTCCGGACGCCGCGGATCCGGACCCGGCTTCCGACGAGGGAGAATCCGACCGGTCAGGGTGAATCCCGCCCTCTCGTCGTCGGCCAGATCCCCGCTCACCCCTGGATCCGGTACACCCGGATGGTGACCAGATCCAGGTCGTCTTCGTACGCCACCGCGAGCCACCGCCCGCGCACGGTGATGGCGACGGGTCCATCCCCCACGGGGATCGCACCCAGGTACCCGCCGTGGGGGTCGAACACATCCACCACCCCCGGGGCACCCCGATCCACCGCAGGGAGAGTCCAGAGCCGCCCTAACTCATCGATCCCCAGGGGGCCCTTCTGCCCCAGGACGCTTCGCACCCCCGGTTCGGGGAGCGTCGTCAGGTTGAGGGGCGGCGGTGGCCCCGCGCCCACCGGACTTCGGTCATTGATGAATTCGAAGAGGCGTGCATGCCCCTCTCGTCGTGAGCGAATCCACTCCTCCTGGGAGTAGCGCTCAGGCTCCCGCCCGGCCGACCAACTCCAGAGGAGCCTCCCTTCCGGATCGGTGCGGGCAACCCGGTCGGAATCGGTGTGGGGTCGGAATACGAATCCACCGTCCGCGGTTTGAACGAAGGGGCAGGACAAGCAGATCACCGGCAGTTCGCCCTCCGGCGCATCCTCCTCCCGAGGCGGGCTGAGGCTGAGTATCACCTCATGAGGGGTCCGACCTTCCGCATCGATGCGCAGGATCTCGAAGCTGTTCTCCGGCAGGAGCCGCTGGCGAGCGGCCAGAATCGTTCCTCCCTCGGCGCTGAGCGCCCTCAACTCCGGAGTCACGCTGATGTCGGTGATGTGGGACGCCGGGAGGCGCCAGATGGAGAGCCGACCCAACGCCCGATCAAAGACGGCGAAGCGCTCTTCATCCAGGAAGGTGACGGCGCGAGCACTTCGAAACTCCCCCGGCCCCTCCCCCGTTCGACCGATCCGAAGGGTATCTTCTGCGTGGCGATCATAGAGAATCACCCCCGGGGAAAACGGATCGAGGATGGCAAGGACCCCATCGGGAGAGAGGGAAAAAGCGCCGACACCCACCGTTCCTCCGAACTGATCGGGGAGCACCTCATAGGCGGGCTCCAGCACCACCCCATCGAGGGAGAGGAGAGCGAGGGGTTCGTCACTTGGGCCACAGGAGGTGATCAATGACAAGGTGATCGCGACGGCGGCTACTGGGCTGAATTCTTTCATTGTCACCGGCGGTCTATGAAGGTCTCTGAAGAGACATCCCGAATGTGTGAAGCTTCCGTGATCTAAACAGGCAAGAAGCTCCCGGCACCGCTTCCCATTCCGAGTGGGATTCGAAATGTTGGAACAGATGATGCCCCTCACGGTGCCGGGAGTTCCAGCACTTCACTGTTACGTTACAGGCGTGCAGTCGATGCCCATGCAGTTACAGTGAAAGATGAAGGCATTGAACTCGCACAGGTGTTCGGGATTTCCCTGATCCACACACGCATCATACACATCGGATGCTTGGTTCGCGCAACTCGAAGCATAGAGTCCCAATGGGACGAGCAGAGAGACGAGGAGGGCGAGAAAGCCGGCGAGGGTGGATCGGCGCTTGGAGTTGTGCATACAGACCTCCGATGATTGTGGGCCCCTGTTGCGGTTTGAGCCCTGTTCCAAGTGGTCGTTCCTGGCCGCATTGAGGTGCTGACGGCCAGAACGGTGCGGAAACTACATCATGAGGATACGCCGAAGGGCTGAAGTCGTCAATACTCGTAGTACGTCGAATAGTAGTGCGTGAATCCAAGTGGGACCTGGCTCGATTCCCACGCGGATTTCTTTGGAGTGGAGTCTCTCCAGAACTCGCGCGGCCCAATGGGCACCGATCCCCGAATTCGGCAACGTGGAACCCTTTTCCCTCGCTGCTTCATAAAACTCCCATCGATGTCTCCATTCCACCCCATCCCACCTTCCGGGAGCCTCCATGCCCATGTCGCAGGCGCCACACCCCTCGACCTTCCCCATCCTCCTCGTTCTGGCGATGGTCACACCTCTTTTCCTGGGGGCGCAGACCCCGGGGGTGGACATTCGCATCCTTCCGGAGGATCGGATCCAGGAGCTCACCCTCCGGGACGGCTCCACCCTTTTCGGACGGGTCATCGATGCGGGGGATCCGGTCCACTTCCGCACCGGCGCGGGGCAGCTCCTGGAGATCCCCCATGCCGACATCGTGCGTCTCCGGGAGGCGCGCGGGCGGGTGGTGGATGGTCGATTCCAGCGGGAGGATCCCAACGCCACCCGCCTCTTTTTCGGCCCCACGGCCCGGACGCTCCGAACAGGGGAGGGGTACCTCTCCGTCTTCGAGGTCCTCTTCCCCCTGGCGGCGGTGGGGATCACCGACCGACTCACCTTCGGCGGCGGCTTCCCCCTCTTCTGGGCCGGAGAGGGGATCCCCTTCTGGATCGCCCCCAAGGTGGGGATCCGGCTCCGGGACAATCTGCAACTCGCCGGGGGCGTTCTCGCCTTCTTCCTCCCCCGCGCCGACGAGTCCGCCGGTCTCCTCTACGGGGTGACCACCGTGGGCGAACCCGACGCGGCGCTCCACTTCGGCGTCGGATACGGGTTCGTGAATCGGGAGTTGGCCTCCCGCCCCGCCATCCTCCTGGGAGGTGAATACCGGGTGGGGAGTCATGTGAAGCTTCTCACCGAGAACTACCTCTTCCCCGAGGAGGGAGGGGTGCTCGGCGGCGGGATCCGCCTGTTCGGAGAACGCCTCTCCGCCGATCTGGGAATTGCCACCCCGATAGGCACCAATGACGACCTCTTCATCTTCCCCCTCGTGAACTTCAGTTGGAGCTGGTAGGAGGCCCGAAGCGACATTCTTTCGCCCCGTGCGGGGCGAGATTCTGGAGGATGGATTCTCCTTCCTCCCGCGATCCGGTGGAGGTGCTTCGCCGCCACTTCGGGTACCCGGGCTTTCGTCCGGGCCAACTCGAACTCGTGGAAGCTGCGGTGGCGGGGCGGGACGCGGTGGGGATCCTCCCCACCGGGGGCGGGAAGAGCATCTGCTATCAGGTCCCCGCCCTCCTCCTCCCCGGCCTGGTGGTGGTGATCTGCCCCCTCGTCTCCCTCATGGTGGACCAGGCCCGGCGGGCCGAGGAGGCGGGGATCGCGGCGGCGGCCCTCCACGCCGGGGTCGAGGGCAAGGAGCGGGAACAGATCATGGAGCGCATTCGCACCCACCGGCTCAAGGTCCTCCTGGTGGCTCCCGAACGGTTCGCGGTTCCCGGCTTCACGGAACTCCTCCGGGAGGGAGCGCCCTCGCTCCTCGTGGTGGATGAGGCACACTGCATCTCCTGCTGGGGCCATGATTTCCGCCCACACTACCGGGAGTTGGGACCGGTGCGGGACAGTCTCGGCACCCCCGTCTTGGCCCTCACCGCCACAGCCACCCCGCGGGTGCGCGCCGACATCGAGGGATCGCTCCGCCTCCGGGACCCGGTGCGGGTTCTGGGGAGCTTCGACCGCCCCAACCTCCTCTGGGGGGTGCGCCGGGCCGAGGGGCTGGATCAGAAGGTGCGCATCGTCCGGGAACTCATCCGGAGTGCCCCGGGAGGGCGAATGGTGTACGCCTCCACCCGGCGGCGGGTGGAGCTGGTCCGGGACGCCCTCGCTCGATTCGGGATCCGCGCCGAGGCCTACCACGCCGGACTTCCGGCAGGGGAGCGGGCTCGGGTCCAGGGGTACTTCATGGAGGATCCGGCACCCGTCATCGTGGCCACCAACGCCTTCGGGATGGGGATCGATCGTCCCGACGTTCGACTGGTCATCCACGACCAGCTCCCCGGTTCACTGGAAGACTATTATCAGGAGGCCGGCAGAGCCGGACGGGATGGGAACACCGGGCTCTGCCTCGCCCTCCACGCGCCGCAGGACGCCGCGGTGCATCGCGCCTTCCTCGATCGGACCCATCCTCCGGTGCGAACCCTCCCGGCCATGATGAGGGGGTGGCGGGAGGGGTGGCTCCGTCACCGGCTGGAGCGGCGCCGGGCCGAAGGGGAGAAGCATCGGGCGGTGGCCCGCTACGCCGGCGGTACGGGGTGCCGACGGCGGGCCCTCCTGGGGTGGTTCGGCGAGGTGAAGGGGGAGGAGCGGTGCAATGGGTGTGACGGGTGTCTCGGGTGGCCCGGGGTTTTGGAAGCTCTCCTTCGGGGGTAACTTCCGAGGATGCCGAAAGAAGGTTCATCGGCACTCCCACGACATCCCGGAAGACATGGACCCGTACCTGAACGACGACCATCGGGCCCTCCGGAAGAAGATCCGGGGGTTTGCTCGTGAGGCCATCGCACCGGTGGCCACCGAGCTGGACCACACCTCACGTTTCCCCTGGGACAATGTAAAGGCCATGGCGGAGATGGGGTTCCTCGGAATGCCCATCCCCACCGAATACGGAGGCCAGGGGAAAGATCCGCTGAGCTACCTCCTGGTGGTGGAGGAATTGGCCCGGGTGGACGCCTCCCACGCCATCACCGTGTCGGCCCACACCACCCTGGGAACCACCCCCATTCTGAACTTCGGCACGGAAGAGCAGAAGGAGCGGTACATCCCCCTCCTGGCGCGGGGCGAGGTGCTGGGAGGCTTCGGCCTCACCGAACCGGGGGCGGGGTCCGATGCCGGGGGAAGCCGGACCCGGGCGGTGAGGGAAGGGGATCAGTGGTGCCTGAATGGATCCAAGATCTTCATCACCCACGCCGGCGTGGGGGAGATCTTCACCGTGACCGCGGTCACGGATCCGGAGCGTGGAACGAAGGGGATCACCAACTTCATCGTGACGAAGCCCACCACCGATCCGGAGGAGGTAGCCCGGGTGGGGATGGGTTCCGCGGCGTCGGTGGGGTACATCGAGGGGGTTCGTGCGGGGAAGAAGGAGGACAAGATGGGGTGGCGGGCCTCCGACACCCGGGAGCTCCTCCTGGAGGACGCCCTCGTCCACGATGGTCTGCGGGTGGGGGAAGAGGGCGAGGGATTCATCAACTTCATGAAGACGCTGGATTCGGGGCGGGTGGGGATCGCCGCCCTCTCGCTCGGCCTCGCCGAGGGAGCCTTGGAGACCGCGTTGGAGTATACGAACCGGAGACGTCAGTTCGGGAAGGTTATCTTCGATCAGCAGCCGGTGCAGTTCCGGCTGGCCGAACTCGCCACCGAGGTGCAGGCGGCGCGCCACCTCACCTATCATGCGGCCTGGCTCATGGAGCGGGGACGACCCTACTCCAAGGAGGCGGCCATGGCGAAGCTCTTTGCATCGGAGTTGTCCATGAAGGCGACCATCCAGGCAGTTCAGGTCATGGGTGGGGCCGGCTATACGGACGAATTCCCCGTCGAGCGCATGCTTCGCGATGCGAAGGTGTGTGAGATCGGGGAGGGAACGAGTGAAATCCAGAAGATCGTGATCGGACGCCGGCTGGTGGAAGAGGCATTCCACGCCGCATAGAAAACTGACCGCACTCATCCGACAAAGGCCGGAAGGGGTGCGGGTATCGGGGAGCGGACCCGCAGGATCGGGACCTGCCCTCGGCATCGGGACAGCCGTATCCGGTGGTCCTCCCATGGAGGGAGGGGGTCGGAACGGAGTCCGCAGATGGCGAGGACCGGGATCGATTCGGGGCCGACGACTCTGAAGAACCGGGAAACCAATTTGAAAAGAGAGATTCTGATCAGCTCCACCCCGCAGGAGTCGTGGGTGGCGCTGCTGGAAGATGATCGGCTCGTCGAACTCATGCTCGACCGCCCCGATCAGGACCGCATCGTAGGGGACATCTACCTGGGACGGGTCGAGGCCGTCCTCCCCGGAATTCAGGCCGCCTTCGTGGACATCGGGACGGAGAAGGCCGGATTTCTCCATGTCTCGGATCTGGACTACGGGGACCTGGATGAAGAGGAGGAGGAGGGGAACGGGAATGGGGGGCGACGTCGCTCGAAGAAGTATCCCCCCATCCAGGAGAACCTGAAGAAGGGGGACACCCTTCTGGTGCAGGCGACGAAGGAACCCATCTCCACCAAGGGCCCCCGCCTCACCGCCCAGATCTCCCTCCCCGGGCGTTTTCTCGTCTACATGCCCTCCTCCTCCCATGTGGGGGTGAGCCGGAAGATTGATGGGCGGGAGGAGCGGGCGCGGCTCCGTGCACTGGCCAAAGAAATTCTTCCGAAGGACTCGGGCGGGATCATCATCCGGACGGTGGGAGAGGAGCTCACCCGGGAGAAGTTCGAGGGGGAGTTCAAGCGGCTCCACTCTTCGTGGAAGAAGATCCAGGGGCGGGCACGTTCGTCCAAGGCCCCGGCCCTCATCCACCGGGAGGCCCGCCTCATCTCCGGGGTCATTCGGGATCTCTTCTCGGGGAAGTTCGACGCCCTCATCGTGGACTCCAAGCAGGCCCACAACGAGATCGTCCAGTATGTGAAGAACATCGACCCGGAGCTCCTGGACCGGGTCCGGCTCTACACCGAAAAAACGCCCCTCTTCGACCGGTACGAGATCGAGGAGGAGATTGGAGAGGCGTTCCAGCGAAAGGTCATGCTGGCTTCCGGCGGATACATCATCGTGGAGCCCACCGAAGCGCTGGTCTCCATCGATGTGAATACGGGGCGCTTCACCGGGAAGGGGAAGAAGGATCCGGAAGAGACCATCCTCCGGACGAACATGGATGCCGCCCGGGAGATCGCCCGCCAGCTCCGCCTCCGGGACATGGGGGGGATCATCGTGGTGGACTTCATCGACATGGAGTCCCAGGGGAACCGGGACAAGGTCCTGCAGGAACTCCGCACCCACCTCGGTCGCGATCGGGCTCGGACCAAGGCCTTCGCCGTCTCGGAGTTGGGGCTCATCGAGATGACCCGGCAGCGGGTCCGCCCCTCCCTCATTCAGACGCTCTCCGATCCCTGTACCCACTGTGGTGGGGCGGGGCGGGTCTTCACCCCGGCGACGGTGGCTCGGCGGGTGGAACGCAGCCTCAAGCGGGCCTCGGTCTCGGGAGACGAGCGAACCATCCTCGTCCGGGTCCACCCCGAGGTGGCGCTCCATCTCCGGGAAGAGGAGCCCGACTTCCTGGCCCGGCTTCGCAAGCGTGTGGGGATGGAGCTTGAACTCCACGACGATCCCCTTCTTCGGGAGGATGAGTTCCGGCTCCTCTCGGGTCCGGCCCGGAATGACGTGACGGAGCGGTACGTCACCCGTCAACCGGCTTGACAGCCTGTTGACCCCCACGGCCGTTTCCTTAAATTACTCAGGCTAACGGTCTGGGGTCGGGGTGCCAGTGGTGATCCCCGGTCACAGGAGCCGGCCAAACAGGAACAGCGAACCGGATCGAGGTTCAGATGTACGCGGTCTTTCGGACGGGTGGAAAACAGTTTCGGGCAGAGCCCGGAGTGAAGATTCGGGTTCCCTCCCTCGACGCCGAGGCAGGGGATCAGGTCACCTTCGACGACGTGCTCCTCACCGGTGACGGCGACACCGTCCAGGTAGGGAGCCCGGCGGTGGAGGGAGCCCGTGTGGAGGCCGAGGTCCTGACCCACGGTCGCGATGACAAGGTGATCGTCTTCAAGCGGAAGCGGCGGAAGCAGTACCGCAAGAAGCAGGGTCACCGGCAGGGCTTCACCGAGATCCAGGTCAGGAACGTGGTGGTCTGACGACCCCGTTCCCGCGAACGAGCGATAGAGAGGCTTTCCGATGGCACACAAAAAGGGAGTAGGCTCCAGCCGGAACGGGCGCGATTCGAACCCCCAGTACCTGGGAGTGAAGCGCTACGGTGGGGAGCGGGTTCGCGCCGGAGGAATTCTGGTGCGTCAGCGCGGGACGAAGTTCCACCCCGGGAAGAATGTCGGGCGCGGGAACGACGATACCCTTTTTGCCCTCGTCGACGGCGAGGTGAAGTTCGAGCACATCCGTCGCCGGCCCTCCATTTCGGTCTATCCGCAGGGCTGAGTTCCGAATTCATGTGACGGGGTCCGGTTGCGCACCGCGTGGCCGGACCCTTTCCGTCTCCCCCGTCGTACAACCAGCGATCACTCGTTGGCCCCTCTTCGGGCATACGGTGGGAAAGGAGCATAGACATGGCTGAAGAAGCTCGTAGCGATCGCCCCCGAAGTACCGGAACCCTCCGGGGAGGGCGCACCCGTCTCCAGTCGGTTCGCCTCGGATGGAAAGCACTTCGGCGCCGACTCCACCTTCCCCGGGTCGTCCGTCGCGCCTTCGCCGGCGTGAGCGTCGTCGCGGTTCTCCTCGTGCTGGTGGCCTTCCTCGGAAATGCGGAGGAGCGGGTTCCACCTCCCTTCGACGTTCCCGACGCCACCGCCGCTCTCTTGGACTCTCGCCTCCCCATGGAGGTGAATGATCGGGTAGACCGGTGGGTCAGGCGGTTCCTCACCACCGATCGCCCCACCATGGAGATGTACCTGGTGCGTGAGGGGCTCTATGGGGGGATGGTCCGGGGGAAGCTCGCCGCCCGAGGGATGCCGGAGGAGCTCCTCTACCTGGCCATGATCGAGTCGGGACTCTCGGTGGGCGCTACCTCCGAGGCTTCGGCCTCCGGGATGTGGCAGTTCCTGGGAGCTACCGCACGGGCCTACGGGCTCACGGTGGACGGGTGGGTGGATGAGCGGCGGGATCCCATCCGCGCCACCGACGCCGCCCTCGACTACCTCGAAGAACTCCACACCCTCTTCGGGTCCTGGTACCTGGCCGCCGCAGCGTACAATGCCGGTCCGGCCCGGGTCTTCCAGGCGCTGGCTCGGGTCGGCGCGCGCAACGGGGGGGATGAAGCCCTCTACTGGGAGATCATCGAGCACCTCCCGCGAGAGACGCGGGATTACGTGCCGAAGATCCTCGCGGCCGCCCTCCTGGCCCAGCAGGCCGATCTCTTCGGCTTCGAGGTGGAGCCGTCGCTCCCCTACCTCTTCGACCAGGTCATGGTCCCGCCGGGTACCCCCATCTCCCAGGTGGCCCGAGCGCTTGAGGTCTCTCCGGCACTTCTTCGGGAGATGAATCCCCATCTGGTTCGAGGGGTGACGCCTCCGGGACGGTCCTTCCTGGTGCGGGTCCCCCAGGGAGAGTCCCACCGGGTGGTGGCCTTCCTCTCGGGGGACTGACGCGGGAATTCAGGGGGCCGGGGGCGGGTCCGGAAGGTCGGGCCACCCCCCCGGGCGCCCTTCCTGCTCTTCACGGGCGGAGGCCATGATCCGCCAGATCACGTCCCGCGCCATCTCCTCGTCCACCCCGAGTTCCCGGGCTCGCTCCGCCACGCGGCGAGCCACCTGCGCTTCCCGGGCCGGGTCCAGAACCGGAAGACCGAAGTGAGCCTTGGTGGCGCCCACCTGAAGAACGAGGCTCCGGCGTTCTCCCATGAGGCGGATGAGGGCGTCGTCCACCTCCGAGATCCGGGCTCGCAGGGCATTCAGCTCCGCCGCCGCCTCACTCTCAGGAGGGGGAGTCCCGCCCTCGGGCCCACCCGGAAGGTCTTCCGGTGTCATCGCCCCTCCTCAGCTTCCCCGGAATTCCGGATCGCGCTTCTCCACGAAGGCACTCACCCCTTCTCTCCCGTCATCGGACCCGAAGGCCGCCAGGAAGAGCTCCCGCTCCAGCTCCAGCCCGGCCGAGAGGGGCGTCTCCAGTGCCGCTTTCACGGATCGCTTCGCCAGCCGGAGGGCTACCGGGCTCCAGCGGGCCATCCGGCCCGCCACCTCCAGCGCCTTCTCCAGGTGGTTCCCCTCCTCGGTGAGGAATTCCACCAGCCCGATCCGGTACGCCTCCTCGGCATCGATCATGTCTCCGGTAAGGGCGATGCGCATGGCCTGGCCCGCGCCTACCAGGCGCGCCAGTCGCTGGGTTCCCCCCGCTCCGGGGATGAGCCCGAGGCGGATCTCGGCCTGGCTGAAGCGGGCGGTGCGGTCGGCTACACGGACATCACAGGCCAGCGCCAGCTCGGACCCCCCTCCCAGGCAGAAGCCGTGGATGGCGCAGAGAATCGGCTTCGGGAACTCGGCCACTGCGTCATAGACCCGCCGGTGGTTGTACACCTCCCGCTGTTCCTGGGGGGTTCGCCCCGCGAACTCCGAGACGTCGGCTCCGGCGACAAACGCCTTCTCCCCGGCGCCATGGAGGACCGCCACTTTCACATCGTCATCCAGTGCGAGGGCGTCCACCGCCTCGGTGATCTCTCGCCGGACCACGCTGTTCAGGGCGTTCAGCTTGTCGGGACGGTTCAGGGTGATGATGGCGATGGGGCCATCCTTCCGAACCAGGATCGTTTCAAAGTCCACGGAGTTCTCCGGAGAGGGGCGGGGGTCGGAATGTGAGGTTCGAGGGTGGCGGGAGGCGAATTTACCCATCCCAGCGGTAGAAGCCCTCGCCGGACTTCTTCCCCAGCTTCCCCTCCGCAACCATGCGGCGCATCAGTTCAGGGGGAGAGAAGGCGTCGGATCCGAGGGTTTCGTGAAGGTATTCGGCGATTCCAAGGCGAATGTCCAGCCCCACCAGGTCGGTGAGACGGAGGGGGCCCATGGGGTGACGATATCCGAGGGTCATGGCCTTGTCGATATCCTCCGGAGAGGCCACCCCCTCCTCTACCATCCGGATGGCCTCGAGCCCCAGCGCCACCCCGAGGCGGGAGGAGGCGAAGCCGGGGGAATCCCGGACGATGATGGGCTCCTTTCCGAGCCCCCGGGCGAACGCCACTCCCCGATCCAGCGCTGCGGGGGAGGTCCGGGGTCCATGAACCACCTCCACCAGCGCCATGATGTGCACCGGGTTGAAGAAGTGGAGTCCGAAAAATCTACCCGGATCTGCGAGCCCCTCGGAAAGGGCATCGATGGAGAGGGACGAGGTGTTGGAGGCCAGGAGCGCCCCGGATGGTGTCGCCCTCTCCACCTCCCGGAAGAGATCGCGCTTGAGCTCCAGCCGCTCGGGGGCCGCCTCGATGACGAGGGTCGCCCTGTGAACCGCCTCTTCCAGCGATCCGGCTCGGGTCAGGCGGGCAAGGGCGGCATCGCGGTCGCCGGACTCCACCTTCCCGAGGGAGACCCCCTTTTCCAGATTGGCCGCCACCGCCGCCATCCCCCGATCCAACGCCTCCCCGGAGGGGTCGAAGAGGGAGACCCGATGGCCTGCTTGCGCGGAAACCTGGGCGATCCCGTGCCCCATTGTACCCGCCCCCAGCACCGCCACCCGCTCCATCGCACCCTCCCCTCGGTCGTCGCTCACGCCTCCTTCCTCCCATTCACCGGTTCCGGTCACCACCGACGTTTCTCCGTTCTTCAGGGGCGATCCACCACGAGGGCGATCCCCTGACCCACCCCGATACACATGGAGGCGAGCCCCGTCCCCGCGCCCCGCTGCCGCATCTCGTGGACCAGCGTCCCCACGATGCGCGCGCCGGAGCACCCCACCGGGTGCCCCAGGGCAATGGCCCCTCCATTCACATTGACCCGTTCCGGGTCCAGCTCCAGCTCTCGCACACAGGGGATGGCCTGCGCGGCGAAGGCTTCGTTCAACTCCGCGAGTTCGATGTTCGCCGGGGTCATCCCGGCTCGTGCCAGCGCCTTCCGGGAGGATGGGATCGGTCCCACCCCCATCCGGTGTGGCTCCACCCCCGCCACCGCCCCCGCCACCACCCGGGCGAGGGGCGTGAGACCGAGCGCCTTTCCACGCTCTTCCGAAACTACCAGGAGTGCGGCGGCCCCATCGTTGATTCCGGAGGCGTTCCCCGCCGTCACCGTTCCCCCGGCACGGAAGACGGGGCGGAGGCGGGCCAGGTCATTCACCGTGGTGCCGGGGCGGGGGTGTTCGTCGTCGGTCACCACCACCGGATCTCCCTTTCGTCGGGGGACGGTGACCGGGACGATCTCGGCGTCGAAGCGTCCATGGGCCTTTGCCGCCTCGGCTCGGCGCTGGCTCTCCGCCGCGAAGGCGTCCTGCTCTTCCCGGGTGACCCCGTACTCCTCCGCAACCACCTCCGCGGTCTCCCCCAGCCCCATGGTCCACTCCGCCGGGAAGGCCGGGTTGGGGAAGCGCCACCCCAGGACGGTATCGGCCATCTCGGGGGTGCCCCGGGGGTATCCGGTGTCCGGCTTGAGGAGGACCCAGGGGGCCCGGCTCATGCTCTCCACCCCTCCCGCCACGAAGACGTCTCCCTCTCCCGCAGCGATGGCCTGGGCCGCATTCAGGATCGCCTGCATCCCTGACCCGCAGAGGCGGTTCACCGTCTGGCCGGGGACGGTGACGGGAAAGCCGGCGCTGAGGAGGGCCATCCGTGCCACATTGCGATTGTCCTCGCCTGCCTGATTCGTACACCCCAGGATGACGTCGTCCACGGTCTCCGGGTCCACCCCGTTCCGCTCCATCAACGCGGTGAGGAGCCCCGCCGCCAGATCGTCGGGACGGACGGGGGCGAGCCCGCCGCCATGACGACCGATGGGGGTGCGGACGGCGTCGATGATCCAGGCGCTCCTGCGAGACATGACCGGGTTCCGGGTTTGAAGGGTTGGGCTGGAGGGACCCGACAAGTTAAGGGTACGAAAGGGGGGTACGAAGGGGGGAGTCGGGGGGCGAATCCCCATCCTCCCATCGAATGCGAAGGGAAAAATCGGGAGCGTCGATCCACCGTTCCGCCCGGTGGTTCACGAACCAGCGCCTTCGGGCCTGCGCGACGGTCCCCTCCACATCCAGAAGCCCCAGCTTCCACGCGAGCGCATCCGAGTACCCCGGGATGAGGATTCGCCAGTCCCACCGGGGGATCCGGCGCGGCGTCACCGCGTTTACATGGTCCACGATGCGGGTGGTGCAGTTGTTCGTCACCGTGTGGTAGAACTCCGGGTGGTCCAGGAGGCGGTTTGCCGAGCCGGCCACCTGGAGGAAGATGGTCCGTACCCCCTCCTCCCTCACCCTTACCGGGTAGAGGAAGACCTGATCCGGGCGATGGACGGCGCGCAGCCCCACCAGGTCCCGCTCGTCCCCCGCCACATAGATGAGTTCGAAGCGGCGGAGCATCCCCTTTACGATCCCGAACGTCTCTCCCACCTCCCGACGGGCCTCCACCGAGACAGCGAGGAAGGTGTCCTCCCCGAACTGGAAGCTGAGGAGGGTGTGAGCGGGGCCTCTCCAGAGGGTGGTGAAAGGGGTCACCGCGAGCCAGAGGCGGTGGAGGTGTTCGAGCCGGTAGCTCCGGGTCTCCCATCGGGGCTCGCCGGACTCTCCGTCATGCCACCGGAAGTTTCGGACCCCCTCCACCGTAACGACGCCGTCCTCCACCCGGAATCGGGGGAGGACGGCGTGTTCCCCCGTCCACTCCCGGTGGTGGGAGGGGGTGGGGAGGAGGGAGGATGAGAGACGGATCACGGGACCCCGAGGGGCGTCAATCCAGCGCCACCCAGACGCTCTTGACCTGGGTGTACTTCTCCACGGCGGACTCCCACCCCAGGTCCCTCCCGAAGCCGCTCTGCTTGTACCCGCCGAAGGGGGACCCGGAGTCGTACTGGTTGTAGGTGTTCACCCACACCGTTCCCGCCTGGAGTTCGGCGGCGAAGCGGTGCGCCTTCCCCACGTCCCGGGTCCAGACGCCGGAGGCGAGCCCATAGATGGTGGCGTTCGCCTTCGACACCCCATCCTCGAAGTCCTCGAAGGGGATGACCGCTGCCACCGGACCGAAGATCTCTTCCCTGGCGATGGTCATCTCGGGAGTCACGTCGGCGAAGACGGTGGCTTCCACGAAGTTCCCCTTCCCGTCCACCTGCACCCGATTCCCTCCGGTGACGAGGCGGGCTCCCTCCTTCCTCCCTCCTTCGATGTACCCCAGCACTCGCTCGAGCTGGCCTTCGCTCACGATGGCGCCGAGTCGGGTGCCGGAGTCCATGGGATCGCCCACCGTCATCTTCGCCGCCCGGCCCGCGAAGCTCTCCACGAACTCGTCGTAGACCGCCCGCTCCACCAGGATGCGGGATCCGGCGGCGCAGACCTCCCCTTTCCCGTAGAAGATTCCGGTGTTCGCTCCCCGGACCGCCGCCTGCACGTCGGCGTCGGCGAAGACCACGTTGGGGGACTTCCCTCCCAGCTCCAGGGACACCTTCTTGAGGGAGTCGGCGGCGGTTCGCATAACGATGCGCCCCACCTCGGTGGAACCGGTGAAGTGGATGGCGTCCACGCCGGGGTGACGGACCAGCGCCGCCCCCGCCTCTTCTCCAAAGCCGGGGACCACGTTCAGGACACCGGTGGGGAACCCGGCCTCGGCGGCCAGTTCACCGAGACGGAGCGCGGTGAGGGGGGTCTCCTCGGCGGGCTTCAGCACCACCGTGTTCCCGCACGCCAGCGCAGGCGCCACCTTCCACGCCGCCAGCGAGAGGGGGAAGTTCCAGGGAGTGATGATTCCCACCACCCCCTGCGGCTCCCGGAGGGTGTAGTTCAGGTAGGGTCCCTTCACCGGGATGGTGGCTCCGTGGATCTTGTCGGCGATTCCGGCGAAGTACCGGAAGTTCTCCACCACCGAAGGAAGGTCCACCTGACGCGATTCGAAGTAGGGCTTCCCGTTGTCCCGGGTCTCCAGCGCTCCCAACTCGTCGGCGTTCGCCTCGATGAGTTCCGCCAGCTTCCAGAGGAGGGCGCTTCGTTTGTGGGGGTTCATGCGGCGCCACTTCGGGTCGGCGAAGGCGGACCGGGCCGCCGAAACGGCCCGGTCCACATCCCCTTCACCTCCCCGCGCCACCCGGGCGATCACCTCACCGGTGGCGGGGTTCCGCGTCTCGAAGGTTTCGCCCGAGGCCGCGTCTTCCCAGTTGTTGCCGATCCAGAGTTGCGTGCGGATACTCTCGCTCATCGGCCTCTTACTTTCCGGAGAAGCCGGGCTTCCGCTTCTCGATGTAGGCGGCAAGACCCTCCTTGGCGTCGGCGCTCTGGAAGAGCTGCTGCTGGAGCTCCCGCTCGATGGCGAGACCGCTCTCGAAGGGAACCTCGGCGCCGCTCTGCACCGACCGCTTGATGAGCCCCACCGCCTTGGACGCCGTGTTGGGCGGGGTGAAGGAGCGGGCGTACTCCAGGATCTTGGTCATGAAGGCATCGTGGCTCTCGGCCTCCCACACCTGATTGACGAGTCCCTTCTCGCGGGCCACGTCGAAGTCGAAGGTGTCCCCGGTGATCATGAGCTCGATGGCCTGCGTCTTCCCCACCAGGCGAGCCAGGCGCTGCGTTCCGCCGGTCCCGGGAAGGACGCCCAGATTGATCTCCGGGAGCCCCACCTTTCCATTCCCCTTCCGGGCGATCCGCATGTCGCACGCCATGGCGATCTCGAGGCCGCCGCCCACCGTGTGCCCGTTGAGGGCGGCAATGGTGAGCTTCGGAGTCTGCTCGAGGCGGCTGAGCGTCTCGTTTGCGTGGAGGCAGAAGAAGTACTTGAAGGTGGGATCCACCGAGTTCAGCATCCCGATGTTGGCCCCCGCGCTGAAGAACTTCTCGCCGCGCCCCGTCACTACGATGACCCACGCATCGTTGTCCATGCGGGCCCGGAGGATGGCGCGGTCCAGGTCCTGCATCATCTCGTAGGTGTAGGTATTGGCCGGGGGGTCGTCCATGGTGAGAACGGCGACCTTGTCCCGGACCTCGTAGTGAACCAGCGTCTTCTCCGACATTCGTGTTTCCTTGGTGTTGGGATGGGTTCAGGCGCCCCGCCAGATGGAGGGCGCACCGACGCGCTCGCCTGCCGCCAGCGCCTCCTTCGGATCGGATTCCCGGCAGTGGAGGAATCCGTGGAGAAAGGTCTGGAGGGTCTGCTCGATGAGCAGATCTCCGGCTG
>JBJHBD010000068.1:0-16815 GCA_050485305.1 Gemmatimonadota bacterium
GATGAGGGGAGTCCGGGCCTCGTCGATGAGGATGGAGTCCACCTCGTCGATGATGGCGTAGAAGTGCTCCCGCTGAACCCGCCGGTCCAGGGAGTGCACCATGTTGTCGCGGAGGTAGTCGAACCCGTACTCGTTGTTGGTCCCGTAGGTGATGTCGGCGCGATACGCTTCCCGACGCCCCTCGCTCCCCGGTTCGTGGAGGTCGATGACCCCCACGGTGAGCCCCAGGAAGGTGTAGATGGCCCCCATCCACTCGGCATCCCGCTGCGCCAGGTAGGAATTCACCGTGACCAGGTGGGCGCCACGCCCGGCGAGGGCGTTCAGATAGAGGGGCATGGTGGCGGAGAGGGTCTTCCCCTCACCGGTCTGCATCTCGGCGGCGGTTCCCCGGTGGAGGGCGATCCCGCCCACGAGCTGAACATCGTAGGGGATCATGTCCCAGGTCAGCGTCTGGTTCAGGACCTTTACCTCCCGCCCCACGAGGCGGCGGCAGGCATCCTTCACCACGGCGAACGCCTCGGGGAGGAGATCCTCCAGCGCCTCGGAGATCTCGTCCTTGAGCTTCACCTCCAGCTCCCCGATGTCCAGCGCCAGGCTTTCCCTCTCCCCGGCGTCCACCGTCCGGGCCTTTCTGGACCTGAGTTCGGTAATCTCGGTCTGGAGAGCGCTCGTCCGCTCCTGGATGTACCCACGGAACTCGTCGGTCTTGGCTCTCAGCTCCTCGTCGGAGAGGGCGGCCAGCCCGGCGTAGATCTCGTTGATTTCGTCGATGAGGGGCTGGAGCTTCTTCACCTCCCGCTCGTGCCCGGATCCGAACAGCTTTTTCAGTAGGTCTTTCATGGTCTTTACAGGTACATCTTGGAGGCCTCGATGATCCCGAGCACCGGCTCCGGAACGAGGTAGCGAATCGATCGGTCCGAGCGAACCCTGGAGCGGATCTCCGAAGAGGAGAGATCCAGCCGGGTCACCTGAACCTCGAGGTGCGCCGGGGGCGGCGCCATATCGGAAAAGGCCGGCATCCGATCCCCGGGCGACTCTCCGCTCCGGGCCATGACGACGATCCGGGCCAACTCCGAGATCTCACGGGGTTCACGCCACCCTCCGAACCCAGCCCACTGGTCCACCCCCATGAGGAGGAAGTACTCGGCGTCCTGGTCCTGTTCCCGGAGCTCCCGCAGGGTGTCCACCGTCCACGATGGACCTTCCCGCCGCAGCTCCACATCCGACACCGCGAACCTCTCGTCCCCTTCCACGGCGGCCCGGACCATCCGGAGACGGAGGGCGCCGGGAGTGATCCCGTGTCCGGATTTGTGGGGCGGACGTCCGGCGGGGATGAAGACCACCCGGTCCAGGGAGAGCGCCTCGAGGGTGTCCTGAGCCACCGCCAGGTGCCCCAGGTGGATGGGGTCGAAGGTCCCCCCAAAAATTCCGACCCGCCGGCGCCCCTCCCCGTCAGAGGTCATCCCCGCCGTTGCCGTTCTCTGCCCGCCGCTCGTTCTGGAGTTCCCGCGCCTCCTCCGAGTCGGGGTAGAGGAAGACCAGCCGGTCGAACACCTCTTCCCGCTCCTCTTCCCATCCCATGGCGTCGTAGGAGCGGTAGAGGGCGAGGAACCCACGCGCCGCCCAGTCCGAGTCGGGGAAGTAGTCCACCAGATCCTGGAAGACCATCACCGCCGAGTTGTGGAGCCCACGCCGCTGGTAGAAGCGCCCCTGGATGTAGGTGTTTTCGGCAAGGCGGTTCACCATCTCCCGACGGATGGAGTCGGCCTCCACCGCCACATTCATCCCCTGGAAATCCAGCGCCGTCTGTCGGCAGACCTCCCGCGCCCTCCGGGTGTATTCCTGATCCCGCTGGGCGATGGGTGCGAGGGCGGCGTTCGCCCGGCAGATCCCCAGCGACGCCTCGGGGGCGAGGCCATGGGAGGGGTGCCGCTGGAGGAGGCGCTCCCACTCCGCCGCCGCCGTCAGATACTCCCTGCGCTGGAAGTAGGCTCGGGCGATCATGTGGCGAGCCTCGGCGCTCCGGTCGAAGCCGGGGGTGGTGGTCACCACGCGCTCGAGGGCGGCGATGGCCTCGCTCCAATCCCGCTCCTCGAAGGCGGCCTCTCCATGAGCGAAGAGGGCGTCCGCGTCCATCCCCTGAAACCGAGGGGTGGAGGAGCACGCAGCGAGGGCGAGGAGGAGGACGGCGAGGGGGATGTGGAAGAAGCGCATAGCCTTCAAGTGTCGCGTGATCCCTGGTCAAGTTCAACTCTGCGGCGAACCTTCGTGAGGACGCTCACGCCCCGTAGAAGGCCCTGACGGCATCGGCCACCCGCCCCAACCGCTCCTCCCCCAGCTCGGGGAAGATGGGAAGTGAGAGCACCTCCTCGCAGGCGGCCTCGGCGTGTGGGAGCCGGCCCGACTCCCCACCCAGCGAGGAGAAACATTCCTGCAGGTGGAGCGCCTTGGGATAGTATACCCCGGAACCAATCCCCTGCTCCTGAAGCCGGCCCTTGAGTTCGTCCCGGCGGTCGGCTCGGACGGTGTACTGATTGTAGACGTGGAAATTCCCTTCGAGGGTTTCCGGGAGGGTGACGCCGTCGATCCCTGCCAGTGCCTCGTCGTAGAATCGTGCGTTCTTCCGCCGCGCCTCGGCCCACCCGTCCAGATGGGGGAGCTTCACCCGGAGTACGGCCGCCTGAAGGGCGTCGATCCGGGAATTTGTCCCCACCATTTCGTGATGGTACATCTGGCGTCCTCCATGGACCCGGAGCTTTCCCACCCGATCCGCCATCTCCTCGCCGAGGGTGGTGACGAGCCCGGCGTCTCCGAAGGCTCCCAGATTTTTCGACGGAAAGAAGGAGAAGGCTCCGACGTGCCCCATGGCTCCGGCCTCGATCCATCCATCCCGGAGTTCCCCTACTCCGTATGGACCTCCCGGCGCCCCGGAAAGGTTGCCCGCGCTCCACCCGGAAGGCGCCCGGCGCTTGGCACCGATGGCCTGAGCGGCGTCCTCCAGCACCAGAACTTCTCCCCCTTTGTCGTGGGCCAGCGCCAGGATCTCCTCCACCGGCGCCATCTGCCCGAAGAGGTGAACGGGGATGACCGCCCGGGTACGCTCGCTCCACACCGCCTCCACCGTCTCCCGGGTGACGTTGAAGCTCACCGGGTCGATGTCGCAGAAGACGGGAGTGAACCCGGCGTTCCAGACCGCCCCCGCGGTGGCGAAGAAGGTGAAAGCCGGGAGGATCACCTCATCCCCCGGTTCGGGATCCAGCGCCTTCAGGGGGAGGAGGAGGGCGTCCGTCCCCGACGCGCACCCGATGGCGTGAGGGACGCCCACATACCGGGCCATTTCCGCCTCGAAGGCATCCACCACCGGGCCCAGGATGAACCCCTGGGAGGCCACCACCTCGCCGACGGCTCGGTCGAGTTCCTCCCTGAGCGCGGCGTACTGGGGCTTGAGATCGAGAAGGGGGACGTTCATGAAGTACGAAGTTCCTGAGAGATGTTCGTAAATGAGAGGAGTGGAAGGAGGGTCAGCAGGGCCGATCCCGGTTCCGCCGAAAGCGGATGTCGTCTTCCCGGTCGCGGGCCCGCTGGAGGAGGAACGCCCCCGCCAGATCTTCGCGCTGCACCTGCTCGAAGGCGCGGAGTGCGGCGGCGCACTCTCCCTGGGTCGCCAGGAGTTCACCCATCTCGAACCAGGCCTGGCCGAGACGGTTGCGGGGTTCTCCGATCTGGGCCATGGTGCGGTAGAGCTGGAGGGCCTCGTCCCCATCCCCCCGGTCCTGTGCACGGCGCGCCAGTTCGAAGGAACAGTTCCCCATGTGCCAGTCCACGGCAGAGCGCTGCGCCGCCGAGACCTGGCTCCGGACCTGCTCGAAGAAGGCCAGTGCCCGGCGGCAGTCGCCCAGCTCCTGATGGGCCTGCGCCATCTCGAAGAGCACCTGGGGGTCGTCCCCCATCTCCTGCGCCGCCTTCTGGAAGTAGGGGAGCGCCTGTCCGAACTGACCGTTCCGGGAGAAGTGCCGAGCCAGCGGGAGGGCGATCCCCGTCAGGCTCACCCCGGGGAGGAGTTCGAGGGCGGCCTCCACCGCCGCGGCGGCGCCGATCCCATCCCCCCGCTCCGTGGCGAGGAGGGCCACCCGAAGGAGGTCGGAGGCAGCCAGGTCCGCCACCGACGGATCCGCCTCGATGGCTTCCCGGTAGTGGTCCCGGGCCTGATCGATGCGACCGAGGTGGGCGTAGGCGTGGGCGGTGCGGACCAGGACGGGGACTCCACGGCTCCCCTGGCGAAGGGCGAGCCGGTATTCGGCCAAGGCCTCGGGGAAGTCGTCGCGAGCGAAGGCCTCATCACCACGGCGAATGGTCTCCCCCTCCGATCCCCCGGAGCCGCAGGCGGCGAGGGGAAGCAGCGTGATCAGGGCCAGAGAGGCGATCCGGAGGGCGCGGAGGGGAGACCGACGGGGATTCATCAGGCCACCTCCTCCACCCGAACGCCCACCGATTCCAGGTAGGCGCGCGCCCGCCAGTTCTCCGGCTCCACCTCCAGGCAGGTGCGCCACTCGGCGGCGGCTTCGTCCATGCGCCCCATGCGTCGGAGCGCCACTCCGAGGCGAACGCGCGCCGATGTGAAGGAGGGGTGCTCCGCCAGAGCCTCCTCCAGCTCCGTCACGGCGGCCTCCGCATCTCCCAGCACCAGATACGCCTGGGCCAGCCGGGTCCGGATGTCCACGAAGTAGGGGCGAAGTTCGAGTGCCTTCCGGTACTCCCGGACGGCGGAGCCGGCGTCATCGGCCTGAAGGTACAGATCGCCCAGCTTGGCGTGTTCCACCGCGATGCGGTTCCCCAACTCCGCCCCGAAGGGTTCACCGGGGCGATGATCCAGCTCCCGGGCCCGCGCAAACGCTTCTTCCGCCTCGCCGAAGCGCCCCAGTTCGTTGAGGAGGAGTGCCCGATTGAGGTGCGCCTCGGCATAGTCCGGGTTCACCTGCACGGCATGGTCGAAGTCCTCCAGCGCACCTGCCGCATCCCCCAACATGGCGCGGCAGAAGCCGGCGCGATTCCGGACATCCGGAAAGTCGGGGTGCACCAGGATGATCTCGCGGAACTCGGCGAGCGCCGCGGCGAAGTCCTCCTGCTCGAAGGCCGCGTTGGCTCGGGCCATTCGCTGCTTCATGGTGGGGTGGGGCCCGTCGGTCATGAGGGGTCCGATTCCCGTTCGTTTGGGTGGAGCCGCACGGCGTGCGGGGGCTCAGCCGGGGTGAAACACCCCCCGAACCGATTGGGTCCGGAGGTGGAGGAAATATACCACCCTCATCCCCCGAGGGGAGCCGTCACCCCCCCTCTCCCACCACCTCGCGCACCTTCGTCACCGCCTCGTCGATCTGCGCCGCGGTGTGCTCGGCGCTCAGGAAAAAACGCAGGCGCGCCAGCCGCTCCGGCACCGCAGGATGGATGATGGGCTGCACATTCACCCCGCGCTCGAAAAGCCCATTCGAGGCCCTCACCGCGTTCAACGAACTCCCCAGGAGGATGGGCACCACGGCGTGCCCCTCGCTGAGCCCCACATCCAGCCCCGCGGCCCGGGCTCTCTCCAGAAAGCGTCGCCCATTGGCCTGCAGCCGCGCCACCCGCTCCGGCTCTTCCTCCATGAGGCGCACCGCCTCCAGGGCCGCCGCCGCCAGGGGGGGTGAAATCCCCACCGAATAGACAAACCCCGGCGCGGTGAACTTGAGGTACTCCACCAGCGCCCGGGAACCGGCGATGAACCCGCCCTGGGCGGCAAAGCTCTTGGAGAGCGTCCCCATCCAGATGTCCACCTCGTCGCCCCGGAGTTCGAAGTGCTCCCGGACCCCACCCCCACCGGCGCCCAGCACCCCCAGGGAGTGGGCCTCGTCCACCATGAGAAGCACCCGGTGGCGCTCCCGCAGCTCCACGAATCTGGGGATGGGCGGCACGTCCCCATCCATGCTGTAGAGCCCCTCCACCACCACCAGCACCTTCTCGTATTCGTGGCGGTGCCGGGTGAGGAAGGCGTCCACCTCTTCCCAGTCGTTGTGGCGGAAGCTCTTCCGGTGCGATCGGGCGAGCTGCGCCCCCACCAGCGCCGAGTTGTGGATGAGCTGGTCATGGAGGATGAGATCCCGAGGGCCCATGAGATGCCCGATGGTGGTAACGTTCGTGGCATGGCCACCCACGAAGGCCACGGCGGCTTCGGCTCCCACGAGCGCCGCGAGGGCCTCTTCCAGCTCGCGCTGCACCGGACGCTCCCCCGACACCACCCGGCTGGCTCCCGCCGAGCTTCCGTACCGCTCCAGCGCCTCCATCATGGCGGCATTCACCTGCGGGTCGCCGGAAAGCCCCAGGTAGTTGTAGCTGGAGAAGTTGAGAAGCTCCCGCCCCTCCACGACGGTGGTGGCGCCCGCTCTCCCCTCGTGGGTGAGGAAAAAGGGGCTCCGGAGCCCCACCAGATCGGCCATCTGGTTCTGGAGGAGGAGTTCCTGGTAGCCGGGGAACTGATCGAAGCGGTACCACCGCTCGGGGATCTCCCGGGGAGGAGTTGCGCGGACGCCCCCGCCCACGCCACCACCATCCTCCCCCTTCCCCTCCTTGAGGAGCTTTCGGAGGATCTCCCGCTTCTCGTCGGGGCTCAGCCCTTCCAGACTTCCGGCGCTCATGCAGACGCTTTCGGGTCCGGCGCGGACGCCCTCATTTCAGCAGCCCCCCACCCGACTCCCGCATCCCCTCGGTGAGTTCCTCGAAGACCTGGGCCCGTTCCTCCGCCGTCGCGCCCGCCTCCACGGCGTGGCGCGCAGCCAGGGCCTCGGCGCGGGAAAGGGAGAGGGAGGTGGATTCCTTCGGGGACCCATCCTCCGAGCGAAGGCGAGTGAGAATGGCGTCGGCCACCCGCCGGAGCGACACCCCGTCGGCGAGGGCCGCCATGGGGAGCTCCACCCCGAACTGGCGCTCGATGCCCACCCCCAGCTCCACCGTCATGAGGGAGTCGAGCCCCAGTTCGTGGAGCCCCCGCTCCGGGTCCACCTCGCCCTGGGGGAGGCGGAGCACACCGGCAAGCTGCTCCACCAGGAGTTCCACGATCAGGGCCTTCAACTCGTCGGGGTCCATGGAGGCCGCCAACTCGTGGAAGTCGGTGTCGCCCCGCTCTTCCGCGTCGTGCGCCGCCGTCCCGTCGAGCCAGCGGTAGGCGCCGTCGTCCGCCACCCGAAGCGAGCGGCGGGCCCGCTTCCAGGCCATGGGGAGCACCGCTCGCACCCCGGTGACCCCCCGGGCCAGGAGCTGCCCAAGCGCCTCCAGGGCGTCGGCGGCCCGGAGCGGTTCGGCCCCCAGCCTGCGCTCGAGAAGCTCCTTCACATGGGGGTTCAGGACCAGGTATCCCGCGTCCTCGATGGCTCCCCACGCCACCGCCAGGGTGGGGTGTCCGGCGCGGCTCCTGGCCTCGGCCAGCGCTTCGAGGGCTCCGTTTGCCGCCACGTAGTTGGCCTGTCCCGGGTTCCCCAGAAAGGTGGTGGCGGAGGAGTAGTACACGGTCCAGTCCAGGGGGATGGGGCGCGTGGCCACATCCAGGTTCTTCGCCACCGTCACCTTCGGGTGCCAGACGCGGGCCACCGAGGCCGGATCCATCTCCACCACCCGTCGATCGTCCAGGACCATGGCGGCGTGGATGACCCCCGCGAGAGGCGGAAGCCCCCGGGCGGTGATCCCCTCGACGAGCGCCTCCACCTGTGCCGGCTCGGTGGCGTCCACTGCGTCCACCTCGATGCGTACCCCCTCCTGCACCATGGCCTCCACCGCGCGGGCGGCCTCGTCGGTGAGCTTCCCCCGTCGGCTCGCCAGCACGAGGTGACGGGCCCCCCACTCCACCAGCCGGCGGGCGGTGGCGAAGCCGAACCCGCCCGTCCCTCCCACGATGAGGTAGGTGGCGTCGGGACGGCAGCGGAAGGGGAGGGCGAGGGGGGTGGGGGCCCGGGGAGGGGGGTCCTGCGTCACCACGATCTTCCCCATGTGGCGGGCCTGCTGCATGGCCCGGAACGCCTCGCCCACCCGATCCGCCTCGTAGCGCCGGTAGGGGAGGGGAGCGAGAGTCCCATCCTCGAAGTGGGAGATGAGCTCCCGGAAGAGGGCTCGCGCCTCGGCGGGGCGGTGTGCCATGAGCTGATCGGCGTCGATACCGTGGTAGGCGATGTTGTTCCGGAGCGCCCGCATGGCCATGCGGGAGTTCAGGTAGAAGTCGCGCTTCCCCAACTCCAGGAACCGGCCGAAGGGGCGAAGGAGGTCCAGGCTCGCCTGCATGGCCTCGCCGGCCAGCGAGTTCAGGACCACGTCCACCCCCTCGCCCCCGGTACGGGCGCGCACCTCATCCACGAAGCTCAGGTCCCGGGAGTTGAGGATGTGGGGGACCCCCAGCTCCTTCATGAGCTTTCGCTTCGGGGCGCTTCCCACCGTGGCGAAGATCTCGGCCCCCACATGCTTCGCCCACTGGATGGCGGCGAGCCCCACCCCACCGGCGCCGCCATGGATGAGGACCCGTTCCCCTGGGTGAAGGCGGGCCAGGATGTGGAGGGCGTAGTACGCCGTGAAGAAGGTGGCGGGGATGGTGGCGGCTTCCGCGTAGCCGATGTCGCCGGGGAGAGGGGCTACGGCGCCCTCCGGGGTGACGACCTCGGCGGCGAAGGAGGCGGGGGCGAAGGCCAGGACCCGGTCTCCCGGTCGGAGCTCCCGGCACCCGGGGCCCGTCTCCACCACCTCACCGGCGCACTCCATTCCCAGGGTGGCGCCGGCGAACCCGTCTTCCACCGCCTCGTCCGGGAGGACCCCCATGGCCCACATGACATCCCGGAAGTTGAGGCCGGTGGCGTGGACCCGGATGCGCACTTCTCCCTCGCTTAGGGAGGCCCGGGGGACCTCCTCCCAGCGGAGGGCGTCCAGAAGCCCGGGGGTGGGGGTTCCCAGCCGGACCCCGGCCCCCTCGGTGGGGGGGAGCGCGGGTCCGGGGAGGACGCGGCGGGTGGTGACGACCGGGGTGCCCCCCTCCCCTCCCCTCACCCGGAGGTGGAGTTCATCGGGGTAGGCGGCCCATGCGTCGAGCCAGGCCGCGCGGGCGTCTTCGGCCACCTCCACCACCCGGAACTCCACCCCCTCCAGCTCATTGGTGAGGGTGCGGACGAGGGGGGGGAGGGCAGCGACCTCGGCATCGTCCTCCACCAGGCGGGTGAGGGCGCAGAGCTGGGTGGGGTGGGCCCGGGTGAGGGCGTGGAGGGCCCGAGCCAGGCGGAGCGCCCCCTGTGTGAGAGACAGCCCGGGCACGTCCGGGCGGAGCCCCGGGGCGAGGAGCCAGACCTGGGCGTCCCGATGCTCGGCCAGGAGGGGCCCCAGATCCTCGCCTCGGAACAGGCGGCCCCGGGGAAGGATGAGAACCTCTGCCCGGTGTCCGGCGGCGTGGAGCTGAGCTTCGAGGGTCTTGAGCTCCGGGGCGTCGACCGACTCGGCCACCACCACCCAGCGGCGGGAGGGGGGCATTCCGACGGGCCGAAGCCAGCCGTCGGGGAGGGTGACGCCGTCAGGAAGCACGCCCAGCGTTTCCACCCGATCCGCCGGAACCGGCTCATCCCAGGGGCACACCAGGAGGTGGGGGAGCGCCGGGAGTTCGGCGCGGAGGCGGGCCAGCACCTCCGGGTCGGGGTGGGTCACCACCCACGCCACTTCGCCGGGTTCGGTCCCCACCAGCCGGGAGGCCACCGCCTCGCCGTCGGGGGGAGCCAGGAGGAGGACGCGCTCTTCCGTCCCGGGAGCCTTTGGGGTCCCACTCCCCCACCCCGCCGACGGCACCCGCACCTCCCGCCAGCTCAGGAGGTCGTCGAACCACTCCCGGGCTCGCCGCCGAGCTACCTGCTGGAAGCGGCACCCCCGCAGGAAGGCCACCGGCTCGCCCGCGGCGTCCAGAAGGTCGAAGTCCGCCACCACCGAGCGGGCGCCCATCCGACGGAGCTGGGCGCGGGCCTGGGTGGGAGGGCCTTCGGCGGGGCCCGATCGGAGGCTTCCCACCGCCACGGGGACGTACCCCTTCCGCACGGTGTCCCCACCCCGGCGAAGGAGGATCTGGAGGATGAGCTGGAAGGCCCCGTCGATGAGTGGGGGCGGGAGGTGGAAACCCTCCATGGCCGACGCCACCCGCGGGCGACTCGGCGGCGCCAGCATCCCCTCGGCGCTCTCGCCGGTGGCCCATCCTCCGGTGAGGGTGCGGAAGAGCTCTCCGAAGTCCAGTCCGATCTCCGCCGCCGCGCGGTAGTGGGCAGCGGGGTGGAACGCCCCGCCCTCGGTGCGGCTGAGTATGGGGAGGAGGTCGGGAGCGCGATGGGCCTCGGCCACCGTGGCCACCACATGCTCCACCCACCCGTCGTCGCTCAGGCGCGGGCGGCTCCGGATGGTGATGCGCCCCGGCTCTCCCTCGACCCGGACTTCCACGGTGCGAGAACTCCCTTCGGGGAAGACCATGGGGCGCCGGATCTCGAACCCCTCCACGGCGGGGGTGGACCCGTCACCGGCGACGATTCGCGCCGCCGCCAGCGCCATCTCCAGAAAGGCGGCCCCGGGGAAGATGGCCGTTCCTTCCAGTACATGATCGGCCAGCCAGGAGATGACCTCCGGGTCCAGGTCGTTCTCCCAGACCGGAGGGTCGGTGCTGCGGCGGGTCCCCAGGAGGGGGTGATCGGCCTCTCCATGCACCCACGCTTGCGCGTCGGGGGTGAGGGGGTACCAGAAGTGGCGATGCTGCCAGGGGTAGGCGGGGAGCTGGACGAAGCTCCCTCCCTCGGGGAAGGCGCTCTCCAGGATCTCCGGGCCCCGCCCCAGGACCGCCAGATCCAGCGCCGACCGCCAGCCGGCGGCTTCGTCGCTCCCCCGCCGCCCCGTAGCGTGGACCACGGGCGCGACCTCGGCGGCCTCGGCGCACTCCTTCAGGTAGCGCCCCAGGATCCCGTTGGGGCCGATCTCCAGGAAGTGGGTGGCCCCCATCTCCAGCGCCGCGCCCACGGCGTCGGCAAAGCGGACCGGCTGGCGGAGGTTGTGCCACCAGTAGTCGGAGACGAGAAGGGCCGGGTCCAGTGCCCCGCCGGTGACGGTGGAGAGGAAGGGGGTGTGCCCGCGCCCGGGGTTCACCCCTTCCAGGGCTTCCAGGAGGGGCGCCTCCACCGCGTCCATGGCCCGGCTGTGGAAGGGGTAGTCCAGGTCGAGAACCCGGAAGAAGACCCCCCGCTCTTCCGCCACCTCCCCGAGGCGGTCCAGCGCCTCCCGGTCTCCCGTGAGAGTCACGGAGGATGGGCTGTTCACCCCCGCTACCTCCACCTCCCTCTCCACCCCCGCATCCCGGATCCAGCGATGGGCGGCGTCGGCGGAGAGGGCGGCCGCGGCCATCCCCCCCATCCCCGCGGTGCGGGCACCCATCCGGCTCCGGGCCACGATGACGCGGCATGCGTCGGCCAACGACATCCCGCCGGAGGTCCAGGCGGCGGCCACCTCGCCCACGCTGTGCCCCAGCACCGCCGCCGGACGAACCCCCGCCTCCCGGAGAAGCTCCACCATGGCCACCTGGATGGCGAAGAGGAGGGGCTGGGCCACCTCGGTGCGCGCCATCTCCTGCTCCTCGGCGGGGCGCTCCAGGTACTCCACCACCGACCACCCCAGCTCGGGGGCCAGCGCGGCGTCCACCCGGGCGAGGGCCGCACGGGCGCCGGGAGCCGCGTCCATCCACTCCTTCATCATCCCGGCCCACTGGCACCCGTTCCCGGTGAAGACCCAGGCCTGGGGGCCGTCGGTGGGGACGGTGGCGCGGTGGACCCCTTGAGGGCGCCCTCCCCCCGCGAAGGTGCGAAGGCGGGTTCGGATGTCCTCCACCGAGGATGGGGCGGAAAAGAGAAGCCGATCCGGGTGCCATTCCCGGCGAAAGGCCGAGCTCCAGGCCAGGTCCCGGTATCCGCTCTCGTCCACCCCCTCCAGCCGTCGCGCCATGGCGTGGGCATAGGCCCGGAGCGCGTCATCGCCTCGGGCGGAGAGGATGAGGGGGGGGAGGGGGGCCGAACGCCCGGGGGTCGCCCCGGCCACCCTCGCCCCCCGGTCGGGCCGGAAACCCTCCAGGATCACGTGGGCATTTGCGCCCCCGAACCCGAAGGAGTTCACGCCGATGAGGGGGCGTTTTCCCCGCACGGGGAGCTCCCGCGGATGGGTGACCACCCGGAGGTTCCATCCCTCGAAGTCGATGTTGGGGTTCGGTTCCTCGAAGTGGAGCGAAGGGGGGATCACCCCGTGCTCCAGAATGAGGAGCGACTTGACGACGCCCGCCAGCCCCGAAGCCGGCTCCAGGTGCCCGATGTTGGTCTTCACCGACCCCAGGTGAAGGGGGTTGTCCCGGCTCCGGGCCATCCCAAGGGCGCGGGCTATGGACCCGGCCTCCACGGGATCACCCACCGGAGTCCCCGTCCCGTGGGCCTCGAAGTAGCTCACCTCGTCCGGGGCGACGCCGGCCGCCTCGTAGGTCCGCCGGAGGAGGGCCTCCTGCGCCTCGCCGCTGGGCATGGCGATCCCGCGGGTGTAGCCGTCGGTGTTGGCGCCGGCGCCGCGGACCACGGCGAGAATCCGATCTCCGTCGGCCACCGCCTGTGCCAGGGGCTTGAGGAGGATGACCGCTCCCCCCTCTGCGCGGACGTACCCCTGCCCCCGGGCGTCGAAAGCGCGGCACTTCCCCTCCGGGGAGAGCATGGAGGCCCGGGAGAACCCCACGAAGGGGAAGGGGCTGAGGAGCATGTTCACCCCCCCTACCACCGCCATGGGCGCCATACCTGATGCCACCGTCCGGTGCGCCTCGTGGAAGGCCACCAGCGACGAGGAGCAGGCCGTGTCCACCGCCAGGCTGGGACCCCGGAAGTCGAAGGCGTGGGAGATGCGGTTCGCGGCGATGCTCAGCGAGTTCCCCGTCATGAAGTAGGCATCGCCCCCCGCCGGGTCGTCCAGCCGGACCGAGCCGTAGTCGGTGGCGGAGATTCCCACATACACCGCCACGTCGCTCCCCCGGAGACGGGCCGCCGGGAGCCCCGCCGACTCCAGCGCCTCCCAGGTGAGCTCCAGGAGGTGCCGCTGCTGCGGGTCCATCTGCTCGGCCTCCCGGGGCGACACCCCGAAGAACCCGGCATCGAAGTGCCCCACCTCGGGGAGGACCCCCGCCCGGAAGGTATAGGTCTTTCCGGAGGCGTCTTTTCGAGGGTGGAGAAACTGCGCGCGGTTGAAGCGCCCCGCGCCCACCTCCGTCACCGCATCCCGCCCCTCCAGGAGCAGGCGCCAGAACGCCTCCGGGCTCCGGGCGGCCCCTGGAAAGCGACATGACATGCCGACGATGGCTACAGGTTGGTGCATGGGGAGGGGGAGGGGAGAGAAAGGAGGCTCCGCAGATAGGATAATCTATCTCCCGGACAGGGTTTTCGCCGCAGCGGCTCCGGAACCGGGCTCCCCTGATCGCGGCAAGCGGAGTTCCTCGTCAACGACGCTCAGGAAGCCCTGCACCGAATTCCGCACTCGCCAGGAGAGAAGTGCCGGCGGGAGTCGTCTCCCGTCGAAGTAGACGCTCCCCGGAAGGGTTGCAAGAAACGGTCCAGCCAGTTCCGCGTCTCGCCCCGGCTCCGGAGCGTGGCCCCACTCTCGCACCATTTCCGCCAGACGGATGTGCTCCGTCATCCCCGGGGTGGGGACGAGAACGCCGCGAGAACGGGTTGCCCAGAGATCCATGAGGGTGGTCTGTCCGGTCCGTCCGACCCAGAGGCGGGCGCCACGGAGAAGCCGTCGGCGCGCCTCTCCCACCAGAAGCCGGTGGACTTCGACGCCCTGCGGGAGCTCCTCTTCCGGCCAGGAGCCTCCGCCCAGGAGAAAGGCCATGCGAGGGGGATTGGTGGATCGTTCCTCATCCCGGATCCGGCGCACCTCGGCCACGAAGCGGCGGCGTTCCGCCTCGATGAACCCCCCCATGACGAAGACGACCTCCGGCGCCGACGGGCCGGGCGCCGCGGGTGCGTCTCCCTCCGCGGGGTCGCCTTCATCCAGCGTGGACAGGGGACCGATGTACCGGGGCGCCACCGATGCGGCCACCTCGTTGTGGGCCAGGGGCCCCGCCAGGGACGCGGCGGGATCGGGGAGATCATGGACCACGACCCGGTTGAAGCGCCGGAGGAGTTTCCGCTGCCACCCATCGGAAAGTCCCTGGAAGGGCCGGAAGAGCGGAGGAAGAAAGAACCGCAGTTGGTGACTGAGAAGTACGCAGGGTACCCCAGGAACCCGGAAGCCGAACCGGCCGTCACCAATGACGACGTGAAAGGGCGTCTCCCCATGAAGGCGGGCCAGGAAGCGGCGTTCCCGAGCCATCACGCGCTGCATCCCAAAGAAGTCGGGGAGGAAGTACAGATAGTGCGCCACGCCCCTCCCCCGCTGGAAGGGTGGGTAATCGGGGAGGTCGAGGAAGCGGACATCCCTCCCCAGCTCCACCTGGAGCGCCTCCAGCGCCCGGCCGTGGCTCACCACCACCACCTCGTCGCCGCGATCCACGAGTGCCCGGATGAGGGGCAGCGAGCGCTGCACATGCCCCAGCCCCATGGAGCTCACCGCATAGAGGATGCGCCGGGTCGAGGGTGATTCCGGCGTAGTCATGGCGCCCCCTTCACCCGATCCCACCCGTAGTAGCTCCTCCCTTCCCGGAGCTGTGGGCGTCGATTCGCCAACGCCCCAGGGAAGTCCTCCACCACCTCCCGGGCCATCTCCCCTCCACGGCGGAAGAGTGCCCGACTGTTCGCCAGAACCCCACCGGCGAGGGGTCGGACCCGCTCCTGCCGGAGGATGTCCCCCCCATCCAGCTCGGGGGTGAGGAGGTGCACCGTGATCCCCAGCTCCTCCGCGCCCTCTCGGAGGGCGAAGGTCACCGGATCCACCCCGGCGTAGGCAGGAAGGGGGGATGGGTGCACATTCACCCCGCCCATCCGCGGGAGAGCCAGCACCTCGGCGGCAATCCGCTGGTTGAAGTGGGCGGTGACCAGGAGGTCGGGCGCCACCTCGCGGATCCACGCCACCGTGTCGGCCCCATTTACATCTCCGGTCCGATGCAGGGGGATCCCGTTCCGACGGGCCACGGCCACCGGGGAGGGTCCGGTGGTGAGGATCCGGGGCGCCACCTCCGCCACCCACCCCAGATAGAGGGCGTAACGGAGCCCTACGGTGCGTACCAGCTCCAGGGTATCGCCGAACCCGGGACGCCCCCGGCGGAGGGCGACGGTGGAGAGGCAGATTCCGGCCAGCTCCCAGCCGGCGCGGGAACCCGGACCCGACCGCCCATGGCCATCCGCTCCCTCTCCTCCTCCACCCAGAAAGCCGGCGAGAAAGTCCCGGGTATAGAGGGAGTCCCGGGTGAGGAAGAGGACCCGAACAGGGGGCATGGCGAAAGAAGATGCCGAGGGGAATGGGATGGATCCAGGACGATGCGGCAGGCGGCGGCGACTCCCCATCCTCCCGAATTTCGAACCCTACGGATAGGTCATCGCCCCATGGTGGGAAACCCCCGACCGCCCCGAGGGTTACCGGGGAAGATGAGTGAACCCCAGGTGGATCTCTGGATCGCGTCGCTGGACCTCCCCACTCCGGAGCTGGAACGGGGGCGGGGCCGGCTCCCTCCGGAAGCGGTGGAACGCGCTGATCGGGGTGTCACGCCCCAACTCCGGCGGCGGGCCCTCGCCGGGGAGATCCTTCGTCGGGAGGTCCTGTCGACGTACCTGGAATGTGCCCCCGAAGAGGTTCGGCTTGCCGCATCCCCATCGGGGAAGCCCGAAGTCACGGATGCCCCTCATCTGCACTTCTCCCTCTCCCACTCCGGCGGAATCCTGGCGCTGGCGGTGTCCCGGGACGGGCGAGTGGGGGTGGATGTGGAACTTCTCCGCGCCGTTCGGCACCCGGAACACCTGGCGCGCCGCTACTTCACCCCGGAGGAGGCGATGCAGGTGATCGCCGCCGGCGATGGGGATCGGGATGCGCTCTTCCTCCGGTACTGGACCCGGACCGAGGCCCTTCTCAAGGCCCGAGGGATCGGGCTTCACGACCCCCGGCCCGAGGATGTCGAGTGGAGCGACGGGTGGTGGGTTCGCGATATTTTGCCGGGAGAGTCGGGGCTACCGGAGGGTGCGTGTCTGGCGGTGGCCGTGGAGGGAACCCGGCCCCGAACGATCCGCCTCCGCCGCCTCGCACCTTCATGAGCCCCCTCACTACCTTGAGTTGCAATCGCCTTCGGTCGTGCCCACCCCCACCGGAGCACCCATGACCCCCGGAATGCCTCCCCTCACTCGCCCCACCGCCATTCCGGTCTTCCTCCTTCTCCTCTCCCTCCTCCTCCCTTTTCCGGCGGCCTCCCAGCGGGCGCCCGCACCCTCGGGGGCGCTCCTCTCCCACCATCACTGGTCGTACCCCTTCCTTCAGGCGGTGGAACTGGCCGGGGGCGCCTCGGCGTGGATGACCGGGCCTCGCCCCGTGGCGCGGGGAGTCGTGACCAGGGAGGTGGAGAGGGCGCTTCACTTCGACTTCGCCCGCTCCCCTGCCCTCGTCCGGACCCTCGCGGCGTGGAACGCGCGGCTCGGGGTAGAGGCGGGAGGCGGGTGGTTGGAGGGAGGGGTGCGTGACGGCGACGCCTTCCTCGACCCCGGTAGGGGCGTGTACGGCGGGGGGCGCTACGAATTTACGCTGGAGAACGGCCTCTCCCTCTGGGGGGAGGGGAGCTGGGGTGGGCGAGCCGCC
>JBJHBD010000069.1:0-16788 GCA_050485305.1 Gemmatimonadota bacterium
GGTGAGGGCGTCGGCGTCCAGGAGAATGCGGGGAGGCGCCCCTTCCTCCAGGAGGCGGGCCAGCACCTCCGCGGCTCCCCCTTCCGTCCCCATCCCCGGTCCGGCGGCCAGGGCGTCGCTGGCTTCCACCGCCTCCCTCAGGGCGTGAGGGTCGCGGGAGTCCACGAAGACCGCCTCCGGGATCGCACCCTGGAAGAGCTCCCGGTTTGCCGCGTCCGACGCCACCCGGAGGTACCCCACTCCGGCGGCCAGCGCCCCGCGGGCGGCCAGGAGCGCAGCCCCTGCCATGGGTGGTCCGCCGGCCAGGATCAGGAGGCGCCCTTCGGCGTTCTTGTGGGTGACGAGGGCCCTTCGGGGGCGGTGCCGGGAGAACCACCCCGGGGTGATGAGTCGGCTCCCCACCACCTCGGGATCCCAGGGGGGAAAACCGATCTCCACCGCCAGGAGGCGTCCGGCGTACCGTCGTCCCGGGAAGAGGAGCGCTCCCACCTTGGGGCTCCCGAAGGCCACGGTGACGGCGGCCTCCACCGCCGCGTCAGGGACCTCCCCGGTGTCGGCCAGAACCCCCGAAGGGAGGTCGAGGGCGAAGATGGGGGCCTCGCCCCCGTTCATGGCACGGATGGCACGCGCGTGCGGAGGGCGGGGCGATCCGGAGATCCCCGTTCCCAGGAGGGCGTCCACCACCACCCGGGCGCCGGCCAGAATACGGCGAGCCTCCTCTTCGTCATCGGGAAGGGGAGAGGCGCTGAGGTCCCATCCGTGGAGGAGCGGGTCACCCAAGGGGTTCCGCCCCACCGTGTGGAGGGTCACGGGGACACCCCACGCCCGAAGGGTGCGGGCCAGGACCATCCCATCCCCCCCGTTGTTCCCCGCCCCGGCCACCACGGCCACCGGAGCATCGGGGATGAGGCGCCGGAGGAGGAGGGCGGCGGTGCGCCCGGCATTCTCCATGAGGACCGGGCCGGGAACCCCCGATGTCTCCGTCGCCTCCCGATCCAGCTCGGCGGAACGGGTTCCAGTGGGGGCGAGGACGGTGGGGCGCCCGAAGAGGCGGGGGTGGGTGGGGGTCATCCCCGGATCACTTGTAGCTCTGACCGATGGCCCGCCCGAAGGTGATCTCTCCGTTGTCGATGCGGATGTTGAAGCCGCACTCGGGGTTGGAGCAGACCCACGCCTTCCAGGGGATGGAGGCGCCGTCACGTCCATAGTCCGAAAGGGGGATCAGAAGCCCCGCATTACACTTCTGGCACTGGGGAAACCGCCCGTCACCGTCCATCACCACCCCTCCTCACGCGGGCCTCGCGGGAGTTACTCCCCCACGGCCCACGGGTAGTTCTGTTCAAACGCCTCGCCGAAGTCGAAGAGGTCGCGGAAATCCTCCGGCGAGTCCTCCTCCTCCTTCACGAGGATCCCCGCGTCCACGAGGGCAAAGACGATCTCGCCCACGTCCTCCGTAGCGTGGATACCCCAGTGTTCCAGGACCGTTCGGGCGAGGGGCCCGAACTGACGGATCGCCAGGGTCCGGACCCCTTCGGCGAGTTCCGAGCCGGCGATGTGGCGGGGGCGGGGGAGCCCCTCCATCACATGGTGCAGAGACGACAGCACAAAGAGGTACGCCTTCCCATCGAACCTGGGGTTCCGGTCGAGGAGGCGCTCCAGAATGTTGTCGGCGAACTGGACTTCGGTCATGGGGCCAATCTCGGGGAGCCGGTGCCTCGGCGCCAGTCCGGAGTCAGTCCACGAGCCCCGGGTAGAGGGGGAAGCCGCGACAGAGTTCGCCTACCTCCAGACGGACCCGGGCACGCACGTCGCCATCCTCCGGGGTTTCGAGCACCTGGGCGATCCAGTCGCCGATCCGCTCCATCTCCTCTTCCCCCATCCCTCGGGTGGTGAGGGCAGGCGTTCCGATGCGGAGCCCGGAGGTGACGAAGGGGGAGCGGGGTTCTCCGGGGACGGTGTTCTTGTTCACCGTGATCCCCGCTTCCTCCAGTGCGTGCTCCGCCACCTTCCCGGTGAGTTCACCCCGGTTTCGGAGGTCCACCAGGAGGAGGTGGTTGTCGGTCCCTCCCGAGACCAGGTCGAAGCCGTGGTGCATGAGGCGACGACCGAGGGCGCGGGCGTTGGCCACCACCTGGCGGGCGTAGTCGGCGAACTCGGGGCGAAGCGCTTCGCCGAAGGCCACCGCCTTTGCCGCGATGGCGTGCATGAGGGGTCCACCCTGTAGACCGGGGAAGACCGCCTTGTCCACGGCTGCCCGGTGCTCTTCCCGCGAGAGGATGAGCCCGCCCCTGGGACCCCGCAGCGTCTTGTGGGTGGTGGTGGTCACCACATCGGCGTGAGGGATGGGGGTGGGGTGAACTCCGGCAGCCACGAGCCCGGCGACGTGGGCCATGTCCACCATGAGAAGCGCATCCACCTCCCGGGCGATCTCCCCGAACGCCTGGAAGTCCAGGATGCGGGGGTAGGCCGAGGCACCCGCCACCAGCATGCAGGGTCGGATCTCCCTCGCCCTGGCTCGTACCTCATCATAGTCGATGAGGCCGTCCGCTTCACGCACACCGTAGTGGTGGGCCTCATAGAGAAGGCCGGAGCTGTTCACATGGGAGCCGTGGGTGAGGTGCCCCCCATGGGAGAGATCCATCCCCAGGATCCGGTCACCGGGCTTGAGGAAGGCCAGGTAGACGGCAGCGTTGGCCTGGGCGCCCGAGTGGGGCTGGACATTGGCGTGGTCGGCGCCGAACAGCTCCTTCGCGCGCTCCCGAGCCAGCTCCTCGGCCACATCTACGTACTCGCACCCCCCGTAGTACCGCTTCCCGGGGAGCCCCTCGGCATACTTGTTGGTGAGGACCGTCCCCGCCGCCTCCAGGACGGCGCGGGAGACGAAGTTCTCCGACGCGATGAGCTCGAGCTGCGTTTCCTGCCGGAGGGTCTCCGCCCGAACGGCCTCGAAGACCGCGGGGTCCGCCTCCATCAGATGGGGGTACGCCCCCGCGATCTCCGTGCCGGCCACGGTCAGACCCAGCTCCGATGAAGGTGACGGACCTGCCGGATCCGCTCCTCGGCCACCTGGTCGGCGGCGGCTCCGGGAGGGATCCCCTCGTCGGCGGCCACCCGGAAGATCTTGAGGAGGGTCCCGTAGATCTCGCCCGCCTTTCGGAGCGCCCGATCCGGACCCCAGTCGTTCATCTCGCCGTAGACGTTGATGAGCCCGCCGGCGTTGATGACGTAGTCCGGGGCGTAGAGGATCCCCCGCTCGTGGAGGGCGTCGCCGTGACGGGTCCGGGCGAGCTGGTTGTTGGCCCCTCCCGCCACCACCTGCACCTTCAGCACCTGAAGGGTGTCGTCGTTGATGACGGCCCCCAGAGCGCAGGGGGCGAAGATGTCCGCCTCCACGGCGTAGATGGCATCCGGCTCCACCGCCTGGGCCCCGAACTCGTCCACCACCCGCTGCGCCCGGGCGGGGTCGATGTCGGTGACGGTGATGCGGGCCCCCTCCTCGGCGAGGTGTGCGCAGAGATGGCGTCCCACATTCCCCATCCCCTGGACGGTAACGTGCTTCCCGGCCAGGGAGGGGCTGCCGAACTTCACCTCGGCGGCGGCCCGGATCCCCTGGTAGGTCCCGTACGCCGTCACCGGAGAGGGGTCACCCAACCCCTCATGGAGCCCCACCACCGAGTCGGTCTCCATCCGGACGAACTCCATGTCGTCCACCGAGGTCCCTACGTCCTCGGCGGTGATGTAGCGCCCTGCCAGTGACTCCACCGCCCGTCCATGGGCTCGGAAGATGAGCTCCCGGTTGATGGTGCGGTTGTCCCCCATGATGACGGACTTCCCTCCCCCAAGTGCCACCCCGGCCACGGCGGCCTTGTAGGTCATTCCGCGGGCGAGACGGAGCACGTCCACGATGGCCTCCTCGTCGGAGGCGTAGTTCCAGAACCGGGTCCCCCCCAGGGCGGGCCCCAGGGTGGTGTCATGGATCGCGATGATCCCACGGTACCCGAGCTCCGGCTCGGACCAGAAGACGAGCTGCTCGTGGCCGTGCTTGGCCAGTCTCTCGAAGAGGTTCATCCTGCCTCCCCCAAATGGGTGATAGATCTATCCCTGGCTCTCGCGGAGGGCGTCCAGCGCCACCACCATGCGGAGCACTTCATTGGATCCTTCGTAGATTTCCGTACCCTTGGCGTCGCGCATGAGCTGCTCCACCGGGTAGTCCCGCATGTATCCATAGCCGCCGAAGATCTGCACGGCCTCGTCGGACACCCACATGGCGGCTTCCGACGCCGCCACCTTGCACATGGCCGACACGGATCGAGGAGAAGCGGGGAGATCCATCCCTCCCCGCTCGGCTCCCTCGAGGCGCTTCACCGCGTCCAGGACGAGCGCCCGCGCGGCGTTCACCCGGATGGCCATCCCCGCCAGCTTCTCCTGCATCCCCCCGAAACGACCCAGGGGCTTTCCAAACTGCTCCCGCTCCATGGCGTACCGGAGGGCGTGCTCGTAGGCGGCCTGGGCAATCCCCAGTGCCTGCGCCGCCACCCCCATCCGCCCGATCACCAGCGTCTCCATGGCCAGGGCGTACCCGGTACCCTCGGCACCCAGCAGGGCGTCTGCTCACACCCGGACATCCCGGAAGCTGAGGCGGACCGTCTCCGAGCCACTCATCCCCATGGTGCGCTCCCGCCCCGTGATCTCGATCCCGGGGGTCTCCCGGGGGACGAGGAAGGCGGAGATCCCGTCCCGGTCTCCCGGCTCTCCCGAGGTGCGGGCAAAGACCACCAAGAGACCGCATCGGTCTCCATTGGTGATCCACTTCTTCTCACCGTCCAGCACCCAGCCGTCGCCGTCCTGGCGAGCCCGGCAAGCGAGCGCCGTGGCATCGCTCCCGGCCTCGGGCTCGGAGAGGGCGTAGGCCCCCAGCCGCTCTCCGGAGGCCAGTTCCGGGAGGAAGCGAGCCTGCTGCTCCGGCGTCCCGGCATGGAGAAGGGCATCCACCACGGGGCCGCCGTGGACCGACACCCCCAGCGCCGCCGAGGCGTCGCCCCAGGCCAGTGCCTCCAGTGCCAGGAGGTATGTGGTGAGGTCGAGCCCCAGCCCTCCATACTCCTCAGGGATGCGCATCCCCAGGAATCCCATCTCGGCCATGCGAGAAAAGAGGTCCGCAGGAAGCTCCCGCGCGGCGTCCCAGGCCGCGGAGTGGGGGCGGAGTTCGCCGGCGGCGAACTCCCGGGCCATCCCGCGGATCTCGAGCTGCTCCGGAGTGGGCACGAGCTACGCCTCGTACCGATGGAAGCCGCGCCCGCTCTTCCGGCCCAGCCACCCCGCGGCCACGTACTTCCGCAGAAGGGGGGCGGGGCGGTACCGGTCGTCGCCCAGCTCCCGGTGCAGCACCTCCAGAATGTTGAGGCAGGTGTCCAGCCCGATGAGGTCGGCCAGGGTGAGGGGTCCCATGGGATGGTTCATCCCCAGCTTCATGACCGTGTCGATGGCCTCCGCCTCCGCCACCCCCTCCATGAGGGCGAAGATGGCCTCATTGATCATGGGCATGAGGACCCGGTTGGAGACGAAGCCCGGGAAGTCGTTCACCTCCACCGGTGTCTTCCCCATGGCCCGGGAGAGCTGGAACACCGCCTCGGTGGTCTCGTCGGAGGTGGCGAGCCCGCGGATCACCTCCACCAGCTGCATGACCGGAACGGGGTTCATGAAGTGCATCCCGATGACCCGTTCGGGGCGGCTCGTCCGGGCCGCGATCTCGGTGATGGAGATGGACGAGGTGTTGGAGGCCAGGATGGCGTGGGAAGGAGCGGTGCGGTCCAGCTCGGCGAAGAGCTCGTACTTGAGCTCGGCCCGCTCCGGGATGGCCTCCACGACGAGGTCGGCGTCGGAGGCGGCGGCCCCCCGGTCGGTGAGGAAGCGGATGCGGTCGAAGGCGGCGTCCCGCTCGCTCTGGGTGAGGGTCCCCTTCGCCACCTGCCGGTCCATGTTCTTCCCGATGGCGGCCCGGGCGCGCTCCAGCGCCTCGTCGTTCACATCCGCCAGGGTGGTATGGAGCCCGCTCAGCGCCGAGACATGGGCGATCCCGTTCCCCATGGTCCCTCCGCCGATGACGGCGACCTTCCGGATCTCGGCCATCAGACCCGCTCCACGGAGAGAGCCACCGCATTCCCACCACCCAGGCAGAGGGTGGCGAGTCCGGTGCGGGCATCCCGGTCTTCCAGGGCGTGGAGGAGGGTCACCAGGACGCGAGCCCCCGAACACCCGATGGGGTGCCCCAGCGCAACGGCGCCACCATTCACGTTGACCCGCGCCGGATCCATCCCCAGCTCCTTCATGTCGGCCAGCGCCTGCACGGCAAAGGCCTCGTTCACCTCGATGAGGTCGTAGTCGCCCACGGAGGTGCCTGACCGCTCCAGGAGGTTGTTCACCGCCACCACCGGCGCGAAGAAGAGGTCCCGGGGCTCGGTGCCGCCGGAGGCGTAGCCGGTGATGTGAGCACGGACCGGGAGGCCGTGGGCCTGAGCGAACTCCAGGGAGGTGACCACGAGGGCGGCCCCCCCGTCGAGCAGCCCTGTGGCGGTCCCGGCGGTGACCACCAGCTCATCGAACCCCTCGGGGGCGTCCTTCGGGAAGGCAGGGCGGAGCTTCCCCAGCGCCTCCATGGAGGTCTCCTTCCGGGGGCTCTCATCGGCGCTGACCACCGTGGTCCCCTTCCGCCCGGCGATTTCCACGGGGACGATCTCGGCGTCAAACTTCCCCCCTTCCATGGCGGCCACCGCCCTCCGGTGGGACTCCAGGGAGAAGCGGTCCGCCTCTTCCCGGGTGATCCCCGCCTTGTTGGCGGTGTACTCGGCGTGCCCCCCCATGTGGCACTCCCCGAAGGCGCACCAGAGTCCATCGTGGATGAGCCCGTCAATGAGGGTCTGGTCCCCGAACTTCACCCCGTCACGGACCCCCTTGAGGTAGAAGGGGACGTTGGACATGGACTCGAAGCCGCCCGCCACGACGGCCCGGGCGTCCCCCGCCCGGATGGACTGGGCCGCCAGCATGACGGCCTTGAGCCCCGAGCCGCACACCTTGTTTACCGTCATGGCCGGGATGCGGGCCGGGAGCCCACCCCGGATGGCGGCCTGGCGGGCGGGGGCCTGCCCCCCTCCCCCCTGCACCACATTCCCCATGATGACCTCGTCCACCGCGGCAGGGTCGATCCCCGATCGCTCCACGGCGGCACGGAGCGCCACGGCGCCCAGGTCGGTGGCGGCAAGGGGCGAGAGCCCCCCGAGGAATCGTCCGATGGGGGTCCGGGCACCGCTGACGATGACCGGGGTCCGGGATGCGTCGCTCATCTATGCTCCGTCGTCTCAGTACTGAAGGATCGAAGGACGGCAGGGTTCGCCCCAGGACGATCCCATCCGAGCCGGACAAAGATAGGAAGATTCCCCGGGGAGGTCACCTCTGACCGTCCGTGAGTGCGGTGGGTTCCCGCCTCCGCCCCGAAGGCTACTCCCACTCCTCCGTGATCCCTCGGAGATCCGGGTCCAGATACCCCCACGGGTGGACGGCGTCGTGCTCGAAGATCATGAGCCACCCCTCATCGCGAGCCCGCCGCCAGAGCCTCCGCTTCGACTCCAGCGTCACCAGCGGCTCCAGGTCGTACCCCATGATCCAGGGGAGGGGGACGTGCGCCGCCGTGGGGCAGAGATCCGCCGGATAGAACGCCCCCTCCCCGTCGGACTCGAGGAGGACCGACTGGTGATGGGGAGTGTGCCCCGGCGTGGGGATCACCCGGATCCCGGCGGTTACCTCCTCCTCCCCCTTCAGGAGGTTCCAGCGCCCCGCCTCCGTCACCGGCTCGAAGTTGTCGGGGAGGTAGCTGGCCCGGATCCGCTCGTTCCGGATGCGAGCAAATTCCAGCTCCGCCCCCTGCACCAGGTAGCGGGCCCGGGGGAAGGCGGGAGCGAGGGACCCATCTTCCCGGCGCACAGTGGCGCCCCCGGCATGGTCGAAGTGAAGGTGGGTGAGGAGCACCATCTCCACCTGGTCGGGGGTGAAGCCGGCGGCTCGGACCCCATCTTCCAGGCGAGTGGGCTCCCCGGCATTCTCGATCCCGTAGAGGTCGTGGAAGCGGGGATCTTCTTTGTGTCCGACCCCGGTGTCGATGAGAACGAGGGCCTCCGGCGCCTCCACCAGGAGGCAGCGCATGGCCAGAGGGATCCGGTTCCGCTCATCGGCGGGGATCCGGCGCTCCCAGAGGGGTTTGGGGACCACCCCGAACATGGCGCCCCCGTCCAGACGCTGGAGCCCCGCCTCGATGGCGTGGATCCGGAGGGAACCGAGGGTGAGGGTGCGAACGAGGGGGAGGTCGGAGACGGAGGGGGTCATGGGGCCGACTCTGAATGGGAGGATGGGTTCCGGACTCCGAAAGGTAGGGGATGGCCCGCAAACCGTCAGTCCTCCCCTTCCCCATCCCCCCGGGTCCCGCTCCTGCGGGTGCGCCGTGACTTCCCTCGAGTCCGCGCCAGCGCTCGCTCCAGCGCGGGAAGGTCGTGGAGCCCCCGGTCCCGGGCTCGATCCAGGAGCCGAAGGAGGAGCCGTGCGGTGGCCAGGGCGTCCCCGTGAGCTCGGTGGCGGGCGTGAACGGGGATGCGGAAGTGGAGGGCGAGGTGGTCCAGGGCAAAGCGCCGGAGTTCGGGAACGAGAAACCGCCCCATACGGAGGGTGCAGAGGCGGGAAACGACAGGGGCGTCCCCCACGGCAAGGTGAAGCTCCGAAGAGATGAATCCCCAGTCGAAGCCCACATTGTGGGCCACGAAGATCCGTCCGGCGAGGCGGGCCTCCACCTCATGGGCAATCCCGCTGAAGTACGGGGCACCCGCCACCATCCCATTGGTGATCCCGGTGAGTCCCTGGATTCGCGGGGAGATGGATCGCCCCGGATTCACCAGGGTGTGGTACCCCTCCCCCACCTCTCCTCCGTCGATGGGGACGATGGCCACCTCGGTGACCCGGTGCCCCGATGCCCACGGTCCGCCGGTTGTCTCCACATCCACCACCGCAAAGGGGAGGTGGTGCAGGGGAGGTCCCGGAAGGGGAGTTCCTTCGGCGAGGCGCCAGACGCCTCCCCCATCCACCTGGAAGCGGGGGTCCCGCCCGAGGAGCTGGAAGACGGCCGAGGCAATGGCGGAGGGGTTGCCCTGGAGCCCCATGACCCGGGACCCCAGCTCGACGGTGGCCATGGGCCCTTCCCGGAGGAGGTGGGCCGCCTCTTCCAGGAGCGACCGTCGGGCGCCCGCCCCGCCGGGAGAGGTCACCGGCACCGTCGGGAGTGGAGGGCGTAGCTGAGCGCCTCCAGCTCCAGCGACATATCCACCTCGTTCACCTCCACCCCTGCCGGGAGGCGGAGCGGGGTGGGGGCGAAGTTCAGGACCCCCCGGACCCCCGAGGCCACCGCTCGTTCGGCGATCTCCTGGGCGAAGGGCGCCGGAACGGTGAGGATGAGGATCTCCGCCCCCTCCTCCCGGATCGCCGTCTCCAACTCCGTGACGGGACGGATCCGCCGCCCGCCCCACCGGGTCCCCACCTTCCCGGGATCCGCGTCCAGTACCGCCACGATCTCGAAGCCCCGGTCCCGGAAGTGGGGGTACTCGAAGAGCGCCGCGCCGATTCGACCGGCCCCCACCAGCACGACCTTCCAGCTCCGGGTGAGCCCCAGGATGTCCCGGAGGTGGATACTCAACTCCCGGGTGGGATACCCGAGCCCCCGCTTCCCGAAGGAGCCGAAGGTGGAGAGGTCTTTCCGGACCTGCGCCGCCGTCGTACCCGCTCGAGCCGCCACCTCCTCGCTGGAAACGGCGCGCTCCCCCTCTGCGGCCAGCTCCTCCAGAACCCGGAGGTAGAGGGAGAGGCGGCGAACGGAGGACTCGGAGACGACGCGGGTTGAAGCGGACACGGAAGGGGGAACAGAACCGGGGTAGAGGACGCGGAAACCCATCCTCCCGAAGGCACCTGGAGGTGGAGACCGACGGAGAGGAATCCGGGTATTGTGAAAACCTTCACAAGAAGGTAGGCGGGGGCGGGGCGGGGCGTCAACGGAGGACGCGGCTCATGGCCACGAACCCCTCGGGAGGGATGGTTTCCGGACGATCGGTGGGGACGGCCCCACCCGCCCTTGCCACCTCCTCCACCCGGTGGGTGGGGAGGCGGAGGTCCGGATGGTCCCGAAGGGTCTTCCCGAGCTGCTTCCGGCGCCACTGGAAGAGCGCCCGGGTGAGGGTCCGGAGCCCGTCCTCCTCCTCCGGTGTGAGGGGGGGAGGGTCGAAGGGTAGGATGCGGATGACGGTGGAGTCCACCTTCGGTCGGGGACGAAAGGCCCCCGGAGGGACGTGCAGTACCCGCTCCACCTCGGCCACGGTGCGGACCCCCACGGTGAGGGCGCCATAGCTCCCCGTCCCGGGCTCGGCCAGGATTCGGTCCGCCACCTCCCGCTGGACCATGAGGAGGATCTCCCGGGGCCGGGGAGGGGTGAGGAGGTGGAAGAGGATGGGGGAGGTGACGTGGTCGAGGATGTCCCCATGGTGTACGGTGACACGGGGATGGTCCCGGTACCGCTCAGCCAGCGCCGGGGCCAGGTCGTTGTCGAGTTCGCAGAGGAAGAGGCGCCCCTCCCCCCGTTCCACCCCCTCCAGGAGCCCTCCGGTGAGGGCGCCCCTCCCCGACCCGATCTCCAGCACCGTCTCCCCTGCTCCGATGCGGGCCTCCTCCACGATACGACGCCGAAGATTCCCATCTACCAGGAAGTTCTGCCCCAGGGCTCGCTTGGCCCGGTGGCGACCGGTCTCACCCGTGGGCGGGCGGCGCGCCAACGCTCAGACCCGGATCACCACGGCGGTGCGATCGTCCCCCACCGGCTGCCCCGGCTCCCCTCCGTCGACCCCCTCCGGTTCCATCCGGAAGAGGGCGTCCACGATCACGTCGGGGGACGCGGCTCGAAGCTCCCCCACCCGTTCCAGAACCCGGGCCTCTCCCCGGTTGCGGGAGGCGGGCGCCAGAGGGTCGGAGAGCCCGTCGGTGAAGAGGAAGAGGAGGTCCTCCCCGACGGCCCAGGGGACGGTGCGCTGCTGATACGTGGTGAAGGGAGCAATCCCCATGGGGGGATCCATCGCCTCGAGGCGCTCCACCTCGCCGGTCCCCCGGAAGGCGAAGGCGTGCGGGTGCCCCGCGTTGGCATAGGTGAGTTCCCCTCGTTCCGGGTCCACCACCCCGTAGAAGAGGGTGAGGTACATCTCGGTGGTCTCCAGCTCGTCCCTGAGCGCCTCGTCCATCCGGCTCAGCACCTGCCCCGGAGAGACCACCTCGGTGGCGTAGATCGCTCCGGCGCTCATGGAGAGCGCCATGATGAGGGCCGCCGGGAAGCCGTGGGTCGCCACATCCCCGATCATGACGCCGAAGCGCCCTCCCGGGAGGCGGAAGAAGTTGTAGAAGTCCCCTCCCACCGACTCCGCCGACTGCACCCGTGCCGCCACCTGGGCGGCGTCGAACCCCTCTCCCGACGGGAGGAGCTTCATCTGGAGATCCTGCGCCAGCTCCATCTCCCGGTTCACCCGCTCCTGCTCCAGACTCTCCCGGAGGAGGCGGTTGTTCTCCACCGCCGATCCCACCTGGGAAGCGATGGCCGAGAGGAGTTTCTGATCGGAGGCGGTGAAGCGCCCCCCTCGGCGCCTCCCGATGAGATTCACCACCCCCACCGTCCGGGACATCCCGTCGGGTGGGGTATATCGAATGGGAACGGAGAGGAAGGAGTCGGTTCCGGTCCCGGTGGGGGTCCCCTCTTCCGGATGCCCGCCAAGCCGCTCGCCGGTCAGGATGATGGGGTGTCCCTCCCGGAAGACCCGGCTCGTCACCGCAGTGGTGTCATCCGTCCGAAGCGGCCCTTCCAGCCCTTCGGCCCCCACCGAGGCCACCAGATCCAGGAGGTCGGTATCCCGGTCATGGACCCAGAGAGATCCGCGTCGGGCCCCCATCACCTCGCATACCTCGCCGAGGATGAAGCGGGCCGCGTCCTTCAGGTGAAGGATGGAGCCCAGCGTCTCGGAGATGGAGTAGAGGAGGTTGATCTCCTCATACCGCTCCGATACCTCGTAGGTGAAGAAGCGGACCTCCTCCGCGTAGGCGTAGATCTGCTCCAGGGTGAATCGGAGGGTGGAGGCGGCCCCGTTCCGATGTGCCGCCGCCTCACCGCGAACCTCCAGCGTCAGATCGTTCCCGTCCCGGGTCGCCACCGTCAGGAGAATGGATTCCGGCTCAGGAGCCCCTTCTCCTCCCTCGAGGGGAAAGAGGCGGCGGGCCTGCGCACCCTCCCGTGGGAGCCAGAGGTGGACGTCCAGGTCGAATCCCCGCCTGAACTCCTCGAGAACCTGAATCACGGCATCCGGGAGAATCTCCCGGATGGGACGCTCAGGGCCCACGACGCGAGACCGAGCCTCTCCCGGTCACGCCGAGGCCTCACGGTGGGAAGGGGAGGTCACCCGACGGATCACCAGGGTGACCTCGTTCCCCTTGGCGTTGAAATGCACTTCGTCCACGAGCTTCTTCATGAGAAAGAGGCCCCGCCCATGGGTCCTCGAAACGTTGGCGGGGATGGTGGGGTCCGGAATGAGGGAGGGGTCGAACCCCACACCCTGATCGGTGACCCGCGCCACGACTCGCTCGGAGTGGACCTCCACCTCGACGCGGACCCGCTTCCGGGGATCGTGGCCATTCCCGTAGATGATGGCGTTGGCGATGGCCTCCGCCAGGCACACCCGGAAGTTGAAGTGGAGTCGCCCCTTGATTTCCTCGCAGGTGGCGCACCCCATGACCATCTCCTCCACCGCCTCCTCGATGCATTGGAGGTCGCTGGGGAGTTCGAAGGAGAGCTGGCGCTCCATCGAGGTCGGCACCGTCAGAACCCGGAGAGCCCCTCTTCCCGTGACCCCGCAATGCGGAAGAGGGTGTCCAGCTTGGTGAGTTCGAAGAGGGTCCGGAGGTCGTCGTTCAGCGACGAGAGGCGGAGCTCGCCCCCCTGCTCCCGGATCTTCTTGGAGAGGCTGACCAGGACCCCGAGCCCTGAAGAATCGATGTAGCCCGTCTTCGAAAAGTCGATGAGAACGTGCCGGGCTCCCTCCTCCACCTGGTCCAGAACCTTCTGCTTCAGCTCCTGCCTGTTTCCGACGATGAGCTGACCGTCCACATCCACCACCACCACGGACCCTTCGCGGCTCACGTGAAACGCCATGGGATCTCCGAATCGAGAAGTCGGGGAGAGAGTGTAGCATGAAAGGTAAAAACGACCGGCTTGACGGAGCAAGACGGGGCAGCACAATGGGAGGATGGGTCCCCGGATGAATCCGGCGGCGCGCCTCCGGTTCCCCACACTGTCCCGCCGCCTATTCCGCCATGAGGGAGGTGATGCACGCCACGTTCACGATGTCCGTCGCCGAGGCTCCCCGGGAGAGGTCGTTGCAGGGGTGGCGGAGCCCCTGGACGATAGGCCCGATGGCGTCGGCGCCCGCCAGACGCTGCACCAGCTTGTACCCGATGTTCCCGGCGTTCAGGTCGGGGAAGACGAGGACGTTGGCCGCCCCTCCTACCGCGGAATGGGGTGCCTTCCGGTGCGCCACCGCCTCCGCCAGGGCGGTATCGGCCTGGAATTCGCCATCGGCGGGGACCCCCGGCTCCATGTCCCGGAAAAGACGAAGTGCCTCCCGCACCCTCTCCACCGAGGGCCCCTCGGCACTCCCCAGGGTGGAGTACGAGAGGAAAGCCACCACCGGCGAATCTCCCACAACCTGACGGCGGGCCCTGGCTGCGGCGGCCGCAATCTGGGCGAGCTGGGGACCGGTGGGTTCGAGGACCACCGCGCCGTCGGTAAAGGTGAGCACCTCGGGTTCGCGGGTGCGAAAGGGAGGGACCACCATGTAGAAGGCCGACGAGACCACTTTGATCCCGTCGTCGGTCCCCACACACCAGATGGCGGCACGGAGCACGTCGGCGGTGGTGTGGACCGCCCCCGCCACCGAGCCGTGGACCTCCCGAAACCGCACCATGAGGGCACCCCGGATGAGGGGTTCCAGGACCCGCTCCCGCGCCTCCCGTTCCGTCATCCCCCGGGCTCTACGGAGCTCCAGGAGTGTTTGCACGTACCTCCCCGTACCCTCCATTCGGCGGGGATCCACCACCTCCGCGGCGTCGGGGTCCCCACCTGCGGCCCGGAGCCCGTCCCGCACCCGGTCGGGTGTCCCCATCAGGACGGGGTGCAGAAGCCCCTCCTCCTGGATGGTAGCCACCGCCTCGAGGGTACGGGGGTCCTCCCCCTCCGGAAGAACGATGCGACGGGGGCGGTTTCGGGCGCGCTCCCGGATCCCGGTGAGGAAACCCATCCTTCTACCCTTCTCCGCCGTAGCGGGCCAGAAGCCGGCGATGCACCGACGGGGAGACGAAGGGGGCCACATCCCCCCCCAGCCGCGCCACCTCCCGGACCAGCGATGCCGAGAGGAAGGCGTGGTTCACATCGGGGGTGAGAAAGACGAACTCCAGTTCGGAGTGGAGCTCCCGGTTCATCTGGGCCATCTGGAATTCGTACTCGAAGTCGGCCACCGCGCGAAGCCCCCGGACCACACACGCGGCACCCACCTCCCGGGCGAAGTTCACCAGGAGCCCCTCGAAGGCTCGGCATTCGATGCGGGGCTCGTCGGCGAAGACCTCCTGGAGCATGTCCAGGCGCTCCTCCACCGAGAAGGCCGGGCTCTTCGCCTGGGTGGCGGAGTGGGCCACCGCCACAACCAGGCGGTCACAGAGCTTGAGGGTGCGGCGAGCGATGTCTTCATGCCCGAGCGTCACCGGGTCGAAAGAGCCCGGGTAGAGGGCGGTGAGGGAGGAGGAAGCAGTCATTCCGGGCTCTCGATTCGGGTGAGGGTGGTGTCGCCGTACCGTCGGGAGTGGAGCCTCTCGAGGGTGGGGAGAAGCTCGCCTGTACGATGTTCGACCCAGAGCTCCGTCGCAAATGGGTTCCGGGTGAAGAGTTCCAGGAGGCGGGCGGCGTACCCTTCACCATAGGGGGGGTCGGCGAGGGCCAGGTCGAAGGTCCCGGGAGGAGTGCGCTCGATCCACCCCCATACATCTCCTTTCACCACGCGCCCCCGTTCCCCGGCTCCCAGCTCCCGAAGGTTCGCTTCGATGGCACGAATGGCGTCCCGACCCTGCTCCACGAAGAGGGCGCTCTCCGCGCCCCGGGAGAGGCTCTCGAGCCCCAGCGCTCCCGAGCCGGCAAAGAGATCCACCACGCGCGCCCCCGGGAGCACGGGGTGCAGAATGGACATCCACGCCTCCCGCACCCGGTCGGTGGTGGGTCTGGTGTGCCGTCCCTTCGGCGCCTGAAGTCGGCGCCCTCCCCACTCTCCGGCGATGATCCGCATGGAGGATGGGTCACCCGCCCGCGGGGCGGAGGTCCCGGAGGCGGGCCTGCACCGAGACCTCGCCCCGGTACCGGTTCTCCCGGAGCTGGAAGAGGATGTCGAAGGCGCCCCCGTTCAGCGTCTCCACCGGGTGGCGTTCCGCCATCCCCCACCCCATGGCCTCCAGCTCGCTGTTTCCCTCCCGGAGGCGGAGCTTGAGATGCCCCTTCCCCACCGTGCGAGGGGTTCCGGCCATCGTCACCCCCCGGGCCCAGAAGGTGGGGCGGGGGTTTCCCATCCCGAAGGGTCCCAGGTAGCGGAGGTAGTGGTGGAGCTCCTCGGTGGCTTCATGGAAGGGAAGGTGTGCGTCCGCCGCCGCCACCGGGGCGGGGAGTTCCGCCCCGACCTGGGCACGGATCGCCTCGTTGAAGGCGCTCCGGAGTGCTCCCACCCGATCCCGGTCGAGGTCCATCCCCGCCGCCTGTCGGTGCCCTCCGAAGCGCCGGAGGTGGGGGGCGCACCGGGCCACGGCGTCGTAGAGGTGGACGCCGGAGATGGAGCGCGCGCTCCCCCGCCCCTGATCCCCTTCCAGCGCCACCAGGATGGTGGGGCGGTGGATGCGCTCCACCATCCGGGAGGCCACGATCCCGATGACGCCGGGGTGCCATCCCTCCCCGGCCACCACCACACCCAGATCGCGAGCCGGGTCGAACTCCCGGGCCAGGCGGTCCAGCGCCTCCTCCAGAGTTCGCTCGTCCTCTTCCCGGCGGCGGGTGTTGAGTGCTTCGAGCTCTCCCGCCAGGATGCGCGCCTCCGCGAGGTCGTCGGTGAGAAGAAGGCGGAGCGCCTGTTCGGCGGCACCGAGGCGCCCGGCCGCGTTGATCCGGGGAGCGAGCTGGAATCCCACGACCCCCTCCTCCACCTCCCCGGGAGTCACCCCGGCCACCTCCATGAGGGCGCGAAGTCCGGGCCGCCGGGTCCTCGCCAGCGCCCGGAGGCCAAACCGGACGAGGATGCGGTTCTCCCCCTCCAGGGGAACGAGGTCGGCGATGGTGGCGAGTGCCACCAGTTCCAGATGGGGAAGAAGTTCTTCGAAGGAGATTCCCCGCTCCCTCGCCAGGAGGCGGCAGAGGGTGAAGGCCACACCGGTTCCGGAGAGCCCCTTGGCGGGGTAGGGGCAGTCGGAACGGTTCGGATTCACCACCGCCAGCGCGGGGGGGAGGGTGGCTCCCGGGGTGTGATGGTCGGTGACGATGACCTCGATCCCCCGCTCCCGGGCCAGCTCCACGGCGGGGTGGGCCACGATGCCGGAGTCGCAGGTCAGGATGAGGCGGGTTCCCGCCCGCTCGGCGGCCTCGACCCC
>JBJHBD010000070.1:0-16747 GCA_050485305.1 Gemmatimonadota bacterium
CTGCCTCACCCTCGCGCTGGGGCTCGGCGGCGGGGAAGCGGCGTCCGAGTGCGGAGACCTGCGGGTGGTGCATCCCCTCCCGACGGTGCGCACGCTGAACCGGGCGCACACTCCCATGCTGACGTACAACAGCCAGCACGCGGCGCCACAGCCCCTCGTCGCCGCCAACGTAACCCTTCCTGCAAACGGGTTCGTGCCGGATTCGGTCATCGCAGTGCTTCAGGTGGCCGGGCAGGCCCCGGTGCGGCGGGTATGGCCGGGCGCCCAGTGGAGTCCGGGGAGCACGCGCCGGATCGTGGTGGACCTGCCCGTGTCTCCATCCACCGGCGTACATCCGTACACCCTGGAGGTAGGGAACCGGTACAACGCCGCCGATACCACGCACCGGGTCGTGCAGGCGGGAGAGCTCCTGGTGGTCAACCGGGCGGAAAGCGCGTTCGGGGCCGGATGGTGGCTCGCGGGAGTGGAGCGGATTCTCCCGGTGACCGGGGCTCCCACGGCACGGCTCTGGATCGGGGGGGATGGGAGTGCGCGGAAGTACACGCCCGCGGGGACGAACATCTGGGTGACCGCAAATCCTGTGCGCCCGGATACCCTGATCTGGATCCCTGCCGAGACGCGGTATGTGCGACAGCTCCCCGAAGGGGTGGAGGTCCGTTTCGATGACCTGGGGCGGCATATCGCCACTGTGAACCGACTCGGACATCAGACCACCTTCGGCTACGAAGGGAGTTCGGACAGGCTGAATTCCGTCTCTCTCCCGGTTCCCCCGGGGGCTCCCGCTCTGAGCTACCTGTTCAACTACGATGGGAGCGGTCGCCTGACTTCGGTGACCAGCCCGGGTGCCGCAGGTGCCCGAACCACCCTCGTGACGTACGCGGGATCCACGCGCCGGATCACGGCGCTTCAGGATCCGGACAACACCATGGTAGGGTTCGGCTATGACGGGGCGTCGAATCGGATGACGAGCCGCACGAACCGACTGTCCGTCGCGATCCTCTACGGGTACGACGGACAAGGGAAGGTGGTGAGCAGCGCCATCGGGAGCGGGACGGGATTTCGGGCCAACATCCAGATCCGTCCGAAGGAGAGCTATGGGCTGGCGCCCATCTCCCTGGCGCCGGACGAAGCGTACACCCGGTTGGACGGCCCGCGGGAAGATGTGGCGGACATCACGCGGTTCTGGCTGGACCGATATGGGGCGCCAACGATGATCCGGAACGCCCTGAATGAGGAAACGACCCTGATTCGGGGTGATGCCCGGTTCCCCTCTCTGGTGACGCGGGTGATCCACCCCAACCAGTTCACCCAGGACGCGAGCTATGACGAGCGGGGGAACGTGGCCACCCTCATCGACCGGGACCCGTACGGAACCGGGTTGGATGCGGTCACCACCCTGGAACGGCACCCGGTGTGTCGAGATTTCGTGCGCCGGGTGATCCAACCGGAGGGAGAGGAAACGGTTTTCGATTACAACGCGGTGAACTGTTTGCGAACCTCGCAACAGGCGGGAGCCGACAGCACCACCCAGGTGGTATTCCAGTACACGCCGCTGGGGATGGTGGAGACGGTGATTCTCCCGGTTCCGGCGGGGGAGACGACCCATCCTCAAGAGGGGTTCACCTACGATCCTGCGCGGGGGAACCTCCACATCGCGACGAGCCCGCACGGCACGACCACCCGTCATGAGACGGACGGGATCGGGCAGGATACCCTCATCGTGATGCAGATCGACGACACCGCGTTTCAGACCGAGCAGCGGGAGTACGACCTCACAGGGCGAGTCGTTCGGAGCGTCCAGTCGGGTCCCCGGGTGGATCCCTCGGGTCACCTGCCGCAGACCGTCGAGACGCTCACGGTGGAGACGGACTACAACGCCGAGGGATGGGTCACCGAGGTGCGCCGGCTCCCGTCGCCCAACCCGGCAAACCTCACCCTCACGGAACAGTGGTCGTACGACCCCTCGGGGCTGATCGTGACCCACGTGTCGGCCGGCGGGGGCCTCTCCATGCGTATCGAAATCCCCCAGGACGCGTACATTGTCCATCGACCCCGGGGATGTAGCGGAGCCACGGACTGCGAGATCGTAGAACGGCTTGACGCCCTCGGTCGGGTGGTATCCCGCCCCGTTCCGGAACGGCGGTTCCCTGGAGCGACCCCGGCTCATCGATTGGATCCGGATCCGGCGGTGGACTCCATCACGATTCCGGCCGACACGCAGGTCTTTACCTACGATGCGGTCGGGAACCTGCGCACGGCCACCAATCGCGAGGCCATCGTGCGCCGGAGCTACTATCCGAACGGGCAGTTGCGCACCGACTCGCTGGCCATCCGGAGCTACGACCGGAGCGACTCCACGAGCCATGTGTACGGGCTGGAGTACACCTACGACCTGAACGGCCGCCTGACCACGCTGAGCTACCCGGAGAACGAACTCCCCGTGGGGATGCGGACCACGCAGTACGGGTACGAACCGCTCCGTGGGCAGTTGGCGAGCATCCTGGATCTGGACGGGAACGGGTTCACGTACACGTATGACGCGCAGGGGAACCTGCAGGGGCATACACTCCCCGGGGGGATCGTGGAGACGCGGGGGTACGACCTGGAGTCGCGGCTGGTGTTCCGGCAGGTGATGCGGGGTGCGGAGACGCTGCGGCATGTGGGGTACGAATACGACCGGCGCGGCAAACTGACCGAACTGAGCGCGCACACGCCCTCGTTCCAGTCGAAGTACACGGGGCTGGGGGGGCTGGTAGAGGTGTTCGGGGGGGACAACGAGATCCCGCCGCTGCCGGCGCCGGATCGACCCGCGTCTGAGGCGTACTCGGTGGACGCGCTGGGGAACACGGTGTACACGCGGATGCTGTTGGCGGCGGGAGGGACGGAGATCCTGCCGCCGACGGACGAGCGGACGTACACGCTCACGAGCTACCACCCGTACGGGGCGGTTCAGTTCCATGATCGCTCAGTCGAGGGTGACCGGGAGCCATACATCACAGGCCGCGTCAAAGATGTCCAGATTTGGATCTACCACGATGGAGAGGCCTGCGTGGTTGGACGAGGCGTCGACCGGGTATTCGAGTTGCCCGACTTCAACTCCGTCCGAGTTCTCCGGGAGGCATTCATCGAAATGGCGGCAGAATTGGTGGAGGGAGATGGAGGAGGTCGATAGCCCTTCGCGACTCCTGAGAGTGCGAAGTAAGGTGCTCACCGGATGTACAATTACGGTATTCACGTGACACCCGGCCAAACCGGTAGTCCCGCGCCCTCACCCGCAGCTCAGCGAGCCTCTCCACCCACGACGACCCCCCCCCGCGAACCCATCCTCCCGGAGCCATTTCTCTTTCCAACCTGCCTGACCCACCTACGACGCCGGCGCGCAGCGGCTGTCGTTCGGGTGAGGTACACGCAGGGACCGGAGGATCGATTGTCCGGTGAGTCTGGGCCAAAGGGCAAGGCGCCCAGGAGACCATCGGGCTCCCGGCGGAATGTCACTTATGCGGGAGAACGGCAACCGCATCGATCTCGACGAGGTAGTCCGGATCAGCGAGTCCGGCGACGAAGGCAACGGTGACTATCGGCGGGTTTGGGTTGCTTCCCCACGCGCGCTGAAATGCTTCGAAACCAGGTGTCGGTGACTGCCCCTGAACGATGTAGATGTTCCATTTCACGACGTGCTGGATTTCCGCACCCGCATCGGCCAATGCGACTTGGAGGTTCTGGAGCACCTGTTCGCTCTGCGCACCGATATCATCCTTGCCGACGAGTTCCCCGGAGGCATCGACAGCGTTTTGCCCTCCGACGTAAATGGTGGTAACGCTACCTGTTACGGAGATGGCCTCACTGTATCCTGGGCTCCGATGCAGATCCTGTGGGTTGTGGTACCGTACGATTCCTTTCATTTGCCCTGTCCCCTCCTGCTCACTGTCGCCGGTGCATCCGCCTCGAGATTTCGGAGGCCGGAGCGCTGTCGGCTCTTGTCGACGCTACCGAGGGAGGCACGCTGCAGGAAGGGCCAATTCCGACGATCTCGTTTGAACCGATATCACACTTGACGACATCCGGTCCTACCTTACTCTCAGGGTGCCGCACACCCGCCGAGAGACAAGCCCCATCCGCCCCGAGCAACCCAAATGCCCAAGATCTTCGCCGATGTGGACATCAGCCTGGACGGCTTCGTTGCCGGAGAGAACATCTCCTCGGAGAACCCCCTGGGGGATGGGGGTGAGGCGCTCATCTGGTACGGCGACGACGTGAACGATCCGGATGCCGATCTGGCGGGGGCCTACGGTTCGGTGGATGCCTCGGTCCTTGCCGAGGCGGGGGCCAACGAGGGGGCCGTCATCATGGGGCGGCGCACGTATGAGGTGTCGGTGGGGGCGTGGGGTGAGAACCCGCCCATCCACAAGCCGTGCTTCGTCCTCACCGGTCGTCCGGCACCCACGGTGGTCAGGGAGGGTGGGACGACCTTCACCTTCGTCACCGGAGGGCCGGCCGAGGCGATCCGCCTGGCTACCGAAGCGGCCGGGGGGCGCGATGTGGGGGTCATGGGGGGTGCCACCACGATCCGTACCCTCCTCATGGACGGCCATCTGGACGAGCTGAACCTCCACATCGTCCCGGTCCTCCTCGGGCGGGGGGTGCGGCTCTTCGACGGGGGCGCACCGCCGGCGCTGGAAAAAGTCCGCTCCCTCGACGGGGAGCGCGCCGTTCACCTGCGTCTTCAGGTGCCGTAGCTACCTGAGGGAGCATGGGTTTCGGACCCCCTGACGCCACGGGCCCCGACCCCCCACCCCTTACGGCAGCGCCTCTCCCACCGCCACGATGGCGTGCTCGGGGACCAGGTGCAGGTCATCCTCGATGAGGTGGCCGGCCTCGGCCAGAATGATGACCATCGTCCCCGCCGAGAGCTCCAGATCCACGGTGTCGAACCCGCCCTCTTCCGAAGGAGAGTGGATCACCACCTGTCCCCTCCGGAGGGAGCGGTCGGCGCAGCTTCCCACGAGGCGCACGGTGGCCCACCCGGGCCGGGGAGTCCAGACCATGTTCCGGGTGGTGCGGATACGGGTTTCGTTGGGAGTCATTCGGGGAGCCTCACCTTGCCGTGTACGAGAAGATCCACCGTAGCCCGCTGAGCGGCGGAAGGTTCCGGGGGGATGGAGACCGGCACCGCACGGGTTCGGGCTTCGTCCGGGAGATGGAGAACGAGCGCGTCCCAGCGCGGGGGAGGGGCCAGCGGGGCGGCGCGCCCATCCTCCGAGATGACGACCGTGCGCCCGGGGTGCATGCGCCCGGCCAACTCTACCCCGAAGGCGAGCCACGCTTCCAGCGGATCGGCGTCGCCTCCACCCACCGTCGCCACCACCGCCTCTTCGTACCGCGCCACCATTTCCCGGTAGAGGGGCTCGCTCTGCTCCTTGAGGGTGCGGAGGAGCCCACGGTAGAACTCCCGGGGGTCGCGGGCTCCCGTTTCATCGAGGGCGCGGGCGAAGCGTTCGTCGGCGCGCCGGGCCAGATCGTTGGACATACCACAATCTGCCCCCGAGTTGCCCGTGAGGGCCAGGGGCCACTAACGTCAGGGTCCTTCCCCCCGGTGCCGGAGGTCCCCATGGAGTTCTCCCCCGTACGCAACCCCCTGGTGAAGGACGACGAGTACCTGGAACTCTCCTGGGAGATGTTCGGGGAGCTCTCCCGGGCGCTTGCCATGCGGGTGGCCCGGGAGTACCAGCCCGAAGTGGTGGTGGGGATCGCGCGCGCCGGCGTCATTCCCGGGGCCATTCTGGCGTCGCTCCTCCGCATCGACTTTTACTCTCTGACCATCTCCCGGCGGGAGGGGGGCGAGGTGGTGCGGGAACGTCCCGAAATTCTCTCCTCGGTCCCGGCGGCGGTGGAGGGGAAGCGGGTGGTCATCGTGGACGAGATCTGCACCTCGGGCGACACCTTCCGGCTGGCGCTGGCGGCGGTGCGGGCGGTGGGGGCGGCGCAGGTGAAGACCGCCACCACCTTCATCCGTCCCGGAGGGTACCGCCCGGACTTCCACGCCCTGGAGACCGACGCCACCCTCATCTTCCCCTGGGACCGGAAGGTCTTCGCCAGGGGAGAGTGGGTGGTGAACCCGCGCTACGACGGGGTGGTCTTCGACTGAAGGCGCGGGGGGGGTCACCCCCCCTGCATGGACTCCAGGAATTCGGCGTTGCTCTCGGTGCGCCCCATCCGGTCCAGGAGGAACTCGATGGCCTCGAAGGAGGGCATGTCGGCCAGGAAGTTCCGGATGAGGTAGACCCGATTGAGCTCCTGCTCCGACAGAAGGAGCTCTTCTTTCCGGGTTCCGGAGCGGTTCAGGTCGATGGCGGGGAAGATGCGCCGATCGGCGATGTGGCGGTCCAGAACCACCTCCATGTTCCCCGTCCCCTTGAACTCCTCGAAGATGACCTCGTCCATCCGGCTCCCCGTCTCCACGAGGGCGGTGGCGATGATGGTGAGGGACCCCCCGTCATCGATGTTCCGTGCGGCGCCGAAGAAGCGCTTGGGCTTGTGGAGGGCGTTGGCGTCCACCCCTCCGGAAAGGATCTTCCCCGAGTGAGGGACGGTGACGTTGTAGGCCCGGGCCAGACGGGTGATGGAGTCCAGGAGAATGACCACGTCCTTCCCGCACTCCACCAGCCGCTTCGCCTTGTCCAGCACCATCTCCGCCACCTGGGTGTGGCGCTCGGCCGGCTCGTCGAAGGTGGAGGCCACCACTTCGGCGTCCACATGCTCGTCCATGTCGGTCACCTCTTCCGGGCGCTCGTCGATGAGAAGGACGATGAGGTAGACCTCCGGGTGGTTCTTCCGGATGGCGTTGGCCACCTTCTGGAGAAGGGTGGTCTTCCCCGCCTTCGGCGGCGAGACGATGAGCCCACGCTGCCCCTTCCCGATGGGGGCGATGAGATCCATGACGCGCATGGCCAGATCCCCCTCCCCGTTCTCGAGGCGGATCCGCTCCATGGGGTAGCGGGGCTTCAGGTTGTCGAAGGAGACCCGGTGCCGGGACTTCTCCGGCTCGTCCAGGTTCACCTCCTCGACCTTGAGGAGCGCCAGGTACCGCTCCCCCGACTTGGGAGGGCGTACCTGCCCGAGGATGGTGTCTCCGGTGCGCAGATCAAAGCGCTTGATCTGGGACGGGGAGACGTAGATGTCGTCGGGGCCGTACAGGTAGTTCCAGTCGGGGGACCGGAGGAACCCGTACCCCTCCGGGAGCACCTCCAGCACCCCTTCGGCCCGGAGCACCTGGTCCCGGGAGAGGAGGGCGTGCTCCACCCGGAAAATGAGGTCCTGCTTCCGGAGCCCGGCGTAGTTCTGGATGCCGAGCTCATCCGCCATGGTGTGCAGTTCGGGGATTTCCTTCTTGCGGAGATCGGAGATGTCCACGGGGACTCCAGGGGGGAGCACGCGGAGGTGCTTGGGGGAGGGAGGGTACGGCGCCGGGGCCGGGGAGTTTGGAGGGGGCTGGTGCGAAGAGCTGATGAGCCGCGGGGACGGCGTGCCGAAGTGTCTCCGGCGAGGGATGACGACGGGGTGCGGCTTCGATGGTGGTTCGTGGAAGGACGGGGCCATTGTAAGAATCGACGTCGGCGTGGTCAAGTCGGGGACGGGTTCAAATCCCCCGGTTCTTGACAGCGCCGGACCTGCCCCGGGACATTCGCCTTCCCATTGGACTACGGGAACGACGACGAGATCGGCTCGGGAGGACGAGTGGCGCGACACAACCGGGAGGGATCAGGGACTGATCAACGCGGGTTCGAGTATCGGGTCAACTACCAGCCGGACTGGCTTCGGCATGTGAAGGTGACCCGCTCACTCCCCTCCGGGCGCCAGTCCACCATGACGCTCTTCCGGAACCCCCTGGAGGCTCCGGAACAGGCTCCGGGGGACCGGGTCCGCACCAGGATCACCTGTGAGGCGCAGGGGGTCGATGTGGAGGTTTCCCTCCGGGCCAACGGGGGGGAGGCATCGCGGGCCACCGTCTCGTGTTACGTTCCGAAAGTGGACGGGAAGGGAGAGGAGGAGATCACCTTCATCCTGGAAAACGGCCTGGGACGGTAGGGGCGAACGTTTCCCCATCGTGGCCACCGTCCCTTCGGGAGTGGCGCAGTCATAGCCGCGATCCCCTCCCGGCGGATGCAGGGTACCTACCCCCGCCGGGCTTTTCGCACCCATCCACCGTCACCGAGGAGCACCTCCTTTGCGTCTCATGACCCCCTTCATCCTCCTTGGCCGCGGAGGCGTCAACCTGGCCGCCGGGGTGGGGCGTTGGGGGGTGATGACGGGGGGGACGGTTCGCGCCCTTCGCCATGTGGGGGTCTGGGGTCGCCTCCTCCCGGGGCAGATGGCCCGCATCGGGGTGGACTCACTCCCCATCGCGCTCTTCATCGCCATGTTCACCGGGATCGTCCTGGCGCTCCAGGCATCCTACACCTTCACCGGCGCCATCCCCCTCTACTTCGTGGGGGTCCTGGTGGGGAAGACCATGATGCTGGAGCTGGGCCCGGTGCTCACCGGGCTGGCGCTTTCCGGGCGGGTAGGGGCGAACATCTCTGCGGAGCTGGGGACCATGCGCGTCACCGAGCAGATCGACGCCCTCGAAACCATGGCGTACCCGCCGGTGGCGTACCTCATCGTCCCCCGGGTCCTGGCGGGGACCATCATGTTCCCCTTCGTCACGGCGCTCGCCATCGGGATGGGGATCCTCGCCGGGTGGATCACCTCCATCCAACTCCTGGACATGACCTCCCAGCAGTTCGTCATGGGGCTCCAGCTCTTCTTCGTCCCCTTCGACGTTCAGTTTGCCCTCATCAAGGCCACCAGCTTCGGCTTCGTGGTGACCTCCATTGGGTGCTTCTTCGGCTTCGGCACCCGGGGGGGCGCGGAGGGGGTGGGGCGAAGCACCACCCGCGCGGTGGTGGTGAGCAGCATGGTGATCCTCGTTCTGGACGCCTTCTGGGCGGTGGTCCTCCTGTGAGGAGGCGACGGTGAGCATCCGACTCCACGAGGTCCACAAGGCCTTTGGATCCAACCAGGTCCTACGCGGGTTCTCCCTGGAGGCCCGGGATGGGGAGACGCTGGTGGTCCTGGGGGGTTCCGGGTCGGGGAAGTCCGTCACCATCAAGCATGTGGTGGGGCTTCTCAAGCCCGATTCCGGTGAGGTGTGGGTGGACGATGATCGGGTGGACCACCTCGACGATGAAGCGCTGGCGACACTTCGACGGAAGGTGGGGTATGTATTCCAGTTTGCCGCCCTCTTCGACTCCATGACGGTGGCCGAGAATGTGGCGATGGGACTCCGGCGCCTCGACGGACTGGGCGCCGGCGAGATCCGGGAGCGGGTCGAGGAGGCGCTCTCGGTGGTGAATCTTGCGGGGTTCGGAGACCGTCTTCCCTCCGAACTGTCGGGGGGGCAGCGGAAGCGGGCAGGGATTGCCCGGGCCATCGCTCCCCGCCCGAGCTACATCCTCTACGACGAGCCCACGACGGGGCTCGATCCCCTCACTCGAGCCGTCATCGACGAGCTCATCATCCGGATGCGGGAGGAGTTTGAGGTGACGGGAATCGTCATCACCCATGACATGGAGAGTGCGTTTCGCGTGGGAGACCGAATGACGATGTTGTACGAAGGGCGATCCCGCTTCGCCGGGACCCCGGACGAGCTCCGCGCGGTAGATGACCCGGTGGTCCGCGCCTTCATCGAGGGACGTCCCGAACTTCTGGAGAACGACCGATGAACACGAAAGCCGAGGCCATGGTGGGGCTCGTCATCGTCGCCTCCATCGTCCTCATCGTGGGGGGAACCCTCTGGCTCCAGGGGCACATGCTTCGGGGCGAGACCCAGGAGCTGAGCGCCGTCTTCTCCGGCGTGGGGCAGATCCGGGAGGGGAACGCGGTGAAGTTCCGCGGCGTTCAGGTGGGGCGCATCACCAACATCGCCGTGGCCGAGGGGGGGGAGTTCGTGGTGGTCCGTTTCCGGGTTCCGGAAGATCTCCACCTCCCCGAAAACGCGGAGGTGGTCCTCGCTCCCGAGTCCCTTTTCGGCGACTGGCAGCTCGAGATCCACGCGGCGGGGCGGTATGCGGCGAGCCGCTTCGCACGGGATCCGTCCGGAACCCATCTTCCCGGATACTCGCTCCCGGACATCGCCGAACTCACCTCCACCGCGGATCAGATCTCCGAGAATATCGCCATCCTCACCGAGCGAGTGGGGATCGCCTTCTCCGAAGAGACGGCGCGGAACATCGCGTCTCTCATCGACAATGTGGAAGGGGTGACGGAGCGGCTCTCCGAGCTCGTCTCCCAGCAGGCCGTCTCCTTCACCGAGGTCACCGACGAGATCCAGCGTTCCACCCGGGAGCTGGGTTCGGCGGCGGTGCAGGCTCGGGAGACCTTCTCTCGAGCGGAGGAACTCCTGGCGCGAGAGGATCTGGGGGACATGATCGCGGACATGGCCGTCATCGCCTCCAACCTCCGCACCCTCTCGGGCGAGCTGGGGGGCACCAACCTGGAGATCCGGGAGATGGCGGCACGGGTGGACTCCACCTTCTCCCGCATGGAGCGGGTGGCGGCCCGCATCGAGGAGGGGGAGGGGTCCATCGGTCGCCTTCTGAACGATCCCACCATGGCGGGCGAGGTGGAGGGGACGCTGGAGGAGCTTCGCGCCCTCCTGGCCGACATCAAGGAGAACCCCCGCCGCTACCTCCGCCTCTCCATCTTCTGAGGAGGACCCCATGAGCGGCCCCTCGTCTCCTCGCCCGGCCCGGCACTCGGGCTCCGGTCCCCCCACCCCCCGGGTGGTGGAGCGGAGCGCGGGCGGGGTGGTGGTGCGAGTTCGAGAAGGGGCGCACCACGTCCTCCTCATCCGGGATCCGTACCGGAAGTGGGGGCTTCCGAAGGGGCACCTGGAAGAGGGGGAGGGGTCCCCCGAGGCGGCGCTCCGGGAGGTCCGGGAAGAGACGGGGCTCGAAGACCTCACCCTGGGGCCGGAGCTGGGAGAGATCGACTGGACCTTCCGGGCGAGGGGGAAGGTGATCCACAAATACTGTCGCTTCTACCTCATGTCCGCTCCCTCCGGGAAGGTGCACCCCGAACTCGCCGAGGGGATCACGGCGTGCCGGTGGCTCCCCATGGACGAGGCGATTCGCACGGTGGCGTACGAAAACGCCCGCCAGATCCTGCAGCGGGCCGACGAGCGCCTGGGCGTCGCCTCGGGGACGGGACTCCCCTGGGAGGCAGAGGGGGACCCCCACGGATGACCCACAATGGGGGGGCACCCGCACCCGACACGCCCTGGGTGCATCGGCTCCTCGCCGGAGGCGCCGCTCTCCTCCTCTTCTACCTCCTCCTCGCCGGAATGGAGGAGCTGCTCAACCCCTTCCTCATCTTCCTGGCGCTGACCGGGGTCCTCCTGGCCTTCCGGGGCACCCCGGTCTTCCTCCCCCTCCTCGGGACCGCCGGAGCCCTCACCTCCCTCTGGCTCCTTCGGGAGATGGGATTCCTCCTCGCCCCCTTCATCCTGGCGGCAGCCTTCGCCTACATCGTGAACCCCCTCGTGCGGAGGGTGGAGCGGGCCCGCTTCCTGGCCCGGTTCCGGGGAGCCCCCGACGCGCCGGGTCCCGCCCGCACCCTGGCCATCGGTCTCATCTCCCTCCCCGCTCTGGGGGGGATCGTCGCGGCGATCACCTGGGGGGTGCCCTTCCTGATCCAGGAGCTGAACCACCTCCTGGGACGGGCACCGGAGATCCTGGAGCGCGGTGCCGGACTTCTCCACGCCATGGAGGAGCGGCTCGCACGGGTCCGCTTCCCCGGGGTGGATGGGAGCGAATGGGTGGAACGGCTGCGGGGCCTGGACGGCGACGAGGTGGCGGCCCTCCTGCGGGAGCGGGGGGCGGGGGCGGGAGAGTGGGTCCTCCAGGGGCTCCTGGGGATCGGTCGAGGGGTGGGGACCCTCCTCTCGGTGCTGGGCTATCTGGTGCTGGCGCCGGTGGTGGCTTTCTACCTCCTCCGGGACTGGGAGCGCCTCCTCGCCGGGGCGGGGAGCCTCATCCCCCGGGGGAAGGATGCCTGGCGGGAGACCATCGCCGAGTACGACCGCCTCCTCGCCGCCTACCTTCGGGGGCAGGTCCTCGTCTCCCTTTCGGTGGGAGCGCTGACGGCGCTGGGGCTCTGGATCGTCCAGTTCCCCTACGCCCTCCTCCTGGGCGCCATCGTGGCGGTGTTCAACGTGGTCCCCTACCTGGGGCTGGTCATGAGCCTTCTTCCGGCGGTGGCCATCGCCCTCACCACCGGGCCTGTGGGGCTCTCTCTACTGAAGGTGGCCGGGGTTTACACGGTGGCCCAGTCCATCGAGAGCGGGGTCATCTCTCCCCGCATCGTGGGCGACTCCACCGGACTCCATCCGGTCTGGGTCCTCTTCGCCATCCTGGCCGGGGGCTTCTTCTTCGGCTTCGTGGGGCTTCTCATCGCGGTCCCCCTGGCGGTGGGGGTGAAGCTCCTCCTCCGGGGGCTCATCGAGCGGTATCGGGGCTCCCACCTCTATCGGGGGGTGGAGGAGCGCTCCTGACGTCATCGGGCGGGTAGCCCCTCCGGGGTTCTGCCCGGGCACCGACTTTCGTATCGTTCACCGTCCGGATTCCCCTTTCGCCCCCGCCGGGGGCTCTCGTTCCCAGCTTCAGCCACATGTCATCGGAACTGCGCGACATCACCATCATCGGCGGAGGACCCACCGGCCTCTTCGCCGCCTTCTACGCCGGGATGCGCGGACTCTCCACCCGGGTGGTGGACTCCCTCCCCGAGCTGGGCGGACAGCTCACCGCCCTCTACCCGGAGAAGTACATCTTCGATGTGGGGGGCTTCCCCAAGGTGCTGGCCAAAGAGCTGGCGGTGGAGCTCATCTCCCAGGCCATGCAGTTCGAGCCCGAGGTGGTTCTCGACGAGGAGGTTCGCGAACTCCTTCCCCGGGAGGATGGGTCCTGGACGCTGAAGGGGCGCACCGGGGAATACCCTACTCGCACCCTCGTCATCGCGGGCGGAAAGGGGGCGTTTGAACCCACCCGGCTGGAGGTTCCCGGGTACGACGAGTTCATGGGGAAGGGGGTCTACTACGCCGTGAAGGACCCCGTGGCGTACGAGGGGAAGCGGATCCTCATCGTGGGCGGGGGGGACTCGGCGCTGGATTGGGCCCTCATCCTGAAGGACCGGGCCGAGCGGCTGGTGGTGGCTCACCGGCGGGACGGGTTCCGGGCCCACGAGCATTCGGTGGAGCGCCTCTTCGCCGCCGAGGCGGCAGGCGAGCTGGAACTCCGCCTCTTCCATGAGGTGGCTGAACTCCGTGGAAACGGGGTGCTCCAGGAGGCGGAGATCTACGACAACCGCACCCAGGATCGGACCATCATGGAGGTGGACGCCTGCCTCACCTTCCTGGGATTCAAGCCCGACCTGGGGCCGATCCAGAGCTGGGGGGTAGAGGTGGAGAAGAATCGGATCCGGGTGGATCACCTCATGCGGACCAACCTCCCGGGGGTGTTCGGCGCCGGGGACATCGTGGACTACGAAGCGAAGCTCGACCTCATCGCCACCGGGTTTGCCGAGGCGGCCATCGCGGTGAACAACGCGGTACGTCTGGTGGATCCGAACGCGCGGGTGAACCCGGGGCACTCCACCAGCATGAAGGTCTTCAAGGACAAGTAGACGGGCAGAGGCCCGGAATCGGCGTCACCCGGGATCGGCGTCACCCGGGATCGGCGGAACCGGGAACCCCGATACACACCGGGGGATTGGGATGATGAGGGACCCATCCTCCAGAAACCCAGACGGAGACGGACAGCGACAATGACGGAAGAGCGCATCGAAGACGTGGTGATCATCGGCTCGGGACCGGCGGCCTGGACGGCGGCCATCTATGCGGCCCGAGCACGCCTCGATCCCCTCGTTTTCGAAGGGGCGCCTTCCCGGGAGATGATCCCCGGAGGGCAGCTCATGTTCACCACCGAGGTGGAGAACTACCCCGGGTTTCCCGAGGGGGTGGACGGGCAGAGCCTCATGCTGGGGATGAAGGCTCAGGCGGAGCGCTTCGACGTCCGCATCGTCACCGACGACATCGTGGACATCGACGTGGAGGGACGCCCGTTCGTGCTCCGGAGCGCCGACGGGGAGATGGTGCGGGCTCGGACGGTCATCGTGGCCACCGGGGCGCGGGCCAACTGGCTGGGGCTCCCCAACGAGGAGCGGCTGGCCCAGACGGGAGGCGGGGTGTCGGCGTGCGCGGTCTGTGACGGGGCACTCCCCGCCTTCCGGGATCAGGTGCTGGCGGTGGTGGGGGGTGGGGATTCGGCCATGGAGGAGGCCACCTACCTCACCAAATTTGCAAGCGAGGTGGTGCTCATTCACCGTCGGGACGCCTTCCGGGCCTCCCCCATCATGGCGGAGAGGGCGCTCGCCAATCCGAAGATCCGGGTGGAGTGGAACTCGGCGGTGACGGAGGTGCTGGGCGACGACTTCATCACCGGGATCCGGCTGCGGGATACGAAGACCGGCGAGGAGCGGGAGGTGGCGGTGTCCGGGCTCTTCCTGGCCATCGGCCACACCCCGAATACCGCCTTCCTGAAGGGGAAGGTGGAGACCGACGAGGTAGGGTACATCCTCCCTGCCGAACCCTGGCGAACCGTCACCTCCGTCCCGGGGATCTTCGCCGCCGGGGACGTCATGGACTCGTACTACCGTCAGGCGGTCACCGCTGCCGGAACCGGGTGCATGGCGGCGCTCGAGGCGGAGCGGTGGCTTGCGCACCATGGTGCGGAAACGCCGGCGGGGGTGGGGGGGTGACCCCCGCGAGACGTCTCCGACCGGTCGCGAACCGGAGGCCAACACGGCCCCGCACCGGGTAGATTTTCCCCGATGATTTTCTCCCCCTCTGGGGGACCGGCGCACGGATATCCCTCTGAAGGCGCCGCCCGGGCGCCTCTCCGGCACCTGGCATAGGTCATGCGTTACCCCCCCTCCTGATGTCCACTTCCGACCATCAGAAGGAGAGGAGAGTGCATGAGGCTTCCCATTGGTCCGGACGGTGATCTCCAGGGCGACCTGCCCGGTGGGGGGTATGCCCGTCGCGGTCCGGCCCTTCGTTCCCGGAAAGTGGAGCCATGGCTCCAAACCGTTTTTCTCGCGTCACCGGCGTGCATCTGATTCCCACCGGCCCCCTCCACACCGTCGGTCGCCTTGCCCTATCTTCCTCCTGGTGACGGGGTGTGGCGGCTCGATCCCCGTGCGACTCGGCCGCGCCCTCTTCTGGCGCCGGCTCCATCCCGCCCCGTGCACCCGGCAGTGACACCCGCCCGAAACCCCCTGGACTTCGGACCATCGAGGATGTGTCGGTGACGGAACCAACTCGCAGAATCCTGGTGGTGGACGACGACGCCACCATGCGTGATGTACTGGAGATGCGGCTCCAGGAGTGGGGCTTCGGTGTGCTCGTCGCCGGAGATGCCCGAGAGGCGGAGGCGCTTCTCGAGGGTGAAGAGCCCGATCTGGTGCTTTCGGATGTGGTGATGCCGGAAGTGTCGGGGCTCGAACTCCTCCGGCGGCTCACGGCGTCCAATCCGGATCGACCGGTGATCCTCCTTACCGCGCATGGCACGGTGGAGATGGCGGTGGAGGCTATCAAGGAGGGAGCTCGTGACTTCCTCACGAAGCCTCTCAACTACCCGAACCTTCGATCGGTCCTGGAGGAGGCCCTCCGGGAGCGCGAGGTCATGGAGAACTCCACGCGGAGTTCGGGGGGAGGGGGGACGGAAAAGGGGTTCGGAGAGTTCATCGGAACGAGCGACGCCATGCGGGAGGTGTACGAGCTTCTCGATGAGGTGGCTCGCAGCGAAGCATCGGTCCTCCTCACCGGAGAGAGCGGGACGGGGAAGGAGTTGGCGGCCCGCACGATTCACGAACGGAGTGGTCGGGCCCGCAACCCCTTCATGGCGGTCAATGCGGCGGCCATCCCCCGGGAACTGGTGGAAAGCGAGATCTTCGGCCATGTGCGGGGCGCCTTCACCGGTGCCAGCAGGGACCGGATGGGGTGTTTCGAGATGGCTGCCGGGGGAACGCTCTTCCTGGACGAGATTGCCGAGATGCCCATCGAGCTACAGCCCAAGCTCCTCCGCGTGCTGGACGAAGCCCGCTTTCGCAGGGTGGGAGGGCAGAGATGGATCTCGGTGGATGTGCGCACCGTGTCCGCCACCAACCAGGACCCACGGGATGCGGTTCGGAAGGGGAGGCTTCGGGAAGATCTCTACTACCGTCTGAACGTGGTCACGGTGCGCCTCCCCCCCCTCCGGGAACGAGGAGGGGATGTGGACCTTCTGGCGCAACGCTTTCTGGAGACCTTCCAGGCGAAGCATGGGGCCAGGGCGAGGGCCATCCGGGAGGAGACGCTGGCGCGAATGCGGCGCTATTCCTGGCCCGGGAATGTTCGGGAACTCCGCAATGTGATGGAGCGAGCGGTGATTCTCGCTCGGGACGAGTGGATCGAGCCTTCCCACCTTCCTCCCTACATCCGGGATCCATCCGGCGATCCGGGGATGGGGGAGGGGGCACTCCCTTCGGGGCTGACTGCCGCGGAGGTGGAGAAGCGCCTCATTCTCCAGACGCTGGAAGAGACCGGAAACAACAAGGCGGAGGCGGCTCGGCGCCTGGATCTGAATGTGAAGACGATCCGGAACAAGCTGAAGGA
>JBJHBD010000071.1:0-16368 GCA_050485305.1 Gemmatimonadota bacterium
GGGCTCCTCGGGAATACCGCGCATGCGGATCCTCTGGCGGTGTGTCGCCTCCCCCCCTTTTCCGGACTTCCGGAGGAGATCGGGTTGCGGTGGGCTCCGGCCCCCGACCATTGGCTCGATCCGGGATCCGGCACTCTGTCGGAGCTCCCCCTGGATACGGAGGTGGGTCCGGTTCCCATCCAGGGAGGGCGATCAGCGGGGTTGGCGCGCCTGGAGGCCTTCGTGGCTGATCGGATGGGGCGGTACGCCGTAGATAGGAACGACCCCGGCCGTGGTGCTACGAGCGGCCTTTCTCCCTATCTTCACTGGGGGCATGTGGCCGGTGAGGAGGTCGTGCACCGGATACTGGACCACGTCGGGTGGAACCCCGGACAGCTGGGAGATCGGGCCACGGGGAAGCGGGAAGGGTGGTGGGGGGTGCCGGAGGGGGCAGAGGCCTTTCTGGATCAGCTCGTGACCTGGCGGGAGCTGGGGTTCAACACCGCTTTCATGCGGGACGATTCGGAGGTGTATTCCTCCCTCCCGCCATGGTCTCGAAGCACCCTCCAGGCCCATCGGGGTGACCCGCGCCCCCACCGCTACGGAGTGGAAGCGTTCGAGTGTGCCGAAACCCACGACCCCGTCTGGAACGCCGCCCAACGAGAACTTCGTAAAACCGGGGTGATTCACAACTACCTTCGCATGTTCTGGGGGAAGAAGATCCTGGAGTGGTCGGAAACCCCGGAAGACGCATTCGAGACCATGCTCCATCTCAACAACCGCTGGGGGGTGGATGGACGAGATCCCAACTCCACCGCGGGGATCTCCTGGATCTTTGGACGCTACGATCGGGGGTGGCCCGAGCGACCGATCTATGGAAAAGTTCGGTCGATGGGACATGAGGCGCTGAGGCGTAACACTGGTTCTGAATGGTATATACGTACGATGACTTGATGTGATTTCTGCAATACGGAATTCCTTTTCCTCCCCTCGCCATGCCCATCTTCGAATCCCGAGTCGAGCTGAACCATCCCGTGGAGGAGGTCTTCCGCTGGCATACCCGCCCCCACGCCTTCGACCGCCTGACTCCCCCCTGGGAGCATGTCGAGGTCCGTCGGCGGGAGGGGGGGATCCAGGCGGGAGGGCGCGCCACCCTGATTCTCCGAAAGGGGCCGGCCTCGCTCACATGGGAGGTGGAGCACACCGAGTACGAAGAAAACCGGTCGTTCGTGGACGTGCAGGTGAGCGGGCCATTTCGGCGGTGGCGCCACGAACACCGATTCGAGGAGCTGGAAGGTGGGCGTACGGCGGTCGTGGACCGGGTGGAGTGGGAAGCGCCGCTGGGCTCCCTCGGAGAAACCTTCGGAGGAGGGTATATCGAGAACGCCCTCCGGCGGATGTTCGCCTTCCGGGGACGCCGGCTTCAGGGCGATCTGGCTCTTCACGCCCGGTACACTACACCCCGTCCGCTCCGGGTGGCGGTGACCGGGAGTACAGGGCTCATCGGTTCCACCCTCACCGCTTTCCTCCGCTCGGGGGGGCACGAGGTGCTCCGTATCACCCGAGGCGGTGGAGGAGGGGGAGTCGGCGAGCTTCGTTGGGACCCGGCCCGGGGTGAGATCGACGGGAAGGGGCTGGAAGGGGTGGACGGCGTCGTTCACCTTGCCGGAGAATCCATCGCCGGCGTCCGCTGGACGGCGGCGAAGAAGGAGGAGATTCTCCGGAGTCGGGTGGAGGGGACGAAGCTCCTGGCACGAACCCTTGGCGAGCTGAGTCATCCACCAAAAGTCCTGATCTCCGCCTCGGGGATGAATTTTTACGGAAATCGGGGTGACGAGCCCGTGACCGAAGATTCCGACGGGGGGAAGGGGTTTCTCGCCGATGTCACCCGACAGTGGGAGGGGGCCACCCACCTGGCCAGGGCGCGAGGGATCCGCACGGTGTACCTCCGTTCGGGGATGGTGCTTTCTCCGGCAGGCGGGGTGCTGGGTACCATCCTCCTCCCCTTCCAGATGGGGCTCGGGGGACGTCTCGGTTCCGGGCGGCAATTCACCTCGTGGATCGACCTGGATGACGAAGTGGCCGTCATCCTGCATGCGCTGGTGACGTCGGAGCTGCGTGGACCGGTGAACGCCACCGCTCCCCATCCGGTGCCCAACTCGGCCTTTACCGACATCCTGGGGCGCGTCCTGGGACGTCCCACCATTCTTCCGGTTCCCTCTCTCGCCATCCGTCTCGCGCTGGGAGAGATGGGTGAGGAACTCCTTCTCTCCGGCGCGCGGGTGCTCCCGGAACGCCTCCGGGCCACCGGGTACGAGTTCCTCTATCCTGAACTGGAGGGCTCGTTACGTCATCAACTTGGTCGAGAGGAGGAGGAGGGATGAGCGGTAAGACGGAGACTCGGGACGAGAGGATGTCGCTCCCTCCCCTCACCTCGGAAGCGCTGGGCACGGACCCCCTTTCGGCCTTCGGGCGGTGGCTGACGGACGCGGAGGGTGGCTCCGGGATGCGATATCCCAACGCAGTGCTCCTCTCCACCGTGGACGCCGACGGAATCCCGGAGGGGCGGATCATGCTCCTGAAGGGATGGGATGCGCGCGGATTCCTCTTCTACACGAACTACCAATCCGCCAAGGGAGAGTCGCTGGAGCTCCACCCATGGGCGGGGCTCACCTTCTACTGGGATGCGCAGGGAAGGCAGATTCGTGCCAAAGGGATGGTCCGGCGGCTCTCGGTCGAAGAATCGGACGCCTACTTCCTCTCCCGACCACGGGAGAGCCGCATCGGTGCATGGGCTTCGGCCCAGAGCGCGCCTCTGGAGAGCCGGGAGGCGCTCGAAGCGCAGATCACGGCGGTGGATGAGCGGTTTCGGGATGCCGACGTTCCACGCCCCCCCCAATGGGGTGGATACCTCCTGGAACCGGTGGCCGTTGAGTTCTGGCAGGAGGGGGCGTATCGTCTTCACGATCGTTTTCGTTTCACCCGCACCGCTCCCGGGGGGCCGTGGACCGTACAACGCCTGAATCCATGACCGACACGCCACGCCGACGCTCCATGGCGGTTCTGGTGACCGCGGTCACCACCACCCTCTTCCTCACCTCCGGGTGTGGAGAGGGGGAGGTATCCGAGGTCCGGCTTCAGGAGGCGCTGGAGGGGTGGGCGGAACGGTTTACCCCCGGCCTGCATGAACAGATGATCCACCTCCAGTTCCGCCACGCCTCCCTCTGGTTCGCAGGTGAGGAGGAGAACTGGGAGCTGGCCGACTACATGATCCACGAACTGGAGGAGTTGGTGGAGGAGATCGAGGAGGCGAACCCGGTCTATCGCGGGGTGGCGGTGGCGGAGCTCCTGGGGGAGATGACCCACCCGGCCATCGAAGCCATCGAGACGGCCATCACCCGTCGGGACCGGGACGCCTTCCGTATGGGGTACGATCAACTCACTACTGCCTGCAACGCCTGCCACATTGCCTCGGAGCGCCCCGCCATCGTTATGCAGCGCCCCGACCACCCTCCCTACGGGAATCTCCGCTTTACCCCATCCCCCGAATCTCAATGAATCTCCGCCACCTCCACGCTCGGCTTCTCTCACTTCTCGCCCTGGCCACCGTCGCCGGATGCGCTGGAGGAGGGGGATCCGGAGGTCCGGCCCCCGCCCCCGACTGGACTACCCGAACCCCCTCCACCGCGGAGCGGGTGGCTCCACCCTCCCGGGGGAGCGAGGCCATGGAGCGCACCTTCCAGGAGGAGGTGGAACGTCGGCGCACCCGGTATGTGGAGGCCGACGTACACTTCATGCAGGGGATGATCGGTCACCACGCTCAGGCCCTGGCCATGGTATCGCTGGTGGCCGACCGATCGACGAACCCCTCCATACACCTTCTGGCAGGGCGCATCGAGAACTCCCAGCGCGACGAGATCCACCTGATGGAGAGCTGGCTCCGGGATCGAGGTGAACAGGTTCCCGAATGGCACCTCCATGGGAGCCGGCTCACCCTCCATGGCGGAGGGGACCATGCCCACATGCCCGGGATGCTCTCCGACGAACAGATGGCCCGGCTGGAGGCCGCAACCGGGAGGGAGTTCGACCGACGCTTCCTGACCTACATGATCCAGCACCACCAGGGAGCCGTCGAGATGGTGCGCGTGCTCTTCGCAACCGACGGAGCAGCCCAGGACCCGGACGTCTTCCGATTTTCCTCCGACGTGCAGGTGGACCAGCGTACGGAAATCGCCCGCATGGAGCGGATGCTCCGGGATCCGGCCGTCACCGGTTCGCTCCCCTGACTGCCATACCCCAACACGACCATCCACCTCACCACCCACGAGAGACGCATGACTCGATTCCCTGCCGCCCGGCGTACCGGGTTTACCCTCACCCTCGCTCTCCTTCTCGGGAGTGCGGGGTGCGCCTCCACGACCCCATCCACCTCCATGTCGTCCTCGGCCCCCTCTGCGGCGGTCTCCGGCGCCGAGCTGGCCGGGATTGCGCGGAACCTCGCTCCTTCTCCGGACCCCCGAGTCGGGCTCGCCCCCGGACTCTTCGACGCCGAAGAGGCGTACTGGAACATGCGCCGCGTCTCGGCGACGCCGCCCCCCGACGCCTTCCTCGGCTCCACCAACTCGGATCTGGCCTTCACCGGGGACTACGCAATCCAGGGGAACTACCGGGGCTTCATGATCTGGGACATCTCCAACCCGGTCGAGCCGGTGCTGGTGAAAGAGTACGTATGCCCCGCCTCCCAGAGCGACGTCTCCGTCTACCGGAACCTCCTCTTCGTCTCCGGTGAGGGGATGGAGGGGCGGCTGGACTGCGGGGAGGAGGGGGTCCAGCAGGCGGTGAGCCCCGATCGCCTCCGAGGGATCCGGATCTTCGACATTTCCGACATCCGGAACCCCGAGTACATCGCCAACGTCCAGACCTGCCGGGGCTCCCACACCCACACCGTGCTGAAGCACCCCGGGGACGATGCCAACGTGTACGTCTATGTCTCCGGCTCCGCGCCGGTCCGCCCCGAAGCCGAGCTTCCGGGGTGCGTCGCGGGATCCCCCGACGAGGATCCCAACTCGGCGCTCTTCCGCATCGAGGTGATCCGGGTTCCCCTGGCCGACCCCACCCAGGCGGCCATCGTGAGCTCCCCGCGGATCTTCGAGGGGCTCGTGGCGCCCCCGGTCCACGGCCCCTCGCCGGCGGATCTCGCCGAGCTGGAGGCCGCACAGGCTCGGGGGGCGTTCATCATCGAGATTCCCATCATCGGCGAGTTCCAGATCCTCCCCGACGAGGTGGCGGCACAGCTCCTGGCGGGGATCGTCCAGCGGCGCGGGGGGAGCGGCGCCCCCACCGCCGCCGACTCCACCGCGCTCCGGGAGCAGCTCCCCATCATGGTGGCCTCCATGATGGGGGACATCGACCCCGAGGCGGGTCCCAACCAGTGCCACGACATCACCGTCTACCCGGCCATCGGGCTGGCCGGAGGGGCCTGTGAGGGGTACGGCCTCCTCCTGGACATCACCGACCCGGTGAACCCGGTACGCATCTCCGAGGTGGCCGACGAAAACTTCGCCTACTGGCACTCCGCCACCTTCAACAACGCCGGCACCGCCGTCCTCTTCACCGACGAATGGGGGGGTGGAGGAGCCCCGAAGTGCCGTGCCGACGACCCCATGGAGTGGGGGGCAAACGCCATCTTCACCATCGAAGACGGAGAGCTCGTCTTCCAGAGCTACTACAAGCTCCCGGCGCCCCAGACCGAGCTGGAGAACTGCGTGGCCCACAACGGCTCCCTCATCCCGGTTCCCGGGCGGGACATCAAGGTGCAGGCGTGGTACCAGGGGGGGATTTCGGTCTTCGACTGGACCGACCCGGCCCACCCCTTTGAGATCGCCTTCCAGGACTACGGCCCCAGCAACGCTACCCAGATGGCCATGGGCGGGAGCTGGTCCGTCTACTGGTACAACGGGGCCATCGTGAGCTCGGAGATAGCCCGGGGGCTCGACATCTTCGAGCTGACCCCGAGCCCGCTTCTCACCGAGAACGAGATCGCCGCGGCCAACGAGGTCCGGCTGGAGTACCTGAACGTCCAGGGGCAGCCCCGGTTCACCTGGTCTCCCAGCTTCGCGGTGGCCCGGGCCTACCTGGATCAGCTCGAACGGTCCCGGGGCCTTTCGGCGGCGCGGATCAACGAGGTGCGCGGCACGCTCTCCGCCGCGGAGTCCGCTTCCGGCTCGGCGCGTTCCCAGGTTCTTCGCACCCTCGCCTCCTCTCTCCAGGAGGATGGGTCCCGGTCTCCCGACGCCCGTCGTGTCGGGAAGCTGGTGGAGACGCTGCAGGGGCTCGCCGGCGAGTAGGGGGACGGAAAAAAAGACCCATCCTCCCGGAAGAGAATGGGGTGAGAATGGAGCGGGGCCGCTCCCTCCTTCGAGGGGCGGCCCCGCCTGTCGGTGACCGTGGTCACGGATGGCGAAGGATCAATCCCAGCGCAGCGATCCTCCGGTCTGGTAGTCGGTGACCCTGGTCTCGAAGAAGTTCTTCTCCTTCTCCAGGTCGATGGCTTCCGACATCCAGGGGAAGGGGTTCCGGATTTCCGCGAAGAGGGGGGGCATTCCGAGCTGGGCGCAGCGGCGATTGGTGATGAAGTGCATGTAGCGCTCGCACTGCTCGCCGCTCAGCCCGAGAAATCCGTTGGGGATGGTGTCGCGACCGTACGCCGCCTCCAGCTCGCACGCCTCCGCCAACATCCCCCTCACCTCCGCCTCGAAGGCGTCGGTCCAGAGGTGGGGGTTCTCGATGCGGATCTGGTTGATGACGTCCACCCCGAAGTTCAGGTGGAGCGACTCATCCCGGAGGATGTACTGGTACTGCTCGGCGATGGCCACCATCCGATTCCTCCGACCGAGGGAGAGGATCTGGGCGAAGCCGGTGTAGAACCACATCCCCTCGAAGACGACGTAGAAGGCCACCAGATCCCGGAGGAAGGCCCGATCCCGGTCCGGGGTGCCGGTTCGGAAGTCCGGGTCCTCCAGGTGCCGGGTGTACCGGAGTGCCCACGCCGCCTTGTCGGTGATGCTGGGGATCTCGCGGTACATGTTGAAGAGTTCACCCTCGTCCAGATTCAGGCTGGTGCAGATGTACTGGAAGGTGTGGGTGTGGACCGCCTCCTCGAAGGCCTGGCGGAGGAGGTACTGGCGGCACTCCGGGTTGGAGAGGTGGCGGTAGATGGCCAGCACGATGTTGTTGGCCACGAGGGACTCGGAGGCGGCGAAGAAGCCAAGGTTCCGCTTCACCATCCTCCGTTCTTCCGCGGTAAGCCCGCCTGGGTCCCGCCAGCAGGCGATGTCGGCCTGCATGGGGACCTCGGTGGGCATCCAGTGGTTGTTGCACCCCGCCAGGTACTTCTCCCAGGCCCACTCGTAGCGGAGGGGGAGGAGCTGGTTGACGTCGGCGCGGGCGTTGATGATGGCCTTCTGATCAACGCGGACGCGACCGGCGGTGGCGTCGACCAGGGTGTCGAGGGTGTCGGGGGCGGTGTTCATTGGCAGGCTTCGCAGTCGGGGTCGTCGATGGTGCAGGCGGCGGAAGGCGCGGAGGGCGCCTCGGTGGGGGCGGGGCGGGGGACGGGGGTGACGGCGTTCAACCTCCCGTCGGTTCCCGCGAGGGTGCTCTTCTCCACCCGGGTGGCCGAGCGGGAGCGGAGGTAGTAGGTGGTCTTGAGTCCGCGGGACCACGCCAGGCGGTAGAGGGCGTCCAGACGGGCGCCATCGGGCTCGGCGATGTAGAGGTTCAGCGACTGAGCCTGGTCGATCCACTTCTGGCGGCGCGCGGCGGCTTCCACGAGCCAGCTCCCATGGACTTCGAAGGCGGTGGCGAACCGGTCCTTGAGCTCGGGGGGGACCCGATCGATGGGGGCGAGGCTTCCGTCGTAGTACTTGAGGTCGCTCACCATGACCTCGTCCCAGAGACCCCTCTCCCTCAACTCCTCCACCAGGTGGGGATTCACCACGGTGAACTCCCCCGAGAGGTTGGACTTCACGTAGAGGTTCCGGAAGACGGGCTCGATGGAAGGGCTGACTCCGCAGATGTTCGCGATGGTGGCGGTGGGGGCGATGGCGAGAAGGTTCGAGTTCCGGATCCCCGTCGTCCGGACCCGCTCCCGGAGGTAAGACCAGTCGAGGCGGGTGGTGCGGTCCACCTCGAGCGTTCCCCCCCGGGCTTCGGCCAGGAGCTCCACAGAGTCGATGGGGAGGATCCCCCGGCTCCAGAGCGAGCCCTCGAAGGTGGGGTACGTACCGCGCTCGGCGGCGAGCTCCACCGAGGCGGAGATGGCGTGGTAGCTCAGGATCTCCATACTCTCGTCGGCGAACTCCACCGCGGCCTCCGAGGCGTAGGAGATTCCCATCCGGTGAAGGGCGTCCTGGAATCCCATGATCCCGAGCCCCACGGGGCGATGGCGGAGGTTGGAGCGTCGGGCCTGGGGGATGGTGTAGAAGTTTTGATCAATGACGTTGTCCAGCATCCGCATGGCGGTGCGGACGGTCCGTTCGATCTTCGCCTCGTCGATCCCTTCCGGGTCCAGGTGTGCCGCCAGATTCACCGAACCGAGGTTGCAGACCGCCACCTCGTCGTCGGAGGTGTTGAGGGTGATCTCGGTACAGAGGTTCGAGGAATGGACCACCCCGACGTGCTGCTGGGGGGAGCGGAAGTTGCACGGGTCCTTGAAGGTGATCCAGGGGTGTCCGGTCTCGAAGAGCGCCGTCAGCATGCGCCTCCAGAGGTCCTGTGCCCGGACGGTGCGGTGCACCCGGAGCTCTCCCCTGGCCGCCGCGGCCTCCACCTCCTCGTACCGGCGGCGGAAGGCCTCTCCCGTCAGCTCGTGGAGGTCCGGAGCCTCGTCGGGAGAGACCAGCGTCCACTCCCCGTCCGCCTCGACCCGCTCCATGAAGAGGTCGGGGATCCAGTGGGCGGTGTTCATGTCGTGGGTGCGGCGACGGTCATCTCCGGTGTTCTTGCGGAGTTCCAGGAAGTCCTCGACGTCGATGTGCCACGTTTCCAGGTAGGCGCAGGCGGCCCCCTTTCGCTTCCCGCCCTGGTTTACCGCCACTGCGGTGTCATTCGCCACCTTGAGGAAGGGGATGACGCCCTGGGATTTCCCGTTGGTTCCCCGGATCCGGGCGCCCAGCCCCCGCACCCGGGTCCAGTCGTTGCCGAGCCCTCCGGCGTACTTGGACAGGAGGGCGTTGTCCGTGATCCCCCGGTAGATCCCGTGGAGGTCGTCGGGGAGGGTGGTGAGGAAGCAGCTTGAGAGCTGAGGGCGGAGTGTGCCCGCGTTGAAGAGTGTGGGGGTGGAGCACATGAATCGGAAGGAGGAGAGCACCTCGTAGAACTCCTCGGCCCGGGCCTCCCGATCCACCTCGCGAAGGGCGAGCCCCATGGCGATGCGCATGAAGAACCCCTGCGGAAGCTCATAGCGACGGTCCTCGTGTTGGAGGAGGTACCGGTCGTAGAGGGTCTGGAGCCCCAGGTACTCGAAGTTCCGGTCCCGCTCGGGACGAAGGGCGCCGGCGAGGCGCTCCAGGTCGAAGCGCTCCAGCTCCGGGTCGAGGGTCCCCACCCGGATCCCCATCCGGATGGCTTCGGCGAAGTGGCGGCGGTACAGCTCATCCGAGTCGGCGCCTTCGGGCCGGTATGGCTCGGGGCGGTCGATCCCCACCGCCTCCACCCCTTCGCGGAGAAGGTTCCTGAGAAGGAGACGAGCGGCGACCCGGGAATGATTCGGCTCGGTCTCAACCCGAGAACGGGCGGCGAGGATGGCGGCCTGCCCGAGTTCGGCCACCGAGATCCCGTCGTAGAGGTTGGCGAGGGTGGCTTCCAGGAGTGCTTCCGGGTCGACGTGGGGGAGCCCGGCACAGGCGTCTTCCAGGAGGAGGCGGAGCTCCACCGGATCCAGCAGCGCCGTGGATCCGTCGGGGAGCCGGAGGTGGAGGGGCGGCTTCGCCGGAGCCCGATTTTCCGGGGCGCTCGACACCTCCGCGGCGCGGGCCCGGGCTCGTTCTTCGCGATAGAGGACGTAGGCCCTCGCCACCGGATGATGGCCCGCCCGCATGAGGGCGAGCTCTACCTGGTCCTGGATCTCCTCCACATGGAGGGGGCGACCGGAGGTGACCCGATCCCGGAGGGCGCCGACAACCTGGTCATGGAGTCCGGAGACGATCTCCCGGACCCGGGAAGAGGTTCCGGCACCGGATCCCTCCACCGCCACGAAGGCACGGGTGAGGGCGCGAGTGATTCGTACGCCGTCGAAGGGGATGGTGGAGCTGTCCCGCCGGGTGATGGGGGGGAGCCGGTCGGTGGGCGGAACCCCACCGGCTTCGAGAGGCGGGAGAGGTGGTGGCGGTGCGAGGGTGGTCGATGCGGTCATGGGCGGTCCCCGTGCGCGTGGTGGACGGGGGCCGGTGGGACCGCGAGAGACCGGAAAGAGGTGCGTTCCACCGGTCACGAGCGAATCCCCCGGGGCACCCCGCCCGGGAATGGAGTCGGTCGTCGCGGCAGGTCTCCTGGCTCGCGGGTCCTCATCGATCACCCGGCCTTCCCGGCGTCTCCACGCCAGTGGCCCGTCTGTCGGGGTGATCGACTCGCCGCTCACAGTTGCGGGGGCAGCTCCGGGTTTGGTGTCGATACCCACCCCGCAGGGTCGGATGACACATCACCGGATTCCCTCTTAGCCCACAACCCGTTGGGGTATGCGGGACCGTGACGGCCATATATTGTGGGGTGGGGCGCGCTCCGTCAAGCGACGGGTAGGACAACACGGTTTCCGGGGATGGGCAGGGGGTGGGGCGGAACGGAACCCCGATGGGTGAGGAGCGTACCTCGGTGGTCCCATCTCTCGTGCTCCCTTCCCTGACCTTCACCCTCCGCCTCTTTCCGCGCCGATTCTCCGTGTCCGCCTCTCTTCCCGCCGAAGCTCTCGCCACCTCGCACCCCTCCACCGACCCGGTTCCCCTCGCAGGTGAACTGGTGCGGATCCCCTCACCGGTGGGGAGGGAAGCCGAGGTCTGCGCCTTCATGGCAGACTACCTGGCGAGGCTGGGGTGGTCGGTGACCCGCCAACCGGTCGGGGAGGGAGGGCGGTGCAACGTCTACGCCACCCGGGGTCACCCACAGGTGGTCTTCACCACCCATCTGGACACGGTTCTTCCCGAGCTCCCGGTGGAGGAGGACGACGAGGTGCTTCGCGGGCGGGGAGCGGTGGACGCCAAGGGGATCGCGGCGACTCAGGTGGCCGCCGCGGAGCGCCTTGCTCGGGAAGGGGAGGAGCGGATTGCCCTCCTCTTCGTGGTGGGGGAGGAGGGACCTTCGGACGGGGCCCGCGCGTCGGAGGCCCTTGTGCCCAAGGGGAGGTACCTGGTGAATGGCGAGCCCACCGAAAATTGCCTGGCGCTGGGGACGAAGGGCTCCCTTCGAATGGAGGTGGTCACCCGGGGGAGGGCGGCGCACTCCGCCTACCCGGAGGAGGGGGAGTCCGCCATCGACGCCATGCTGGAGCTCCTGACCCGGATCCGTGCCCTCCCCCTTCCGGAAGACGACGTCCTGGGCGTCACTACCCTCAACGTCGGGACGGTGACGGGGGGGATCGCCGCAAATGTGATCCCGGATCGGTGCCGTGCCGAACTCATGTACCGCACCGTCGGGCCCGATGACGAACTCCTTCGCGCCATCGGCGACCTCCTTCCGGAGAACGCAACCATGGAGGTGGCGCTGCGCCTCCCCCCGGTGCGGCTCTCCGTTCGCCCCGGATTCACCACCGGGGTCATGCGGTACGCCACCGACCTCCCCTTCTTCGAGGGGTGGGGTGAGCGATTCCTCCTGGGACCTGGGACCATCCGGGTGGCCCATACCCCCGACGAGGCCATCACGAAGTCCGAATTGCGCCGGGGGAGTGAACAGTATGTCCGTCTCGCTCGCACCCTCCTGGCTGAGGTGGACGCCTCCACCGACGGCGAGCCCTTGCACCGGGGCGGAGAGGGAGAATGAGAGCCGCCATCGTGGGTACCGGGAGGATGGGGCGCGCCGTCGAGGCGGTCCTTGCCGAGCGAGGGCACGAGATCGTGGCGAGGGTGGGGAAAGGAGACACCCTGGACGGATCGCTGGAGGGTGCCCAGGTCGCGGTGGAGTTCACCACGCCGGAGGCGGCCCCGGAGAACCTTCGGACCCTCGCCCGGTTGACGATTCCCACGGTTTGCGGGACGACGGGGTGGGAGGGAGAGCGGGACGAGGTGCTGGCGGCCTTCCATGAAGCAGGTGTGGGGTTTGTACACGCACCGAACTTCTCCCTCGGTGCCCAGATCTTCTTCCGGGTGGCCCGGGAGGCGGCGCGGCTGGCCGCGGCCCACCCCGAACTGGACGGGTGGATCGTGGACGTTCACCACCGGCACAAGGTGGATGTCCCCTCCGGGACGGCGGCCCGGCTCCGTGCTGTGGTGCGGGAAGTGGATCCCGACCGCACCTATCCCATTACCAGCATTCGAGGGGGAGAAGTCCCGGGGATCCACGAGATGCACCTCGATGCCCCCGATGAGGCGCTGGAGATTCGCCACTCGGTGCGGGACCGGACGGTCTTTGCCCGGGGCGCAGTCCTCGCCGCCGAACGACTCCTGGCGCGCTCCCGCCCCGGGATCATCACCCTGGAAGAGCTCCTGTTCACGGAGGGTCCATGAGTTCCCGGATCAGAGGTTGCGGCACCGCCATCGTGACACCCATGCACGAGGACGGCGCCGTGGACCATGACGCACTCGAGCGGTTCGTGGAGTGGCAGATCGAGGAGGGGATCCATTTCCTGGTGGCGGTGGGATCCACCGGGGAGGCGGCGACCCTCTCTCCCACGGAGCGCCGAGAGGTGGTGGCCACCGTGGCCCGTGTGGCCGGGGGGCGCGTACCGGTGGTGGCCGGCGCCACGCTGAATGAAACCCTCGCCGCCGCGCGGGAGGCGGAGGCGGTGGTGGAAGCGGGTGCGGATGTCGTGCTTTCCGCCACTCCCTACTACAACCGCCCCCCCCTTTCCGGGCTCCGGAAACACTTCGAGGCGATCTGCCGGGCGGCGGGGGTTCCCATCCTCCTCTACAACGTTCCGGGTCGAACGGGTCTGAACCTGACCGCCGAGGCAACGCTGGCGCTTGCGGAGATCGACGGCGTGGTGGGGATCAAGGAGTCCAGCGGAAATCTGGAGCAGGCCATGCGAATCTTCGCCGGCAAGCCGGCGGACTTCACCCTCCTCTCGGGAGAGGACGCCCTGGCTCTCCCCCTTGTGGCGGCGGGTGCGGAGGGGGTCATCTCGGTGGTGGCCAACGAGGCGCCGGGACCCATGTCGCGGCTCGTGGCATCGGCCCTTTCGGGAGACTTCGCCACGGCCCGCGAGGAGCACTACCGGCTCTTTTCACTCATGGAGGCGAATTTCGTGGCAACGAACCCCATCCCCGTGAAGTGGGCGCTTGCCCGGATGGGGAAGATCCGCGGAGGGATCCGCCTCCCACTCGTCCCCCTGGAAGGGGACGCCTGCGATGTGGTGCAGGATGCACTCCTGAATGCCGGGGTGCTGGACCGATGACCACATCGCTGAAGGAGACGATCCTCCGTTTTCGGGATGGGGTGCCGACCGGGGAGGAGGGAGTGGCCCGGGAGAGCTTCGAGGCACTACGGGACCTTCTGGATCGAGGTGAGGTTCGCGCCGCCGAGCGCGACGGAGAGGGGCGCTGGCAGGCGAACGAGTGGGTGAAGGCGGGAATTCTCCTGGGGTTCCGGATAGGGGTGATCACGGAGTTCACCGGGGGTGGCCCGCTCCCCTTCTTCGACAAGGACACCATCCCGGTGAAGCGCTTCGACGCGGACGACGCGGTGCGCATCGTCCCGGGGGGCTCATCGGTTCGGGCCGGCGCCTACCTGGCCCGCGGGGTGGTGTGTATGCCCCCCATGTACGTGAACATCGGCGCCTACGTGGACGAGGGGACCATGGTGGACTCCCACGCCCTGGTGGGATCGTGCGCCCAGATCGGGAAGCGGGTCCATCTCTCCGCCGGAGCCCAGATCGGCGGGGTCCTGGAACCGGCAAACGCACTTCCGGTCATCGTCGAGGATGACGTTCTGGTAGGGGGAAACTGTGGAGTCTATGAGGGGACCGTCGTGGGGGAGCGTGCGGTGCTCGCCCCGGGGACCATCCTCACCGGCGCGGTTCCCGTCTTCGACCTGGTCCACGACCGCGTCTACCGAAGGGGGGAGGGAGGGCCCCTCCGGATCCCCCCAGGGGCAGTGGTCGTTCCGGGGTCACGCCCCATCACCGGCGGGGTGGGGGCGCGCCACGGTCTCTCCCTCTACGCCCCGGTCATCGTGAAGTACCGGGACGACCGGACGGATACCGCCGTTCGCATCGAGGAACTCCTTCGCCCCCCAGGGGGGTGAGGGAGTCCGGCCCAGCAGCCTGCCAAGGGGTCATCGACCGGCGCCGTAGCGGAGATAGAGCCGGATCCCATCCGCTCCTATCCCGTGGGCCACCTCGATCCGGAAGGAGTCGTCAAACTGGGAGAGGCCGACGCCGAATCCCCGGAGAGGGCGGGCGCTACCGAGGGCATCCCGGTCCCCGGCCCACCCCAGGTCCCCGAAGAGGGAGAGGGAGCGAGCCGGGGACCCACGCGCGATCTCTCCTCGGGCGAGGAAGAGGGTCTCCCCTCGGAGGGCAGCGGGGTCATGCCCCCGCACCGTTCCCGCTCCCCCGATCTGCCAGAGCCGCTGCACCGGAAGCTCACCCATCCCGGTACCCGCGGTGCCGGAGAGGGTGAGGCGGGTGGAGCTTCCCAACAGGCGATCGCCCCGCAGCCGTACCAGGGGGCGGAAGAAGTCGTAGTCTCCGAACTCCCCGTGGAGTTCGATTTCGCCCCGCAGGTGGAGTGCCTCCGGATCTCCCGCCCACTCCCTCCGGGCCAGGAGGGTGGCTCCCCACTGGTGAATCCGTTCCGCTTCGAGGTTTTCCCGGACGGTGAAGTCGCGGTCCAGGAGCCCACGGACGCTGGCGGTGGCGCGGGCAGGTAGCGGATCGTGCCGCTCGGTGAAGATGCGGGCTTCCCATCCTCCCTGAGGGGAGAAGGAGGGGAAGATGCGCACTTCCGCACCGGTTGCCCGGAAGTAGTCGTTTTCGTCCCGCCCCAGAAGGAGCCCGGAGAGGGAGCCGAGGGGGGAGAAGGGGTGCGAGGGGAGGGCGGTGGCCTCGACCCGGCGGTACCCGCCCACCGAGAGATGGGTGCCGGACCCCCTGCGGAGGAGGCTCACCTCTCCACCAAACTCGCCCGAGGTGCCGGCGCGGAGTTCGCCACGGAGTTCACCGGGGCCCAGCGGGACGGTACCGCGAAGGGGGGCGGAGAGCCCTTCCACCCGGTTGTACCGCGCTCCGTCCACGGGGAAGAACTGGAAGCGGGGGGAAGCGGGGTACCAGGAGCCATGGGGGATCTGTCGGACGAGGCCGGCCACCGCGTCCCGTTCGGCTCCGGAGAGGGGGCCGGCGTCGAGATCGTGGATGCTCCAGGTGAAGGCGGGGCTCTCCGAAAGGTTTCCTTCGGCGCGTGTCACCAGGAAGACCCGGTCGCACCCGTCGCCGCGATCCACCCCTACGCTGTCGGCCCGAATGCGTTCGGCGGACGCCTCCCATCGGGCGTCCCACCCCTCGGAGGGGCGGGCCGCTCCGGAGGGGCCGAGCTCAAAAGATCCGAAGAGGACGGGGCGACAGGGGCGCTCCGCGTCGGGATCCCTTCCGGTAGGGTCCATGGCCGAGGTGTCCGCATCGACCCGATACGCTCCGTAGCTCCGCTGGTAGTCCAGCGGGAGCCGGATTCCGGCGGCGCGAATCGTCCCTCTGGCCGAAAGCGAACGGGGGAGCCACCAGCGGAAGTCCCAGAGCCCGTAGTCGATGGCTACGTGGTCCACCTCGGCGGTGGTCTCCGGCCTGAAGAAGGAGATGGAGGGTCCCGACCCGGTGCGGACGGTGGTCAGTCGGAATCCGGCACGGACCACCGCGTGGCTTTCGGCATCGACCCAGAAGGAGCCGTTGATGAGCCGGGGATCGGCCCGCCTCGCCATGATCCGGAGTTCCAGAAGGCGCACCTCCCGCCCGTCGGGGAGACGGATCACCGTGGTGTCCCCGGCGGCGAACCGGTAGTCCGCTTCACTCCCCCGGGCGAGGGGGTGGAGGATCAGCGTCGAGTCCACCCGCAGGAGCATCTCCGAGTCCACGGGGTCGAAGGCCAGCGCGGGCGCCAGCCCTGCCATGGTGGCGGGGGGGAGCCCCACCCCTCGCTGCGCCATGGGCTGGGTTTCCCGCGCTCCCAGAACCTCGATTCGCACCGTATCCAC
>JBJHBD010000072.1:0-16226 GCA_050485305.1 Gemmatimonadota bacterium
GAGGCTCCTGGTCTTGGGCGGAGAGGGGTGCGACCAGGAGGAGGGCTGCCAGAGCCGCGGGGAAACGGGTGCCGCCAAAGGGTGATGGGTGCATGAGTTGTTGTTAAACTACCCCGTCTCGGCGTTTCGCGAAGGGGCGTCCCCACCCGCCGATCCGGCGGGGAGAGTTCGAATATCCATCAGGGTGCAACATGGCGGATCAACTGGAGGCGGAGGCGGGGCGGAGACGGACGTTCGCCATCATCTCCCACCCCGACGCGGGGAAGACGACCCTTACGGAGAAGCTCCTTCTGTACGGGGGGGCCATCCACCTCGCCGGGTCGGTGAAAGCGCGGCGGGCCGCCCGACACGCCACCTCCGACTGGATGGAGATGGAGCGGGAGCGGGGGATCTCCGTCACCTCTTCCGTACTCCAGTTCGACTATGGCGGGTTCCGCATCAACCTCCTGGACACCCCTGGCCACCAGGATTTTTCCGAGGATACCTATCGCACCCTCATGGCCGCCGACGCGGCGGTCATGCTCCTGGACAACCGGAAAGGAGTGGAGGAGCAGACGCGGAAGCTCTTCGAGGTCTGCCGGCTGCGCCGGATCCCCATCTTCACCTTCGTGAACAAGTGCGACCGGATCGGGGTCCCCCCCCTTCAGCTCCTGGATGACGTGGAGGCGGAGCTGGGAATCGCCTGCACGGCGGTCACCTGGCCGGTCCACGACGGGACGAACTTCCTCGGGGTCTACGACCGCCTCGACGGGGCCATCCACCTTTTCGAGAAGGGAGGGGACCATGGCGCCACCCGTCCAGGGGAAGCGGTGACGGGGCTGGACGACCCGAAGGTGGTGGAGCTCCTGGGCGAGGCGGCAGCCGAACGGCTCCGGGAGGAGGTCGAGCTTCTGGAAGCGGCGGGGGCGGACTTCGACCCCGAAGCCGTCGCCCGGGGAGAGGTCTCCCCCACCTTCTTCGGGTCGGCGCTCACAAATTTCGGCGTTTCGCCCTTCCTTCGGCGCTTCCTCGAGTACGCGCCGGCGCCGGGGGTGCGGAGTTCCTCCGAGGGGGAAGTGGCGCCCACCGATCCCCGCTTCACCGGGTTCGTCTTCAAGATCCAGGCGAACATGGATCCCAAACACCGGGATCGGCTCGCCTTCGTCCGGGTCTGCTCCGGGCGCTTCGAGGCCGGCGCCACCGTCCTCAACACCCGGTCGGGGAAGTCGGTTCGCCTCGCCCGACCCCAGACCTTCTTCGGGCAGGAGCGGGAGGCGGTGGAGGCCGCCTGGCCGGGAGACGTCATCGGGGTTCACGATCGGGGGAATCTCCGCATCGGAGACACGGTGGCTTCCGCCGGGAACCTCGCCTTCGAGGAGATTCCACCCTTCTCGCCGGAGCACTTCGCCCGGGTGCACGTCCCCGACCCCCTTCGAAGGAAGCACCTGGACAAGGGACTCATGGAGCTTTCGGAGGAGGGGGCGGTTCAGGTCTTCTTCTCCGACGGGGTGACGGGGCCCGCCCCCGTGGTGGGGGCGGTGGGCCCCCTCCAGTTCGACGTTCTCCTCCACCGGCTGGAGCACGAATACCAGGTGCCGGCCCGCCTCGAACCCATGCCGTACAAGGACGCCCGCTGGGTGCAGGGTCCGGAGCCGGAGATCCTGCGGGTGGCGCGAGGGTACGACTGCGCCCTCGTCCGGGATCGGACCCGTCGCCCCCTCCTCCTCTTCCGATCGGAGTGGGTACGGAGGGCCACCGAGGAGCGGGAAAAGGACCTCACCTTTCACCGGGTGGCGCCGTAGGTACAGCCGGGAGCAAACCTTGGCCTGCCGGAGATTTTGGTGGGGTCAGGGTCAACTTCGTTGCGGGTTCGACGGCATCTCCCATATTTTCGGAGGAAAGGGCCGGAAACGTTCGTTCCCGGCGGTCCCTCGACTTTCAGCAGCGAGGCGAATTCCCATGTTCGTGAAACGCGCCCGTACTCTCGTCGTTGCACTCTTTCTCGGGCTCTTCGGCGCCCTCCCCTCCCTGGCCCAGGAGTCCGGTACCATCTCCGGGCGGGTCGTAGATGCCGAAACGGGTCAGCCGGTGGCGACGGCCATGGTGGAACTCCTCGGACCCCGCACCGCCAGTACCGGGACCGATGCCCAGGGGAACTATCGGCTTACCGTTGCGCCCGGGACCTACGCCTTGGTGGTCTCACGGATCGGGTATGAGTCCCAGCGCATCGACGCGGTGCGGGTCACCGCCGGAGGGACACAGGTGGTGGACGTTCGGCTCCGTTCTCGAGCGCTCCTCCTGGTCCCCATGGTGGTTTCCGCCGCCCGCGGGGTGGAGCAGAAGGCGGACCAGGCACCGGCGCGGGTGGAGGTGGTGACGGAGGAGGAGATCCGGAACCGTCCCGCCGCCACGCCCATCGACCACCTTCGGGCGGTTCCCGGGGTGGATGTGGCTACGCAGGGGCTTCAGTCGGGGACGGTGGTGGCGCGGGGGTTCAACAACATCTTCTCCGGCGCGCTCCACATGCTCACCGACCACCGGGTGGCGGCCATCCCCTCCCTCCGGGTGAACCTGCTGCACTTCATCCCCGCCAACGACGAGGATGTGGAGCGGATGGAGGTGGTCCTCGGTCCCGGGTCGGCGCTGTATGGCCCCAACACCGCGAACGGGGTGCTGCACGTCTTCACCAAGTCCCCGCTCACATCCCAGGGGACGGTGGTGTCCATGGCGGGAGGGGCCCGAAGCTACGCCCAGGGGGCGCTCCGGACGGCCCACCTCCTGAACGAGAACTTCGGGGTGAAGCTCTCGGCCCAGTACATGAGGGCGGACGAGTGGGAGCACACCGACCCGGTAGAGGCGGCGGCGCGTGCCCAGGCTCTCCCCGGGAACCCGGACACCCGAATCGGTCTCCGGGACTTCGGTCTGGAGAAGTGGTCGGGAGAGCTGCGCGCGGACTGGCGCATCGACGACGAGACCACCGCGATCTTCCAGTTCGGTCGAACCTCGGTGATGAACGCGGTGGAGCTCACCGGTGTGGGAGCCGGCCAGGTGGACGGGTGGACCAACTCATTCTACCAGCTCCGCATGAACCGGGGGCGCCTCTTCGCCCAGACGTACCTCAACACCTCCGACGCAGGGGACACGTACACCCTCCGGGACGGGAACCCCATCGTGGACCGCTCCAAGCTCTGGGTGGCCCAGCTCCAGCATGGCTTCCGGGCGGCGGATCGGCAGAACTTCACCTACGGCCTCGACTTCATCCGCACCATGCCCGAGACCGAGGGGACGGTCCACGGTCGGAACGAGGACGATGACCAGTACGACGAGTTCGGCGTCTACCTCCAGTCCGAGACGTCGCTGACCGATCGCCTCGAACTCGTACTCGCCGGGCGCATGGACTGGCACTCGGAGTTGAACGATCCGGTGTTCTCTCCGCGGGCGGCGCTGGTCTTCACCCCCGTGGAGGGGCACACCTTCCGGGCCTCGTACAACCGGGCCTTCTCCACCCCGTCCTCGGTGAACCTCTTTCTCGACATCAATGCGGGTCCGTTCCCGGACGCCGCACTGGGTGGCTTGGGATACGGGCTCCGCGCCCAGGGGACCCGGAGCACCGGCTTCACCTTCCGGAACCCGGACGGGAGTCTCACCGGGATGCGGTCCCCCTTCAATCCCCAGGGGCGCCACAACCTGATTCCCGCCGACATCCCCACCATGTGGCAGCTCGCGGTGGGAGTGCTCGCGGCTCAGGGCGCCATCGACGCCCAGACTGCCGGATTCCTCATGCAGAACGTCCCGGCGGACGCCCAGGTCATGAAGGCGTACCTCGACGTGCTGGGGTTCCAGACCCCCCGCCCCCTCACCGATGAGGTGAGTCTCGATCTGGCTCCCATCCGGGAATCCAATACCACCACCTACGAGGTCGGGTACAAGGGGCTCCTCGGAGATCGGGTTCTCCTGGCCGCCGACGTCTGGTTCTCCCGGAAGGACAACTTCGTCTCGGCGCTCCGCCCCTCCACCCCTCTCCTCTTCATGGAGGGGCAGACGCTGGGCGCGTACGCGGTTCCCCGCCTCACGCAACACTTCATGGAGCGGGGGATGCCCCAGGCCCAGGCGCAGGCGGCAGCCACCCAGCTCGTGACCGCCATGGCCTCCCTCCCCCTCGGGGTGCTTTCGTCGGATGAGGTGAGCGCGGCGGCGAACAGCTCGGACTTCCTCGTCACCTACCGGAACTTCGGAGAGGTGGATCTCTGGGGGACGGATCTCTCGGCCCGCATCCTCCTCACCGACGAGTTCACCCTGGGGGTGACCGCCTCCTGGGTGAACAAGGACAACTTCGAGACCGAGGGGGAGAGGATCGCATTGAACGCTCCCACCACGAAGCTGAGCGCTTCGCTGGGGTACCGGAACGAGCGCTCCGGCTGGAATGGGGAGGTTCGGGCTCGGTATACCAATGAGTTCCCCGTCATGTCGGCCCCCTTCGTGGCCACCGCATGTCTGGGGGACACGGGCCCGCTGGTGGAGCCCTGTGTTGAGGCGTACACCCTCCTGGATGTGAGCGCGGGGTACCGCCTCCCCCAGATCCCGGGGGCCTCGGTACACCTGGCGGTGACCAACCTCTTCGACACCGGGTACCGTGCCTTCGCCGGTGTCCCCGAGGTCGGTCGCATGGCGCTTCTCCGCCTCCGATACGAGTTCTGATTCCGACGGATGCTCCGGCCCCCCCCCGAGCTCCGGGGGGGCCGGGGTGCTGAACCGGTCGGCTCCGGGATCTCCGGGGTCGACCGGTTTCGTTTTTTCCCATGTAGCCGGGGCTCCGCTTGATCCCCTCTCCCACTTTCGCGACACTCGACCCATGAAATCCGATCTCTCTCCCATCCCCGAAGTGCCCCAGGCCCGGTTCGAGGACGAGGTGCTCGCCTCGGATCGCCCGGTTCTGGTGGACTTCTTCGCCACCTGGTGCGGCCCCTGTCGCTGGGTCACACCGTACCTGGACGAGGTACGCACCGCCCGGGGAGATGCCCTCAAGGTGGTGAAGGTGGACGTGGATGAGGCGCAGGAGGTGGCGCTCCGCTACCGGATCATGAGCGTTCCCACCCTCGTCCTCTTCCGGGATGGGGAGGAGGTGGAGCGGAGCGTGGGGCTCGAACCCCACCGGATCCGGGGGATGGGCGGGCTCGCGCCCTCCGACGAACTCCTCCCGTTCGGGGAGGAGGGGGCGTGAGCGGGGGAGGGAAGCTCCGGGTGGGGGTCCTGGGCGCCACCGGGTACACCGGACAGGAGCTCTTGCGGCGTCTGGCCAGGCACCCGAAGGTTTCCGTGGGCTTTGCCACCTCCCGGAGCGAGTCGGGCACCCCCACGCCCATCCCCGGGCTTTCCCTCACCCCCCCGGATGAGGGAGCGGCCCGGGAGGCCGAACTGGTCTTCCTCTGTCTCCCCCACGGCGAGGCGGCGGCGTGGGCCGAGCGGCTGGCAGGAGGGCCGAAAATCATCGACCTGACGGCGGATCACCGCCCCGGGTCGGGGCGGGAAGAGGGGTGGATCTACGGGATGGCCGAGCAACTGGGTGACGAGGTGCGGGGCGCCCGCCGGATCGCGAACCCGGGCTGCTACCCCACCGGCGTCATCCTCTCCCTCGCTCCCCTACTGGCCGCCGGTGTGGTGGATCGGGAGCGCCTCACCGTGGTGAACGCGGCGTCAGGAGTCACCGGCGCCGGGCGGACCCCCCGGGCGGACCTCCTCTTCGCGGAACTCTACGGCAACTTCCGGGCGTACGGCGAGGGGAACGTCCACCGGCACCGGAAAGAGATGGTGGGGACGTTGGGGGACTTCCCCCTCCTCTTCCAGCCCCACCTTCTCCCGGTGTCCCGGGGGATTCTGGAGACCATCATCCTCCCCGTCACCGAGGGGGCCGATGCCGCCCATGTCCGTGAACTGTGGAAGGGCGCGTACGGGGTGGAACAGGGCGCTGGTGGCGCCGAAGAAGGGGGATGGGACACCGGAGGGGAGGGAGGGGCCGGAACCCCATCTTCCCGGAGCGTCATCTCCGTCATGGACAAGGGGATCCCGGATCTGGCCATGGTGACCGGGACGGATCGCCTCGTCTTCGGGGTGGTGGAGAACGCCCACATCGCCCCCCCGGTCCTCACCGTGGCGGCGGCCTTCGACAACCTTGGAAAGGGAGCGGCCGGACAGGCCGTGCAGAACATGAATCTGGTCATGGGGTGGGAGCGGGAGATGGGGGTGTGGCTTTGAACGGCGGGTCACCCCTTCTCGGGGTATACCGGCAGCCCGACTTCCGCATCGTGGCAGGGGAGGGGTGTGAACTCACCGATGAGGAGGGGCGCCGCTACCTGGACTTCACCGCCGGGATCGCGGTGAACGCCCTGGGATACGCCTCGCCCGTCATCCGCCGCGCGGTGGAGGAGGCGCTGGATACCGGGGTCATCCACACCTCGAACCTCTTCCGCACCCCCACCGGGGAGGCGCTGGCCCGCCGCCTGGTGGAGGCGTCCGGGTTGGATCGGGCCTTCTTCTGCAACTCCGGGGCCGAGGCCACCGAGGGAGCCCTAAAATTTGCCCGCAGGTGGGCGGGAACGCTGGGGAAGCCGGAGAAGCGCGGCTTCCTGGCGGTGCAGGGGGCCTTCCACGGGCGCCTCTTCGGAAGTCTCGCCCTCACCGACCGTCCGGCGTATCAGGAGCCCTTCCTCCCCCTCATGCCGGGGGCAACCCATGTGGACCCGTGGGATGATGCGGCGCTGGACCGGGCCCTCGATCCGGATCGGGTGGCGGCCTTCGTGGTGGAGCCCATCCAGGGGGAGGGGGGGATCCACCCCTTCCCGACCGAACGACTCCGGCACTTCCGGGCGCTCACGGCGGAACGGGGAATTGCCCTCGTCCTGGATGAGATCCAGTGCGGGTTGGGGCGCACCGGAGAGCTCTTCGCCCACACCCCTTCCGGGGTCCGCCCCGACCTCCTCATTCTGGCAAAGCCCATCGGGGGCGGGTTCCCCATGGGCGTCGTCCTCCTCTCGGAAGAGATGGCCGCAACTCTCCGACCGGGGGACCATGGAACCACCTTCGGAGGGGGGCCGCTGGTGACGAGGGTGGCGCTCGCCGTCTTCGAAACCCTCGCCGATCCTGCCTTCCTGACCGGGGTCAGGGAGCGTGGACGGGTCCTGGAAGATGGGCTCCGTTCCCTCCACTCCCGATTCCCCGAACGGATCCGGGAGGTTCGCGGTCGGGGGCTCATGTGGGGGGTGGAGTTCACCGACGCCGTGGGTCCGGTGGTGGAGGCGGCGCGGGAGCGGGGGCTCCTCCTGGTGGGAGCCGGGGCCAATGTGATCCGCTTTGTCCCTCCCCTCATCATCACCCCGGACGAGATCCGCCGAGGGGTGGAGATCCTGGGCGAGGCCATAGCCGCGACCGCCGCGGTGGGAGCCGCCTCCTGATGGGGGGCGCCGGAGAGGGGACGGGGCCCGGGAAGGCTTCCGGCGGCCTCTGGGGGGGGCGTTTCTCCGGGGGGATGGCCCCCGAGATGGAGCCCCTCAACCGATCGCTGGGGGTGGATGGCCGACTCTGGCGCCACGACATCCGAGGGAGCCGGGCATGGGCCCGTGCGCTGGTGGGGGCCGGGGTCCTCACCGAGGCCGAGGGAGAGGCGATCCGGAGCGGGCTCGATGGAGTGGAGGCCCGCCTCTCCGACGGAATCCCCGCCGATGTCCCCGACGAGGACATCCACTCCCTGGTGGAGCGCCTTCTGGGTGAGGAGGCGGGGGAGGTGGCGCGAAAGCTCCACACCGGGCGCTCCCGGAACGATCAGGTGGCCACCGACTTCCGCCTCTGGGGGATGGAGGCGGCGGCCCGGGTGGACGAGGCGCTCCGTGGGGTCCTGGACGGGCTCCTCACCCTGGCTCGCTCCGGGGTGGAGCTCATCATCCCCGGGTACACCCACCTCCAGCAGGGACAACCGGTGCGGGCAGCCCACTGGGCCCTCTCCCACGCCTGGCCGCTGCAGCGGGACCGGGAGCGCTTCGCCGGGGCGGCCCGCTCGGCGGGGGTCCTCCCCCTGGGATCCGGGGCGCTGGCCGGGTGCCCCTTCCCGGTGGATCGGGAGGCGCTGGCCCGGGAGCTGGGGTTCCACTCCATCTCCCGGAACTCCATGGATGCAGTGAGCGACCGGGACTGGGCGGCGGAGTTCCTCTTCGCCGGGGCCCTCCTGGGGGTGCATCTCTCCCGCCTCGGGGAAGACCTCCTCCTCTTCACCTCCCGGGAATTCTCCTTCCTCCGCCTCTCCGACGGGTACTCCACCGGATCGTCCCTCATGCCCCAGAAGCGGAACCCGGACGTGGCCGAGCTGGTTCGAGGGAAGTCGGGGCGCCTGGCCGGGAATCTGGCCGGGTTCGTGACCCTCCTGAAGGGGCTCCCCACCGGGTACAACCGGGATCTTCAGGAGGACAAGTCCATCGTCTTCGACACGGCGGACACCCTCCTCCTCGCCCTCCCTCCCCTCGCCGGAGCCATGGCCGAGGCCCGGTTCCGCCCCGAGGGGATCGAACGGGCCCGGGATACCGAGCTGCTGGCCACCGATCTGGCCGATGTCCTGGTCCGCGCCGGGGTCCCCTTCCGCACCGCCCACGAAATGGTGGGGGTGCTGGTGAGGGCCGCCGAGGAGGCCGGAGTCCCCCTCTCCGACCTCCCCGACGAGAGGTTCCGGGCCGAGCACCCCTCCCTCGCAGGAGCGGGGAAGGCGGTCTTCGACTGGGAGCGCTCGGTGGAGGCAAAGGTGGCTCCCGGCGGGACCTCCCGTGCCTCGGTGGAGGCCCAGATCGGTGAGCTGGAGGGGCTCCTCCGGGGGTGAGCCCGGGTAGGGGGCGTTACGCCGCCCCCACCCCTCCCGGGACCCTCGCAGGGAGGGTTCGACCCGCCGCCTCCACGAAGGGGCGAAGCCCCGCCATGAAGCGCCGGAACTCCCCGAAGTCCAGCGACTGATCGCCGTCGGAGAGCGCCTCCGCCGGCACCGGATGGATCTCCACCAGCACCCCGTCGGCCCCTGCCGCCGCCGCCGCGTAGGCCAGGGGGGCCACCAGGTCCCGACGCCCTCCGGCGTGCGAGGGGTCGGCCATGACGGGGAGGTGGGTTTCCCGCTTGAGAACGGGGATCGCCGCCAGGTCGAAGGTGTTCCGGGTGGCCGGGTCGAAGCTCCGGATCCCCCGCTCGCAGAGAATCACCTCCATGTTCCCCTGCTGCATGACGTACTCGGCGGCGAGGAGGAGGTCCTCCACGGTGGCGGAGGGACCCCGCTTGAGGAGGACGGGGCGGCGCACCCGCCCCACCTCGGAGAGGAGGGCGAAGTTCTGCATGTTCCGCGCCCCGATCTGGAGCATGTCGGCGTGGGCGGCCACCACCTCCACCTGCCGGGTGTCCATGACCTCGGTCACCACCGGGAGCCCGCTCTCGGCGCGAGCCTGCGCCAGGAGCTGAAGCCCTCTCTCCCCCAGCCCCCGGAAGGAGTAGGGGGAGGTCCGGGGCTTGAAGGCGCCACCCCGCAGCCCCATCCCCCCGGCTTCGACCACCTCCTGCGCCGTGGCCCGAAGCATGGCCTCACCCTCCACGGAGCAGGGGCCGGCGATGACGGCGAAGCGCTCTCCTCCGATCTCCTCTCCCCCCAGCGCCACCCGGGTCGGTTCCGCCGAGAAGTCCCGGGCGGCCAGCTTGTAGGGACGAAGGATGGGGAGGACCTGCTCCACCCCGGGGAGCGCCTGGAGGGGGAGGTGCTGGACACGCTCCTCGTCTCCGATGCATCCGATGACGGTGCGCCGCTCCCCCCGGGACAGGTGGGTGCGGAGCCCCAGCGATTCGATGCGTTCGCGGATCTGGTCCAACTCTTCGTCGGTCACGTCGGGTCGTGTGATGATGATCATGGTGGTCTCTCGGGGGGAACGAAAAAAGGCCCCCGGCCTTTGCCGGGAGCCTCGGGAGCGGAGCGTCAGCGCGGAAGGTGCTACACCGGCGGAGACGCCTCCCCAGGTTGCCCGGCGGGGCGGGGGGCCCGATACCAAAACCATCCGCGCACCGATCCCGCGAGGGGGAGGGGGAAGGTCCGACGGAAGGACGGACTGCGCGGGTGCATGGTCGTGGACATGAACGCAGTTTCGCCTCTTTCCCCGCCTCCGTCAATGCAGATCCGTCTGGTCCATCCTCGGGAGGGACTCTACATTCCCGGAGAGTTTGCCCCTCCCCTCCTTCTCCACCCTCCCCTCCGGATCCAACGGGTGCCCGCAACCGCCGACATTGCCAAGAAACGCGCCGCGGACGCGGCCCTGCGGGAGGTCCGCTCCGGGATGCGGCTGGGGCTGGGAACGGGGAGCACCATGGCTCACTTCCTGGATGGGCTGGGCGCCGCACTCGCTGCCGGGACGCTGGAGGGGATCGTGGGCGTTCCCACCTCCCTCCGGACCGAGCGCCACTGCCGCGAGGTCGGGATCCCCCTCATGGAGCTGGACGGGGAGACGCCTCTGGAGCTGGCGGTGGACGGCGCCGACGAGGTGGCGCCAAACCTGTCCCTCATCAAGGGGCTCGGCGGGGCGCACCTTCGAGAGAAGATGGTGGTGCAGGCGTCTCGCCGCTTCATCGTCATCGCCGACGAGTCGAAGTGCGTTTCCCGCCTGGGGGAGAAGGCCCCCGTACCGGTGGAGGTGGCCTCCTTCCAATGGAGCTGCCACCTCCCCTTCTTCCGCACCCTCGACGCCGAGCCGATTCTCCGGGAGAAGGGGGGGGAGCCGTACCGGACCGACAACGGAAATCTGGTGGTGGACTTGCACTTCGCGGAGGGGATCCCCGATCCGGCGGCGCTGGAAGGGGCGCTGCGCGGGCGAGCCGGAGTGGTGGAGACCGGACTCTTCCTCGGGATGGCCCACCGCGCCTACGTGGCGCGCGGAGACGAGGTAGCCATCATGGAACCCCCGGAGGATGGGTGGCGATGAGTCCCATCCTCCTGGCACCCTCCGTCCTTTCCGCCGACTTCGGGCGCCTCGCCGAGGAGGTGCAGGCGGTGGAAGCGGCGGGTGCCGACTGGATCCATGTGGATGTCATGGACGGGCACTTCGTTCCCAATCTGACCATCGGTGCCGGGGTGACGGCGGCGATCCGGAGAGCCACCTCCCTCCCGGTGGACGTCCACCTCATGATCGAGGCGCCGGAGCGGTACATCGGGGACTTCGCCGAGGCGGGAGCCGATCGCATCACCGTACACCAGGAGGCCTGTCCCCACCTCCACCGGGTGGTGCAGGGGATCCGGGAGGTGGGCGCCCTCCCCGGAGTGGCGCTGAACCCGGCCACGCCGGTGGAGACCCTCTCCGAGATCCTCCCGGAGCTGGAGCTGGTGCTCATCATGTCGGTGAACCCGGGGTTCGGTGGGCAACGGTACATCCGGGGCTCAGAGGGGAGGGTGGAGCGGGTCCGGAACCTCGCCGCGGAGGTGGGGGCCCTCCCTTCGCTCGAGGTTCAGGTGGATGGCGGGGTGGATGTGGAAACGGCTCCCCTTCTTGCCCGGGCGGGTGCCTCGATCCTGGTGGCCGGGTCGGCGGTCTACGGGCACCCTCGGGGGGCCGCGGCAGGGGTGCGAGCCATCCGGGAGGCGGTGGAGGGGGACGGGTGAGGCGTGGGGGAGTGTCGGGGAGATTCCACCTTCCGCGCCACTACACATAGGGAGGAGATGATGGCGGACGACGAGGTACTGAACCCGGCGGCGCTCCGGCGCCTCGAGGAGTGGGGAGGTCCCACCCTGGTGGGGAAGATGGTGGCGCTCTTCCTTGAGAATGCACCGGAACGGATGGAGTCCATCCGCTCCGGCGCGGCCGAGGGGAACCTCTCGAAGGTGGAGCGGGGGGCACACTCGCTCAAGTCTTCCGCCGCGAATCTGGGGGCGGAGCGACTCCGGGACGACGCCTCCCGAATGGAGAAGGCGGCGGAACGGAGAGACGGAGACGAGATCCGGGACCTCCTCCCGGACATGGATACCCACTTTCAGGACACACTTCGGGCCCTCCGGGCCCATCAGGAGGAGCAGGGAGAATGAAGGCGCGAATCGCCGTGGTGGAGGACAATCCGGACAACCGTCTCCTCGTTCAGGCCATCCTGGAGGATCGATACGAGATCACGGAATACGAGAATGGGGCGGTGGCCCTGGCGGGGGTCACCGAGTCACCTCCGGACCTGGTGCTTCTGGACATCTCCCTTCCTGAGATGGATGGGACCGAGGTCCTCCGCCGCATGCGGGAGCTCGACCACCTCTCGGGTGTCCCGGTCATCGCCCTCACGGCCCACGCCATGACCGGGGACCGGGAGCGCTACCTGGGGCTCGGGTTCGACGATTATCTCACCAAGCCTATCGTGGACGAGGAGGTTCTCGTGGGGACCATCGAACGACACCTCTCCGGCGAGGGATGACCCGGGACGGCACGCTCGGGGAATCGGTCCTGGGAGAGGGAGAGGATCGCGAGAGTCTCCGGAGGGTCAGCTACATCCTCCTGGCGCTCGGCCTCCTCCTCCTCTCTGCCGTGGCGCGCCCGGTGGAGAGCTCCACCGGGCTGGTGGCCCATACCCTTCTGGAGACCGTAGCCACCATTCTTGCCCTCACCATCGGGGGGTTGGCCGTCGTACGCTTCTACTCCCGGAAGGAGAGTACCTACCTCTTCATCGGCACCGGATTCCTCGGCACCGGGCTCCTGGACGCCTACCACGCCGTCATCAGCTCCCCCTTCCTCATCGATGCCGTTGCGGATCGATCTCTGGCGGACCTCACGGCGTGGACCTGGATCGCCTCCAGGGTCTTCCTCTCCCTCTTCCTCTTCGTGAGCTGGCTGGCCTGGCATCAGGAGGTTCGCCATGGGGGGGACGGGGTGGTGGAGGAGCGGTCGGTCTATGTGACCGCGGGCTTTCTGACCGTGGTCATTTTCATCTTCTTCTCCTTGAGCCCCCTGGCGGAGGCGTACCACCCCAATTGGTTCTTCTCCCGCCCTGCCGAGTTCATCCCGGGGAGCTTCTTTCTCCTGGCGCTGGGAGGGTATCTCCAGCGAGGAGGGTGGAAACGGGACACCTTCGAGCACTGGCTCGTGGTCTCCCTCATCATCTCGGTGGCCATCCACCTCCTCTTCTTCGCCTTTTCGGCGGAGCAGCACGACACCATGGCCACCCTGGCCCACTTCCTCAAGATCCTCTCCTACCTGGCGGTCCTCACCGGGCTCTTTGCCAGCGTTTACCTCACCTTCCGACGGGAAGACGAGGTGGCGAGCGCCCTCATGGAGGCGAACACCGCCCTCGCGCAGGAGATCGGAATTCGACGGGAGGCCGAGCGGATTCTCCACGAGTCCGAGGAGCGCCTGCAGGACTTCCTTGACCACGCCACCGACCTCATCCAGTCGAGTTCGCCGGAGGGGGAGATCCTCTACGTGAACGAGGCGTGGAAGCGAGCCCTCGGATACGAGGATGAAGAGATCCGGGAGATGGGGATCCTGGACGTGATTTCACCCGAATCCCGGGACGGGTTCCGGGAGATGACCCGGAAGGTCTTCGCGGGCGAGACGGTGACCGGGGTTCGGATCATCTTCCAGGCGAAGGACGGGACCCGGGTCATCTGCTCGGGGAGTTCAAACTGTCGCTTCGAGGATGGGCGTCCGGTGGCCACGCGGAGCGTGTTCCGGAATGTCACGGAAGAGCTCCGCGCGGAGCGGGAGCTGGCCGAATCCAGAGCCAACTTAAGGGCGCTCTTCGAGAGCACGGGGGACTCCATCTGGTCCGTCGCTCCCGACCGGTCCCTCATCACCTTCAATACCGCGTACGCTCTCACCGTGGAGGCCATCACGGGAAGGGCTCCCGAAGTGGGCGATCCGCTGGAGAAGGTGGTGGCTCCCTCGGAGGTGGAGTGGTTCCGAGGATGTTATGACCGGGCCCTCTCCGGGAACCGCTTTTCCGCCGTCCGGGAGGAGCGAGTGGATGGCCAGATCCGGAACTTCGAACTCTTCTTCAACCCCATCGACTCCGGAACCGAGCGGGCGCCCGGGGTGGTGGTCTTCTCCAAGGACATCACCCGCCGCCGCAGGGTGGAGGAGGCGTTGCGGAGGGCCAAACAGGAGGCGGAGGAGGGGAATCGTGCGAAGAGCCAGTTCATGGCCAACATGAGCCACGAACTCCGAACCCCGCTCAACTCGGTCATCGGCTTCGCCAACATCCTCCTGAAGGACTCGAGGGGGGTGCTGGAGCCGAAGGAGAAGGGGTATCTGGACCGGATCCTGGCCAACGGAAAACACCTCCTCAACCTCATCAACGAGATCCTGGACCTCTCCAAGATCGAGGCGGGACGGATGGAGTTGGAGGTGGAATCGGTGGATCTTCCGCGGTTGATCCGGGAGACGCTGGGCCAGATGGAGGGGCAGGTGGCCGGGCGTCCGGTCACACTCCGATCCGAGTGGGAGGGTACTCCCACCGCCTTCCAGACCGATCCCGGGAAGCTCAGGCAGGTGCTCATCAATCTGGTAGGGAACGCCCTCAAGTTCACGGAGCGGGGTGAAGTGGTGGTGCGCCTCGAGCTGGAGGGTGAAAGTGGTACGCCGGTGCGCCTTCTCGTTCGAGACACGGGGATCGGCATCCCCGAAGACCGGCTGGGCGCCATCTTCGAGGCGTTCCAACAGGCCGACGGTACCACGACCCGCCGATTTGGGGGCACGGGACTCGGTCTCACCATCTCCAAGTCGCTCTGCGCCCTCATGGGATACGACGTCACGGTGGAGTCGGAGGTAGGGAAGGGGTCGACCTTCATCATCCACCTGGTGCCCCACCGGCCCCAGGAGGAGGAGGGGCGAATCCGGGATCTGGAGTTCCCGCCCACCGCCCGCTGGGCTCGCCATCCCATCGCCACCATCAGGGAGCTGGAGGGGAAGAAGGTGCTGGTGGTGGACGACGAACCCGATTCCCGAGTCCTTCTGGCCCACTACCTGGAAGAATTGGGATGCCGTGTCGTCATGGCGGTGGATGGGATCGACGGGCTGGAAACCGCCCGCCGGGAGCTCCCGGACCTCATCACCGTGGATCTCATGATGCCGCGGATGAGTGGCTGGGAGATGCTCCGGGCGGTGCGGGACGATCCGGTCCTTCGGGATACGCCGGTGGTGGTGGTGAGCATCGTGGCTGAGGAGGGGACCGGCCCGGTGGTGGGAGCGATGGATCTGCTCACCAAGCCGGTGGACCGGGACGAGCTCGTCCGTGTTCTGCGCCGGAACCTGAGTACGGGCGCCGGACGGGTGCTGGTGGTGGAGGACAATCCGGACACCCGCCTCATCCTCCTGCGCTACCTTCGGGAGGCCGGGCTCACCACCCACGCCGTATCCGACGGGAAAGAAGCCCTCGAGTACCTGGATCGGATGGAGGTGGATCTCATCCTCCTGGACCTCATGATGCCCGAAATGGACGGATTCACCATGCTCACCCACCTCCGCCGGCTTCCGGGGAAGGAGGGGATTCCGGTGGTGGTCCTCACGGCGAAAGATCTGACCGTGGAGGAGCGTGCCATCCTCACCTCCCACACGGCCGAGGTCATCCCCAAGGGAGAGGACGTGGAGGATCGGCTTCGCGCATCGCTGGATCAGTTCTTCGGCAGCATCGGCGGGGAGCGGTGACCGGAATGGAAGGGAGACCGGGCGCCGGGTCCCCTCCTCTCTTTTCTCACCGCCTTCGGGTAGCGGTGGACCTTCCCCCGGATCCCCGAAGGGAGTGGGTTCTCTACTGGATGACCTCCTCCCGACGACTCGGGTGGAACCACGCCCTGGGCCGTGCCGTGGAGTGGGCGACGGCGCTGCGGCTCCCCCTCCTCATCTTCGAGCCGCTCAGGATTGGATACCGATGGGCCTCCATCCGGCACCATCGGTTCTGTCTGGACGGAATGGCGGAGCACCGAGCCCGCCTCCGAGGGGGACCCATCGGGTACTTTCCCTATGTAGAGCCGTCTTCGGGGAGGGGGAAGGGACTCCTGGAGGCGTTGGCGGCGCGGAGCGCGCTCGTGGTTGCCGACGAGTCCCCGGCCTTCTTCCTCCCCCGGATGGTAGCCGCCGCCACCAATCGACTCCGCCGGCGCCTCGAGGTGGTGGATTCCAACGGGGTGGTTCCTCTGGCGCTCCCGGGGCGCGAGTTCACCACGGCGTACTCATTCCGACGCTATCTCCAGAAGGTCCTCCCGGGGCTCCTCGGGAATACCG
>JBJHBD010000073.1:0-16023 GCA_050485305.1 Gemmatimonadota bacterium
GCTCAGGCCCACCCCGACGTCCAGACCTTCGGGGAGGTGAACACCGACGTCCTCCGGATGCTTTCCAAGCCCGGACGGGGGTGGTGGATCCTCCTGGGACTCTCCATGGCCGGAATCGGCCTCCTCGCCTTCTCGTGGGGGAACCAGATCATCAACGGGATCGGTCTGGCCGGGCTGAACACACCGGTGGGGTGGGGTGCCTACATCACCACCTTCGTCTTCTGGGTCGGTATCGCCCACTCGGGGACGCTCATCTCCGCCATCCTCTTCCTCTTCCGGGCGAAGTGGCGACAGTCCATCTACCGCGCCGCCGAGGCCATGACGGTGTTCGCCGTCATGACCGCCGGACTCTTCCCCCTCATTCACCTGGGTCGGGTCTGGCACGCCTACTGGCTCTTTCCCTACCCCAACCAGCGCCTCCTCTGGCCCAACTTCCGGTCGCCGCTGGTGTGGGACGTGTTTGCCGTCTCCACCTACTTCACCGTTTCGTCCCTCTTCTTCATTCTCGGGCTCATCCCCGATGTGGCCGCCGCTCGTGATCAGGCGAAGAAGGGGACCCTCCGGCAGCTCTTCTACAAGGTGATGAGCTTCGGGTGGCGCGGAACCGACAGACAGTGGCATCACTTCGGGAAGGCGTACCTGCTTCTGGCCGCACTGGCCACGCCGCTGGTGCTCTCGGTGCACTCGGTGGTGTCCTGGGACTTCGCCATGGGGATCGTCCCCGGGTGGCACGCCACCATCTTCGCTCCCTACTTCGTGGCGGGGGCCATCTTCTCCGGGGTGGCCATGGTCATCACCATCCTGGTCCCCATACGGAAGGTGTTCGGGCTGGAGAAGTACCTGACCACGAAACATTTCGACGCCATGGCGAAGCTCATCATCCTGACGGGCGCCATCGTCTTCTTCGCCTACCTCACCGAGTTCTTCATGGCGTGGTACTCCGGTGAAGATCCGGAGCGGCGGGTCTTCTGGAACCGGGTTTCCGGCCACTACTGGTGGGCCACCTGGATCATGCTGACCTGCAACGGAATCATCCCGATTCTCCTCTGGTTCAAGCGGGTTCGGCACTCCATCCCGGCGCTCTTCGTCATCACGATCTTCATCAACATCGGGATGTGGTTTGAGCGGTACGTCATTATCGTGACCTCCCTCTCCACCGAGTTCATGCCCTTTGCCTGGGGAGTCTACCGCCCCTCGGTGACGGAGATGGGGATCGTCATCGGAACCTTCGGCTGGTTCTTCTTCTGGTTCCTCCTCTTCATCCGGCTCCTCCCCCCGGTGGCCATCGCCGAGATCAAGGAGGTCCTGCCCCCGCCCATGCGACCCAAGCGGACTCAGGAGGTGGCTCGATGAGCGCGGCCAAGCCCGGTGTGCTGGCATCCTACGACTACCTGGACGCCACCCTCGAAGCCATCGAGAAGCTCCGGGAGGATGGGTTCGAGGAGATCACCGCCTTCGCACCCTACCCGGACCACAGCATCGAGCACGCCCTCGGCTACGGGCACAGCCCGGTGCGCCTCTTCACCCTGGTAGGAGGGCTCACCGGAGCGGCCACCGGATTTGGCTTCACCGCCTTCGCCAGCATGGACTGGCCGCTTGTGACGGGCGGAAAGCCCATCCTCTCGATTCCGGCCTACGTCATCATTGCCTTCGAGATGATGATCCTCTTCGGGGTCCTGGCCACGGTGATCGGCGTCTTCTGGAACATGCGGGTCCCCAGCCTCAAGTCCGATGTGGTCTACGATCCCGAGCTCAGTGGAGGGCGCTACGGTGTCTACGTGACCGCCTCTATCGAACGGCTGGGTGCGGCGAAGCAGATTCTCCAGGCCGGCGAACCGGCTCTCCTTCAGGATGATCCGGAAGGGAAGGCCCATGGCTGAGGTAACGATGACACGGTTCAGGACTCCCGCACCGGGAGGAGGTTCTACGGTGAGGTTCAGGAACTGGGTGCTCGCTGCGCTCCTGGTGGCTTCCACCGGCGCCTGCACCCCAATGGACGACGCCCTGGTGGCGATCTTCGGTCGGAGCATGCGGGAGCAGCCCGCCATCCAGCCGTATCAGAACCCGCTCCTCCCTCCGGAAGGGTCGGTTTCCTTCGCCTCTGGGAATTTCCCTCCGGCGCCGGGGGTGGTGAACCTCGGTCAACCCGACGGGACCCCGGTGCCGGAGCGCTTCACCGCGCTGCAGCTCCTCCAATCCATCCCGGAGATCAACGCCATCGAAAATCCGGTGGCCCCTGACGAGGCGTCGCTCGCCCGCGGGGAGATCATGTACAACCGGACCTGCGCCCCCTGCCATGCCATGGACGGAGCGGGGAACGGGCCGGTGACGCGGGCCGGGGTTCCGCAGCGCTCCGTCCTGAGCCCTGAGGCCATCGCTCTCAGCGACGGATACCTCTACACCATCATCCGCATCGGTCGAGGGGGTATGCCCCAGTACGGCCATCAGATCACCCACTACGACCGGTGGCATGTGGTGAACTACGTACGTCGGCTCCAGGCCGCAGCCAACGGCGGGGAGGACTGATCCATGCATGACGTCCCCGTTCCATCCAGCATCCCCGCCCGATATCTGGAGCGGAAGAAGGGTCTGACCCTCGGGCTGGCCGCCGCCGTCGCCGTGGGGGCTCTCGCCTTCCTCTTCCTCCTCACCACCGATGCGGATCGGGCGTGGCAGGCCTACGTCTCGAACTGGCTCTTCTTCACCAGCGTGGCGCAGGGAGCCATCATTCTCTGCGCCGTCACCGTCATCGTGAAGGCGCGGTGGAACTGGTCGGTGCGGCGGATCTCGCTGGCCATGGGGGCCTTCCTCCCCGTCTCGTTCCTTCTTCTTCTCCCCATGCTGAGCCTCCGGGAGAGCTATTTCCCCTGGATCGAGAAGATGGCCTACGACGAGATCGTCCAGGCCAAGGCCGCATACCTGAACATCCCCTTCCTCCTCACCCGGAGCGTGGTGGGAGCGCTCCTCCTCTTCGGGGTGTCCCTCATCTTCATGTACTGGGCGCTCCGTCCGGACCTGTCGCCTGAGCGGGCCGAGGACGAGGGCGGGGATACCGGGCGGGCCCGCTGGCGGGACCGCATCGCCGGCGACTACACCGATCCGGCCTCCGAAAAGGCGCGGAGCTGGGCCCGCCTGAAGGTCCTCGCTCCGGCGCTCATCATCACCTATGCCCTGGTGATGAACTTCTTCGCGGTGGACTGGGCCATGTCGCTGGAGCCCCACTGGTTCTCCATGCTCTTCCCCGCCTGGTTCTTCATGGGCGGGTTCTGGGGCGGGATCCTCCTGACCATCGTCACCATGGTGCTCCTCAAGCGGAGCAACCCCTTCTACGATGAGCACATGGGGCCGTACCAGCAGCACGATCTCGGGAAGCTGGCCTTCGGCTTCTCCGTCTTCTGGGCGTACCTGGTGTTCTCCCAGTACATCGTGATCTGGTACGGGAAGCTCCCCTGGGAGCAGGCGTGGATCGTCAATCGCTCCGGACCGGAGTGGGGCCCCCTCTCCCTCCTGGTGATCACCCTCTGCTTCTTCCTCCCCTTCGCCACCCTCATCGGGCGGCAGGCGAAGATGTACGCCGGGTGGCTGGGGAGCATCGCGCTGCTGGCGCTTATCGGGCTCTGGTTGGAGCGCTTCCTCCTCGTCGCGCCCTCCCTCCATGTGGAGGGAACCCCCACCCTCACCATCTGGGAGCCCCTCATCGGGCTCGGGTTCCTGGGGCTCTTCGCCCTTTCGGTCCGCTGGTTCCTGGCCACCTTCCCGGTGATCCAGCTCTGGCAGCCCGAGGTGGAGCCGGAGATGCACGAGGCGGAGGTAGCGGTCGGGACACACTGACAGGCCGGGGGAGCCGTCGGCCCTCCGGGCTACACGGTTTCCACAAAAAGGGGGCGGCTCTCTCGACGGAGGGCCGCCCCTTCTTTCAACAGCCTGTCAACCACCCCGGAGAGCGCTCAGCACCTCATTGTGGAGGAGCCCGTTGGAGGAGACCCCCGAACCACCGTGGATGGTGACCTCTCCCTCCAGGTTGGTGAAGCGGCCTCCCGCCTCTTCCAGGATGGGGAGGAGGGGCGCGGCGTCCCAGGGTGAAAGGATGGGGTCCACCATGACCTCCGCCCGACCGGTGGCCACCAGGGCATGCCCGTAGGCATCGCCCCAGCTCCGGGTGAGGTCCGCGTCGCGGGTGACCCGGTCCCAACCAGGCTCCAGCGTATTCCCCCGGAAGCGCCCCGGGTCGGTGTTCAGGAGCGCAGCCGCCGACAGGGTGCCGACGGTGGACACGTGGGCGGGCGAACCGTTCCGGAAGCACCCTTCGCCCCGGGCTGCCATCACCATCTCGTCCAACGCCGGGAAGTAGGCCACCCCCACAAGGGGGAGGCCCTCCACCTCGATCCCGATGAGGACCCCGTAGAGGGGGACGCCGCGCATGAAGGAACGGGTCCCGTCGATGGGGTCGAGGATCCAGCGAACCGGATCGGCACCCGGCTCCTCCCCGAACTCCTCCCCCAGGATTCCGTGCCCGGGAAAGGCCCTGGCGATTCGCTCCCGAAGGAGCGTTTCGGCCTCCCGGTCCGCTCGGGTTACCGGAGACCCATCCCCCTTGGATTCCGCGAGGATGGGGTCGCCGAAGTAGCGGAGGGTGACGGCGCCCGCTTCGCGGGCAAACGCCTCGGCGGCCTCCAGGAGGGTGGAGGGGGTCGGTAGGTTTGACATGCGAGTGGCGAAAAGGGGGGGTCAGCGAGGAGAGGAGCGGTTCTGGTGTTTGGAGCGGTACATGTCCTCGTCGGCGGCGCGCACCAGATCCATCACCGAAGTGATGTCGGAGGCGAAGCTGGCCACCCCACAGCTCACGGTGATCCCGTGGGGACCCAGTTCCGGGTGCCGGGCCACCTTCTCCGCTACCCGACCGGCATGCAGGCGCGCACCCTCTTCCGGGGTGTCCGAGAGAACGGCAATGAACTCGTCGCCACCGTAGCGCGCCACCAGGTTCATGGCCCGAGTTTCTCCGGCGAGCACTTCCGCGAGGGAGCGGAGTGCCTCATCCCCCGCAAGATGTCCCAGCGCGTCGTTGTATTGCTTGAAGTTGTCCAGGTCGAAGAGGACCACCGAGAGCTGCCGGCCTCGCTGGGCTGCGGCAAACTCGCGGTTCAGGTGCATTTCCAGGTGGCGGCGGTTTGGAAGCCCGGTGAGGGGATCGGTGAGGGAGAGAGCCTGGAGCCGAGCATGGAGACGGGCATTCTCGATGGCCACCACCGCGTGTCCGGCGAGTCGCTGGAGGAGCTGAGCGTCATCTTTCCGGAAGGTTCTCGATGTGGCGGATCCCACCGAGAGTGCTCCCACCAATCGCTCCGCTCCCAGGAGGGGAACTACGAGGGCGCTGGCGGCCGCGATGACCTCCTTGATCCGGGAAGGGATGAGGGGGGTGGCAACCACGTCATTCACCACGACGGTGGCGTGCTCCTGCACGAGCCGGCGAATCAACTCCCCCTCAAGGGGGACGCGAAGTCCCGGGTCCGGTGCGATGGGTCCTGCCGACGCGGCGATGAGGGCGGTCTCCTCCTCGAGCAGCCAGACGCTCGAACCGTCCGTCTCCAGAACCTCCACCGCAGCCTGGGCCACCCGATCAAGAACGGCCTGGGTGTCGAGGGAGCCGGTGATTCCCCGGGAGATCTCCTCCATCATCTCCGCTTCCCGCCGCCGGCGAGTCAACTCCGCTACATGGCGGGCATTGGCGGTGGCGATGGCGGCGAGGTCGGCGATTCCCTGGAGGAGTTCCAGGTCGGAGGGTTCGTATACGTTCGGCGCATAGCTCTGCGCCGAGAGGACGCCGAGAACCTGATCTCCTGCCATGATGGGCGCCGACACCGCCGAGCGGGTGGTAGAGCCGTCATCCGGACCATCCCCGATGACCATGAGGGACCGGTCCACGAGGCGATCGGCCACCACACACCCCTTTCCGGTGCGGATCACCTCCGACTCCGAGCCCCGGTAGGTGATGCGGTCCTCCTGCCCCTTCCCCTGGTCGGCCCAGAAGACGATGGTGGCTTCGTCGGATTCGGCGTCGTAGAGAGCCACGTAGAATCCATCCGACGGGATGGCGCGCATGGTTTCCCGGTAGATGGCCTCGTACAACTCCTGCTCGGCCAGCGTCCCGGAGAGCTTGTGACCGATCTCCAGGAGCACCCGGTACCTCTCCGCAAGTGAGCTCGGGGTGGTCGATGGTTCTGGAGCGCTCATGAACCTTCCCGTGGAACGGAGAATGGGACAGCTCGGACCATCCTGCTTCGGCAACGGAGGCGAAGATATCCCAGCCTCCTACGGACAACAACCGGAACGATTCGATACGGGAGCGGAAGGTGGGCCCATGAAGGTTCGTTCTTCGGTTCCCGCCCGCCGGTGGTAGCTCCTCCCTATCGCTCGTCGGATTTCGCGGTACCGGCATCGTCGGTACGCCGGGTGAGGCGGTCCAGGTAGCTCTGGATCTCGAACCCGATGGCCTGGATGAGGCCGGCCTCCTGCTGGTCCGGCTCGGCGCGCGAGAGAAGGGTGCGGATGGTCCGCATGACGCTCTCCGCTTTCCGTGCCCGGAAGAACTCGATGCGGTCGAGCCCCCCTTCGAGAGCCCGGAACATGGTCTCCATGCGCTCCCGGGAGGCGGGGCCGGTGGAGCGCCGCCCCTTCGGGAGGGAGGGGAGCCCTTCGTTCGACGCGAGGAAGAGTTCATAGGCCAGGACGAGGAAGGCCTGGGCCATGTTCAGGGAGGAGTAGTCCGGGTCGGTGGGGATGATGGCCACCCCATGGCAGAGGTCGAGGGCTTCATTGGTGAGCCCCCGGTCTTCCCGTCCGAAGACGAGAGCCACATTCCCTCTCTCGGTACGGGCCAGCATCTCCCGGGCCTGGTCCCGGGCGTACCCGTAGTTTCGGTGCGCCGTACGGGCGCGTGCCGAGGTGCCGACGACGAAGACGCAGTCTCCCACCGCCTCTTCCAGGGTGTCCATGATCTCGGCGGCGTTCACGATCTCGTCGGTGCGGTGGGCGATTCCGGTGATGCGCCAGGGGTCGAACTCGGCGGGGCGTACGAGTCTGAGGCGGGAGAGCCCCATGTTCTTCATGGCGCGCACCACCCCTGCGATGTTCACCAGGTCCTGGGTCTGGTCGAGGACCACCACCACACGGTCCAGAGGGTTCGAGGTCGGGTCGGTCATGGAATGGGGAGGTCGGTGGAGTAGGAAGGTTTGGGCTCCCGAGGGGGTTGTCGGAGTCGGAGAGCCCAGAGAGCGGCGAGGCCGGCGATGGCGGCGGCGACGAGATAGGGCCACTGCATCCCCATGACATCCCAGAGCACACCGGCCATGAGGGGGCCGCACACCCGGCCCAGCGATCCTACACTCTGACCGATTCCCAGGGAGCCACCCTGAACCTCGGGTGGGGCTGCCTGGGAAAGGAGGCTCACCAGCGCGGGGAGTGTCCCTCCGAAGCCGAGGGCGAGGATGGCCACACCCAGATAGAGGATGGGAACCGAGGGGGCGCCGGCGAGGACCAGGAGCCCCGCCGCGAAGAAGAGGGAAGAGACCCGGACGAGGAGCACCTCCCCGAGCCGTGGAGCGAGAATTCGGACGAGGCCTCCCTGCACGATCGCCGACACCGTCCCCATGAAGGCGAAGACCCATCCCACACCCCGCTCATCCATCCCGAAGCGTCGGGCCGCGAAGAGGGAGAAGGTGGGGTGAAGGGTGGCGAAGGCGACGGTGAAGAGGAAGGTGAGGGCCAGCACGCGCCCGAACTCGGGGTTGTCGAAGATGGCCCGGATGCGGGCGGAGATCGGGAGGGTCGGGGTGGCCTGCCGGGATGCGGCGTGTCGGGACCGATCCTCCGGGTCCAGCGATTCCGGGAGGAAGAACCAGGCGAGGACCGCGTTGAGAAGACAGAGTACGGCGGCCACCAGCCCGGGCACCTCGGGGGAGAGGGTGAAGAGAATTCCACCCAGCGCCGGCCCGAAGATGAACCCGAGACCGAAGGCGGCTCCAATGAGTCCCATGGCTCCGGCCCGCTCTCCGGGGCGGGTGATGTCGGCAATGTACGCCTGGGCCACCGGGACGTTCGCCCCCACCACTCCCGCGAGGACCCGGGAAAGGAGGAGCATGGCGACCGAGCCGGCGTACGCGAAGATGACGTACGAGACGGCCGAGCCCACGAGTCCCACGAGGAGGATGGGGCGGCGCCCCACCCGGTCGGAGGCCCACCCCCAGAAGGGGGCCAGGACGAGTTGGACCGCGGCGTAGGAGAGTACCAGGAGCCCGATGACGGTTCCGGTAGCCCCGAAGCGGTCCGCGTAGAAGGGGAGGAGGGGGAGGACGATCCCGAACCCCACCAGGTCGATGAAGACGGTGGAGAAGAGGATCCCGAGGCGAACCCGGGAGTTGGGTCCCGCCCGATCAGCGATCCCGGGAGTTCGACTCGTCACCTTCTCCCGTTCCACCCTTGTCCAGCCGTTCCGAGTCCTTCATCCCGGTCTTGAAGCTCCGGATTCCCTCACCGAGTCCCCGCGCGATCTCGGGGATTCGCTTCGCCCCGAAGAGGAGGAGAAGGACCAGCGCGATGAGCAGCAACTCGGGTACGCCGAGGCCTCCGAACATGGGTCTCTCCCTGACGGGGGAATGGGGTGGGTTGCCCCTCTCCGGCGCCCATCCCCCTGGAGGGGCGCCGGGAGGCGGGCCGGGGGCGCGGGATCAGCGCAGGAGGAGCTTCGCGATGGTCTGGAGCTGCATGTTGGACGTTCCCTCGTAGATCGTCCCGATTTTGGCGTCGCGGTAGAGCTTCTCCACCGGGTATTCCTTCGTGAAGCCGTACCCGCCGTGGAGGTCGATGCAGAGCGAGGCAATCCGCTGCGCGGCTTCCGAGGAGTAGAGCTTGGCCATGGCGGCCATGACCAGGAAGTCCTCCCCGGCATCCTTCATCCGCGCGGCGTTGTACACCAGGAGGCGCGAAGCCTCCAGCTCCACCGCCATCTGCGCGAGCTGGAACTGCACTCCCTGGAAGTCGCCGATGGGGCGCCCGAACTGCTCCCGCTCCTTCACATACCTTACGGTGTGATCGAGGGCTCCCTGGGCGAGTCCCACCATCTGGGCGCCAATCCCGATGCGCCCCTCGTTGAGGGTCTCGATGGCGGTCTTGTACCCCTTCCCGACTTCGCCCAGGACGTTGGCGGCGGGGACGCGGCAGTTCTCGAAGAGGATCTCGGTGGTGGAGGAGGCGCGGATCCCCAGCTTGTCCTCCTTCTTCCCCACCGAGAACCCGGGGGTGTCCCGTTCCACCAGGAAGGCGGTGATGCCCCGGTAGCCGGCGTCGGCGTCCACGGTGGCGAAGACGATGAAGAGCCCCGCCTCCTTTCCATTGGTGATCCAGAGCTTGCTCCCGTTGAGGACGTAGTGGTCACCGTCCTGCTCGGCCCGGCAGGCGAGGGCAAAGGCGTCGGATCCGGATCCGGCCTCCGAAAGGGCGTACGCCCCCACCGTGTCGGCGGCGAGGCGGGGGAGGTAGCGCGCCTTCAGGTCGTCGGAGCCCCAGCGGATGAGGGCGTTGATGACCAGGGTGTTCTGGACGTCCACCAGGACCCCGACGGCGGGGTCGACCCGGGAAAGCTCCTCCACCACCAGGACCGAGGTGAAAAACGAACTCCCGGCTCCCCCGAACTCCTCGGGGATCTCGATCCCCATGAGCCCCAGCTCGAAGAGCTGCGGGATGAGGTCGGCATCCATCTCCTGCGCCTCGTCCATCCGATGAACTCTGGGGGCGATTTCGCTCTGGGCGAACTCCCGGACGGCTTCCTGGAACATCCGCTCCTCTTCCGTGAGGGTGGTGAGGGGCGGGCGGGCGGTTTCGGAGAGCACGGACATGGCAACCTCAGTGGCCTGGGCGTCACGGAGGCGCCGCGTTGCGCCCCGGCGTGTGGATCAATGTGTGGATCAGAAATGAAATCTCTCCAGAAACCCCCGGGAAATCCACCCATTCCGGATGGGGGGCGTCGGCGATTCCGAGGCGTTCCCCCCGGGGTGGCCTTCTTGACTCCTCCCATACCCGACTTTTCTATTCGGGTCCGAAACTGAACCCCACTCATGCGGCTTCGGCCCCACCCCTCGTGTCCGAAGCATGCGCCCCACCACCCTCATGGAGGACCCATGTCCGACATCCCCGCAGATCTCCTCTACTCCGAGGAACACGAATACCTCAAGGCCACCGATGAAGAGGGGGTCTATCTCGTCGGGGTGACGGACTACGCCCAGGGCGAGCTGGGCGACGTGGTCTACCTGGAGCTCCCCTCCGCCGGGGATACCTTCGCCCGCATGGAGGTCTTCGGCACCATCGAAGCGGTGAAGGCGGTGAGCGACCTCTACGCTCCGGTGGGAGGAGAGGTGCTGGAGGTCAATCCGGCCCTGGACGCCGACCCCTCGCTGGTGAACTCCGACCCCTACGGGGACGGCTGGATGCTCAAGGTCCGTCTCATCGACATCTCCGAGCTGGACGCCCTTCTGGATGCGGCGGCGTACGAATCGCTGGTGAGCTGAATCACCTCGATCAGCCCTTCGACATTCCAGGAACGCGCCCCCCTTCCCGGGGTTGAATCGACTCCGCTCCCGGCACTGACCCTTCCTCCCCTCGGGGACCCATGAGCTTTCCGCTGGATCGCACCGACCGCTTCGTCGACCGTCACATCGGCCCGTCCGAGGTCGACCTGACCGCCATGCTGGAGCGGCTCGGGTACGATTCCCTGGACGCCCTCACCCGGGACGCGGTGCCGGAGGCCATCCGAAACGATGCCCCCCTCCCTCTTCCGGAAGCACTCTCCGAGATGCAGCTCCTGGCGAAGCTCCGGGAGCTGGCCGGGAAGAACCGGGTTTTCCGCTCCTACCTCGGGTTGGGATATCACGACACCGTGACCCCTCCGGTGATCCTGCGGAACATCCTGGAGAGCCCCGGCTGGTATACCCAGTATACTCCGTATCAGGCCGAGATCTCCCAGGGGCGGCTGGAGGCGCTCCTCAACTTCCAGACGGCGGTCATCGACCTCACCGGCCTCCCCATCGCCAACGCCTCCCTCCTGGACGAGGGGACGGCGGCGGCGGAGGCCATGTCCCTCTTCCTGGACGAGGGCCTGGAGGGGCGGAGCACCTTCTTCGTGGACGAGGGGTGCCACCCCCAGACCATCGAAGTGGTGAAGACTCGGGCGCTCCCCCTGGGAGTCGAGGTGCGGGTAGGGCCCCCGGAGCCCTCGGCGCTGAACGACGAGGTCTTCGGCATCCTCCTCGCCTACCCCGCCACCGACGGCGTCCTCCGCGACCTTCGACCCATCATCGAGCGCGCCCGGGAGCTCGGTGCCTTCTCCGCCGTGGTGGCCGACCTCCTGGCCCTCGCCATCCTCACCCCTCCGGGGGAGCTGGGCGCCGACATCGCAGTGGGGAACACTCAGCGCTTTGGCGTCCCCCTGGGATTCGGTGGCCCCCACGCCGCCTACATGGCTGCCCGCGACGACTTCAAGCGTCGCATGCCCGGTCGCATCATCGGCGTTTCGGTGGACGCGGACGGGAACCCGGCCCTTCGCATGGCGCTCCAGACCCGGGAGCAGCACATCCGCCGGGAGAAGGCCACCTCCAACATCTGCACCGCACAGGTCCTTCTCGCGGTCATGGCCTCCATGTACGCCGTGTACCATGGCCCCGAGGGGGTCCGGAAGATCGCCCGCCGGGTCCACGACCTGACCCGGACGCTGGCGGCGGGGGTGAAGGAGCTGGGGCACACCCTGATCCACGAGCACTGGTTCGACACCCTCCGGATTCGCCCGGTGGGGCTCGCCCCCGCCACGGTTCGGGAGCGGGCCCGCGACGCAGGTGTCAACCTCCGGGACTACGGCGACGGCACCCTGGGGGTGGCTCTGGACGAGGCGGTGGAGGTGGAGGAGCTGGACACCCTCCTCACCCTCTTTGCCCCTTCGGGGGATGGGTCCCCGCGCGTCGACGCTCTGGCGGAGGGGCTGGATGACGGGGACTCCATCCTCCCGGAGCTGCGCCGCACCAGCGGATACCTGGAGCACCCGGTCTTCAACCGGTACCACTCCGAGACGGAGATGCTCCGGTACATGCACCGGCTCCAGAAGAAGGATCTCTCCCTCACCACCAGCATGATCGCCCTCGGGTCGTGCACCATGAAGCTGAACGCCACCGCCGAGATGATGGCGTTGAGCTGGCCCGAGTTCTCCCGCATCCACCCCTTCGCCCCTCGCGAACAGGTGGTGGGGTACATGGAGGTGGTCCGGGATCTGGAGGAGTGGCTCGGGGCCATCACCGCCCTCCCTGCCGTCTCGCTCCAGCCCAACTCGGGGGCCCAGGGGGAGTACGCAGGGCTCCTCGTCATTCGGGCGTACCACGAGAGCCGGGGGGATGGGCACCGGAAGGTCTGCCTCATCCCCTCATCGGCCCACGGCACGAACCCGGCCTCCGCCGTCATGGCGGGGATGAAGGTGGTGGTGGTGAAGTGCGACGAAAACGGGAATGTGGATCTGGCCGATCTGGAGGCGAAGGCGGAGCAGCACGCCGGGGAGCTGTCGGCCCTCATGATCACCTACCCCTCCACCCACGGCGTCTTCGAGGAGCACATCCGGGAGGTCTGCCGGGTGGTTCACGACCGGGGGGGGCAGGTCTACATGGACGGCGCCAACCTGAACGCCCAGGTGGGGCTCTGCCGCCCCGGGGAGTTCGGGGCCGACGTTCTCCACATCAACCTCCACAAGACCTTCGCCATCCCCCACGGGGGGGGAGGTCCGGGGATGGGCCCCATCTGCGCGGCGCCCCACCTGGCCCCCTTCCTCCCGGGGCATCCGCTGGCCGAGGTGGGTGGGAGCGAGGCTATCGGCCCCATTTCCGCCGCTCCCTGGGGGAGCGCCTCCATCCTCCTCATCTCCTGGGCGTACATCGCCATGCTGGGGCGGGACGGGGTGCGAAAGTCCACCCAGGTGGCCATCGCCAACGCCAACTACATGGCGAAGCGGCTGGAGGAGCACTTCGACATCCTCTACCGGGGGAAGAAGGGGCTGGTGGCCCACGAATTCATCCTCGACCTCCGTCCTTTCCGGAAGGGGACGGGGGTGACCGAGGCCGACGTGGCGAAGCGCCTCATGGACTACGGCTTCCACGCCCCCACCATGTCCTGGCCGGTGCCGGGAACCATCATGGTGGAACCCACCGAATCCGAGTCGAAAGCCGAGCTGGACCGATTCTGCGATGCCCTCGTCTCCATCCGGGCCGAGATGCAGCAGATCGAGATGGGGATCGTCCCACAGGACGACAACCCCCTTGTGAACGCTCCCCACACGGCGGCTTCGGTCCTGACGGAGGAGTGGGGCCACCCCTACACCCGCGAGCAGGCCGCCTACCCGGCCCCCTGGACGCGGGACTCGAAGTTCTGGCCCACCGTGCGCAGGGTGGACAACGCCTACGGCGATCGGAATCTGGTGTGCGCCTGCCCCCCCCTGGAGAGCTACGTCGCCAGCGAGGCCTGACAACCACCGGAGACCCATCCTCCCAACCCGAGACCCCTCGAGGAGCAGACCATGGCCACCCTCCACTACCACGGACACTCCACCATCTCGCTTTTCGGAGAAGACGGAACCCGCATCGTGGTGGACCCCTGGTTTTCCGGGAGTCCGGTGGCGGATGTGGAGCGGAGCGAGGTGGGGAAGGTGGACTGGATCTTCTGCACCCACGGGCATGGCGACCACTTCTCCGACGCCCTCCCCCTGGCGCGGGAGACGGGGGCCACCCTGGTTTCGTCCCACGAGATCGTGGAGTTCGCCGCGAGCCAGGGGATCGAGAAGGTCCACGGAATGGGGGTGGGAGGGGGGTTCGACTTCCCCTTCGGGCGGGTGAAGATGACGGCGGCGCTCCATGGTGGAGAGGTGGTGGGGGACGAGACGGGGCGCTACACCTGCACCCCCGGCGGATTCCTCTTCCACCTGGACGGGGTCCGGATCTATCACGCGGGGGACACCGCCCTCCTCATGGACATGCAGCTCCTGAAAGGGCGGGTGGATGTGGCCCTTCTCCCCATCGGGGACAACTACACCATGGGGCCGGAAGACGCGGTGCGGGCCATCGAGTTCATCGAGCCGAAGGTGGTCGTTCCCATCCACTTCGACACCTTCCCTCTGGTGGCGCAGGACACGAAGGCCTTCATCGCCATGGTGGGGAGCCGCGCCCGAGTGGAAGTACTCCGCCCCGGGGACCGCCTGGACCTCGCCGGCGCCGTGGGGTGAGAGGGGCCTCATCGAGCCCCGAGGGCACCCGCCTCCGCTGGAGGATCCTCCGCACCCCTCCCGCTGCCGGGAGCTGGAACATGGCGGTGGACGAGGCGCTGGCGCGGCGGGTCGCACCTGGGGAGGGGATCCTGCGCATCTACCGCTGGATTCGCCCCACCCTCTCCTTCGGGCGGAACCAGCCGGCTCTCGGTCGCTACGACCCCGCCCTGGGTCCGGCACTCGGCGCGGACTTTGTGCGGCGCCCCACGGGGGGGCGCGAGGTGCTCCACGACCGGGAGCTCACCTACGCCGTCGTTCTCCCCGGGCGGGCGCTGGGCGGCCCCCGCGCGGTGTACGCCCAGGTGAACACCGCGCTGGTGGCCACCCTCCGCTCCATGGGAGTGGACGCCACCCTGGCCCCGCGCGTCGGACGGGCGCTCCCTCCCGACGCCGGGGTGTGCTTTGGCGCCGCCGCCGAGGGGGAGGTGGTGGTGGGCGGCCGGAAGCTGGTGGGGAGCGCCCAGGCCCGTGTGGAGGGGGCGCTCCTTCAGCACGGCTCGCTTCTCCTGGCCCCCTCTCCCATCCACCCCGATGCCCTCCGCGCGTCTCCGCCGGAAAATGGTGGACGCCCGACCTTCCCGACGGAGCATTCGGCCATTACCCTGAACGAGGCCCTGATGGAATCGGTTGGGTTCGACCGGGTGGCGGCGGCGGTGGAGGCAGCGTTCGCCGGCACCCTGGGTGGGGAGTGGCGACGCGATGAGCTCACGCCGCGGGAACGAGCGGCAGCCGAGTCACTCCTCCCCCGCTACGATTCCCGGGCCTGGACCTGGCGACGCTGACCCCCAACGGGCCGCAAAGGCCCCACCCCGTCGAGAGCGAACTTCATGGACCTACGCTTCCGCACCGGAGCCGCCATCTTTGCGCTCCTCCTCCCCGTGCTCACCGCCTGCGGAGACTCGGGTGACGCCGACTTTCGGGGGCTCCCCGCCTTCTGCCAGGAGGTTCTCCCACGGGTAGCGGCCTTTCTGGAGAGCCGGCCTCAACCGGAAGGGGAGCTCTACGGTGGGACGGTGGCGGTGGGGACGTCGGCGGAGATCCCCGGGGGGATGAATGCCTTCATCACCTCGGACTATGTGGCGAGTCAGCACCAGGCGTTCGTGAACCTCATGACGCTGGTGCGCTTCAACGAGGAGCTGGAGCCGGTCCCGTACCTGGCCGAGCGGTGGGAGCTGAACGAAGAGCAGAACGCCCTCACCTTCCACCTCCGGGATGACGTCTACTGGCACGACGGGGAGCGGACCACGGCGTATGACGTGGAGTTCACCTACCTGCGCGTCACCGACCCCGAAACCGCCTTCCCCAACGCCGCTTTCTGGGAGCACTACGTTCGCGGCCCCGAAGGGGTGACCGTTCACGACTCCACCACGGTGACGATCCGCCTCCACCCCCATGCGGAGATCCTGGATCCGTGGCGAGTGGTGGCCATCATGCCTCGACACCTTCTGGGGGAGGTGCCTCCTGCGGAGCTTCGGCAGCACCCGTACGGGACCCGGTGCCCGGTGGGGAACGGCCCCTTCGTCTTCGAATCCCACCGGCAGGACGAGTCGTGGAGCTTCGTCCGGAACCCCGCCTTCCCCGAGGGGCTGGGCGGCCCTCCCTACCTGGCTCGCTACCTCTACCGCGTGGTCCCCGAACCCACCACCCTCCTCACCGAACTCCTCACCGAGAGTGTGGATGTG
>JBJHBD010000074.1:0-15630 GCA_050485305.1 Gemmatimonadota bacterium
GGATGAAGAGGACGTTGAAGATGTTCGACCCCATGATGTTTCCGAGGGCCAGCTCGGGGCGCCCCGTGAGGGCGGAGCGGATGGTCACCACCAGCTCCGGCGCACTCGTCCCCACCGAGACCACCGTGAGCCCCACGATGAGCGCCGGAACCCCCAGAGAGGTCGCCAGCCGGGAAGCACCCCGAACCAGAACCTCCGCGCCCACCGACAGAACGACGAGTCCCGCCACGAGGAGGAGGAGAGTGGTGAGCGTCATGGAGGGAGAGTGGAGGGGCGCTTGCTCGGCTCCCAACGCTCATGGATCTTCCGGGGGATGGCAAGCCACGCCCCTCCTCCTCCCGACCCCGCCGCTCCCGGCGCCGCCCTCCTTCGGCAGTGGGCCCGACTCTCCGGACTCCCCGGAGGGAAGTGCCTCTTCTCCCTCGCGGTAGGACGGAAGGTCCCCTACACCGGTGGGCTCGGGGCCCGCGTGGAGATGCTCGAGGCAGGACACGCCGTGGTCACCCTGAGGGTGCGCCGCCGGGTCATGAACCACCTGGGGTCCGCCCACGCCGTGGCGCTGGTGAACCTGGGTGAGTTCACTACCGGGCTGGCGACGCTGACGGCCCTCCCCGCCGGGATCCGGGGGATCGTCCTTGGCCTGGAGTCCGACTTCCTCAAGAAGGGGCGCGGACTCCTCACCGCCGAAGCCCGGTGGGATCCGCCCCTGGGGGAGCCCCCCTTCCCTGTCGAACCCGGCGCATCGCTGGACCGCCGGGTCGAGACCGTCATTCGCGACGAAGAGGGGGATGAGGTGGCCCGCGTTCGCGCCCTCTGGCGCCTGGGACACCGCGACGCCCCGGTGCCGGAGGGCCCCCGGTGACCCATCCTCCCGAAACCCCGCTCCTGAGGGATGCGGGGATCCGCGCCCCGGTGATCTGCGGCGCCATGTACCCCTGCTCCAACCCGGAACTGGTGGCGGCGGTGTCGGAGGCGGGGGGAATCGGCGTGCTACAGCCCATCTCCCTCACCTATGTCCACGGGTACGACTTCCGGGAAGGAATCCGGAAGATCCGGGCCCTCACCGACCGCCCCATCGGAATGAACGCCCTCATCGAGGCCTCGTCGGAGACGTACCGGCGCCGGATGGAGCGGTGGATGGAGATCGCTCTGGAGGAGGGGGTTCGCTTCTTCGTTACCTCCCTCGGGAAGCCCGACTGGATCGTGCGGATGGTGGAGCCCCATGGGGGGAAGGTCTACCACGACGTGACGGAGCGGAAATGGGCGATGAAGGGACGGGACTCGGGGATCCACGGCCTCATCGCCGTGAACCGGCGCGCCGGAGGCCACCCCGGGGAGCGAACCCCGGCCGAGCTGATGGATGAGGTGGGTGATCTGGGGCTCCCGGTGGTCTGCGCCGGAGGGGTGGGGACCGCACAGGAGTTCGTGGACGCCATGGCGCTGGGGTACGCCGGGGTGCAGATGGGGACGCGCTTCATCGCCACCCCCGACTGCACGGCGTCGGAGCCGTACAAGGCGGCCATCCTGGCGGCCGGTGAGGGGGATATCCTCTGGACGGAGCGTATTACCGGGGTCCCGGTGGCGGTGATCTCCACCCCCTACACCCGAGCCATGGGGACGAAGGTGGGCCCCCTGGCCCGACGCCTTCTCCGGCACCCGCGCACCAAACACCTCATGCGGTCATGGTTCGCCCTCAACTCGCTCCGGCGCCTCAAGAAGTCGTCGTATGACGCGGCAGGGAGCCGCGAGTACTGGCAGGCGGGGAAGAGTGTGGCGGGGATCCGGGAGATCCGCCCCGCCGGGGAGATCGTCCGGGAGTTCGAGGCGGCGTGGCGGGAGGGGGAGTGAGCGTCGACCCTGCCGCCTTCTACGCGGAACGAGAGAGGGTGGCCGGCGCGGCGGCCGAGGCGCTGGGTCGGCGAGCGCTCGTTGTCTCCCGCCTCCGGGTGGGCGCCTTCCTCCTGGCGGTGGCGCCCCTCCTCCTCCTGGAGACCTCGCCCCGCTCGCTCTGGCCCTGGCTCCTCGCGGGGGCGGGGGTCTTCGCCCTCCTCTTCTTCATCCTGGTGGTGCGGCATCGCCGCCTCATGCGGGAGCTGGAGCGGGAACGGCTCCGGGGGGAGATGGCCCGGGAGGGGATGGCCCGCCTTACCCGTCGGTGGAGCGACCTCCCCCTCCCCGCACTCGGAGAGGCTCCCGAGGCGCACCCGTGGGCCGCCGACCTGGACACCCTGGGTCCCGGGTCGATGGGGCAGCTCCTGGGGCGCCCCACCACCGCGCCGGGGCGGGCCGCCCTCCGACGGGCGCTTCTCGACCCCTTCGCGCTCTCACCCGCCGACCCCCTCGTCCTCCTCCGGGGAGCCCGGGAGGAGGGGTCCCCAACCCTTGCCCCCTCCCCTGAGTGGGAGGAGCGGCTCCGGGCTCGCCAGGGGGAGGTGGAGACCTTCGGCGGAGATCCCATCCTCCTGGAAGCCATTGAACTGGAAGGGCGAACCGTTCGAGGGGAGGGCTCGCTCCGGGCTACCCGAGCCTTCCTCACCTGGGCACGGGGAGAAGACCGCCTCCCGTCACACCCCTGGCTCCTCCCCGCCGGCTGGTTCCTGACGGTGGCCACCCCGGCCTCCTTCACCGGGTGGCTCCTGGGATGGATCCATGGCGGAATCCCCCTTCTGGGCGCCCTCCTCTCCCTGGGGGTGTGCCGCCGGCTTGCCGGAATCGCCCATCCGGCGCTGACCGCCGCCGAGGGAGGAGAGGGAGATCCGTTGCGGTGGGCCGGCATCCTCGCCGTGGCTCGCGGTCGGGAGGACGCCTCCCGGGCTCTCCTGGCCCTCCGGCGCATCACCGATGTGGGTGCGGTGCGCCATTCCTCGCTGGCCTACTTCCCCCTTGCCGCCCTCCTGGCGTGGGATGTTCACCTCCTCGCCGCTCTGGAGCGATGGCGACGGCGATGGGGGAAGGAGGTGGACGGGTGGGTCCTGGAAGTGGCGGAGGTGGAGCTTCTCACCGCCCTCGGCGGCCTCCGGTTCGAAAACCCGGAATGGAGCTTCCCGCAAATCGCCTTGGAAGGCGGGATCCGCGGGGAAGCCCTCGGGCACCCCCTGCTGAACCCGGAAACCATGGTGGCCAACGATGTGGCCCTCCCCGAAGCCGGACGCCTCCTCCTCGTCACCGGTTCCAACATGTCGGGGAAAAGCACCCTTCTTCGGGCGGTGGGGACAAATCAGCTCCTGGCCATGATGGGAGCCCCGGTGGCGGCGCGGTCCCTCGAGACCCTCCCCATCCTCCCCTTTGCCGCCATGCGCGTCACCGACTCGCTGACCCGGGGGGTCTCCTTCTTCCTTGCGGAGCTCCACCGACTGAAGGCGGTGGTGGAGGGGGCGCGGCACGCGCCGGTCCTCTTTCTTCTGGACGAGATTCTCCAGGGGACCAACACCGCGGAGCGCCGCATCGCAGCCCGCATCGTCCTCGTCCACCTCCTGGGAACCCGTTCGGTGGGGGCCGTCACCACCCACGACCTCACCCTCGCCGAGGACCCGGCGTTGGAGGGGCGCCTGGAGCATGTACACTTCAGGGAGGAGGTGACCGATACCGGAGAGGGGCGGAGGCTCCACTTCGACCACACCCTCCGCCCGGGGCCCGCCACCTCCCGGAACGCACTTCTTCTCCTGGAGATGGTGGGGTTGGGTGAGGATTGATCACCGGCGCATCGTCTCCGCCCCCGCCTTGAGCCTCTGTGTTCCCTTGGGCTATCTTGGTCGTTCGGATCGAAAGATTGGGGTGTAGCTCAACTGGCAGAGCGCCTGGCTGTTAACCAGGAGGTTGTAGGTTCGAGCCCTACCGCCCCAGTACACGGAAGCCCTCTCCCGCAATAACTCGCGGGGGAGGGCTTCGCCGTACGAGCCGGAGAATCGACGCTCAGTAATACGGCGCCATGAAGAGGTACACCGCCACCCCCGTCACCGCCACGTAGAGCCACACCGGGAAGGTCCACCGCGCTACCCGCCGGTGCTTCCCGTACTCCCCGCGGAAGGCCCGCACCACAGTGTAGAGGGCGAGAGGGAGGACGATGGGTGCCAGCACGATGTGGCTGATGAGGATGAAGAAGTAGAGGGGGCGGATCCACCCCTCCCCACCGAAGGTGGAGCCGGTGGCCTGGGAGTGGTAGATGACGTAGGAGATGAGGAAGATGGCCGAGAGGGTGAAGGCAGTACCCATGGCGGCGCGATGGGCCCGGATCCGTCCCTGCCGCACCAGTACCACCCCCGCCACCAGGAGGAGGGCGGTAGTCCCGTTCAGGAAGGCGTGAAGGGCAGGAAGGGCCGAGACATCCACCCCCTCCACCCGGAGCGCCTGCGGGAAGGTGATGAGGACCACCACCAGGGCGCAGACCACCACCGAGAGGGAGTAGACCACCGCGGCGAGGGCCTTTTCCGAGAGTCCTTTCAGCGAGTCGAGGGTTTCCAGGTCATGACGGCGTGTGTTCATGGCCGCCCCGGTACTCGGGAGGATGGGATCCGTTCCCGGAGGGATTCCAGCATCAGGGCGCCGCCTCCTCCAGCTCCATCCACCGGGCGTACGCCCTTTCCAGCTCCTCCTCCACCTCCTGGAAACGGCGGGTGGTGCCGGAGATCTCGCCTGGGGCACCCTGGTAGAAGGCCGGATCGGCCAGGCGCGCAGAGAGTTCGTCCCGCTCCGCCTCCAGCGCTTCGATCCGGTCGGGGAGCTCGGCCAGCTCTCGTTCTTCCCGGAAGGTGAGCTTCGCCCTGGGCGCGCGGGCGGCCTTCGCCTGCTCCCTCGCCTGGGCGGCGCGAAGCTCCCGCTCCCTCCGCTCCCCCTCCTTCCGGGCCTCCTCCTCACGGGCCCGGGCGCCTTCCCGTCGGGCCAGATAGCTGTCCCACCCGCCGTGGTGGCGGTGGATCCGCCCATCTCCCTCGAAAACGAGAAGCGAGGTGGCCAGCTTGTCCAGGAGGTACCGGTCGTGGGTCACCACGAGAACGCACCCCCCAAACTCCTCCAGCGTGTCCTCCAGGAGCGCGAGGGTGTCCAGGTCCAGGTCGTTGGTGGGCTCGTCCAGGATCAGGAGGTTCACCTCCTCCAGGAAGAGGCGGGCCAGGAGGAGGCGATTCCGCTCACCTCCCGAGAGGACCCGAACCGGTTGCGCATGCACCTCCGGGGGGAAGAGGAAGCGGTCCAGATACCCCTTCAGGTGCATCCGCCTCCCCCCCGGCTCCACCCAGTCCGAATCGGAAACCGCCCGCGCCACCGTGATCTCCGGATCCAGCTCCCGAGCCTGGTCGAAGTACCCGAAGCGGGTATTTTCCCCGAGGGTCACCGTCCCGGCGTCCGGGGATTCCTCCCCGATGAGGAGACGGAGGAGCGTCGTCTTCCCCGCCCCGTTCGGCCCCACGATCCCGATCCGCTCTCCTGCCAGGAGGCGGTCGGAGAACCCGTTCACCAAAGCGCGCCCGTCGTACCCCTTGGTGAGCCCTTCAGCCTCCAGCACCTTCCGCCCCAGCCGGGGACCCTCGGCCATCTCCAGCTCCACCTCCCGGATCCGGCTTCGGTCCCGTTCCTTCTGCTTTGCCACCTCCTCGAAGGCCCGCGCCCGCCGAGCCTTCTGCTTCCCCGTCCGGGCGGGGGGGGAGCGCCGGGCCCACGCCAGCTCCTTCTCCAGGAGCTTGAGGCGCTTCGCCTCCTCCACGGCGAGGCGCGCCTCCCGTTCGGCCCGGGCCTCCAGGTACTCGGTATACCCCCCCTCATACGACTGGAGACCGTGCGTCGAAACCTCCACGATCCGATCCACCACCCGATCCAGGAAGTACCGATCGTGGGTCACCACGAGGACGGCCCCCCGGAAGTCGAAAAGTGTCTCCTCCAGCCAGAGGATGGTGTCCGCGTCGAGATGGTTGGTGGGCTCGTCCAGGAGGAGGAGCTCCGGTTCGGAAAGAAGGGTGCGGGCCAGCGCCGTGCGTCGCCGCTCACCGCCGGAGAGGGGGCCCACCCTTCGATCCCATCCTCCCACACCCAGACGCGTGAGGATGGTGTCCACCCGGTGGTCCCGGTCCCACTCGTCGAGGGATGGGTCCAGCGCAGCCGCCACCGTCTCGCGGATGGTGGCCTCCGGGTCCAGCTCCGGGTCCTGGGGGAGGTACCCCACCCGGAGGTCGCGGCGAAGGGCGAGGGTCCCGGATTCCATCCCCTCCAGCCCGGCCAGAATGCGGAAGAGGGTGGACTTCCCGCTCCCGTTCCGCCCCACCACCCCCACCTTCTCCCCCTCCAGGACGGAGAGGTCCACCCCGTCGAAGAGGGTGCGGGCGCCGTAGCTCTTCCGGAAGTCGCGGAGGTCGAGGAGGGTGTTCATGGGGATGGAATGTCGCCCCCGTCGCCCTTCCGGTGAAGCGTCCGGGGATGGGTCAGCGGCTCGGGATGGCGGGGAGCACCGCCTCTACCGGCGCGAGCACCCTCGGGTCCGACGAGTCCAGCACCCGCCCCAGCGCGCCGATCCCCCGAAAGAGCGCGCGGAGCCCGGAGAGGTTACGCACCGATCCCGAACGCCCCTCCTCCATGAGGAGCTGGAAGAGCGTCTTCTCACCCGGGTATTGAACCAGGTTGAGGGGAGCGTCTTCCGCCACTTCCAGGAGGGTTCGGATCTCGTCCAGCGCGGCGGTAAAGCCTCCGAGGCGATCCACCAGCCCCCGATCCAGGGCGTCGTGCCCCGTCCAGACCCTCCCCCGAGCAAGCGCCTCCACCTCGTCGAAGGGGAGGTCCCTCCCTTTCGCCACCCCGGTGACGAAGTCCTCGTAGATCCGGTCCAGGAAGGCCTCCAGGCGGGCCCACCCCTCGGCGTCGTGGTCTCCCGCCCCGGGGAAGTACCCGGACCCGGGGCCCCCCTCGATCCGATCGATGGTGATCCCCACCGAGTTCAGGAAATCCTCCACGACGAGCCGCCCGCCCACCACCCCGATGGAGCCGGTGAAGGTAGTGGGGTGCGCCACGATGCGGGTGGCGTCCATGGAGACGACATACCCCCCGGAGGCGGCCAGATTCCCCATGGAGACCACCACCGGCTTCCCGTTCTCCCGCGCTCGCTGGAGCTCCCGGCGGACCTGGTCCGACGCCACCCAGGAGCCACCGGGGGAATCCACCCGGAAGAGGATGGCTCGTACACTGGGATCGGCCACCGCCTCCCGGAGGTGGGCCGCTACCGAAGCGGCTCCGAAAGAGGTGCTCCCGCTCAGGGGGTCGTACCCGCTTCGCCCACGGTGAATGGTTCCCACTCCGTACACCAGGGCCACCCGGGGGCCTCGCTCCCATCCACCCCTCCCCCGGGAGCGATACTCGCCGAGGGAGAGGAAAGAAACGTCGGGTTCGGTGGCGCGGGTCATCCGATTCCGCGCGCCGTCCAGGTAGGTCAGGTCGTCCAGGAGCCCGGCCTGGAGAGCTTCCCGAGCCGGGAGCGGTCCACCGGAGAGGATGGCCTCCACCTCGCTCCGGGAGAGCCTCCGCCCCTCCATCACCCCCGCCGTCAGCGTTTCCTGCACCGAGTGGAGGAGGGCCTCCCGCGCCTCCCGCGCCGGGGCGCTGAACTGCTCGGCCATGAAGATCTCGGCGGCGTCCTTGTACTCGGCTCTGCGGCTGAACCTCGGAGTGATCTCCAGCCGATCCAGCGTCCCCCGAAGGAAGGGCATGTCCATGGAGAGATGGGCGATCCCCACCTCACCCGAGGGCTGGATGAGGATTTCGTCGAAGGCGGTGGCCAGGTGGTAGGAGAGCTGGGAGGGGGTCAGTTCCCCGAAAGACTCGGTGAAGTAGAGGGCGGGTTTCCCTGAACTCCGGAAGTGGATGACGGCCTCCCGAAGTTCATCGGCGGTTCCCCACCCCGGGAGTCCCCCACCCCCCCGGAAGAGGACGCCCACCACCCGGTCGTCGGTGCGAGCTCGATGAAGGGCCTCCACCACGTCCCGGGTCCGGGTCCTCCCTCGTTCCAGCGCCAGCACCAGCGGATCGTCCGCCACCGTCTCCACCAACTCGCCATCCACCTCGATCTCCAGGACGAACCGGTCGGGGAGAGGGGGCGGGGTCAGGAGCGCCCAGCTCATGGCCAGGAGGAAGAGGATCCCGAAGAGGAAGAGCCCCCCGACGGAGGCGAGTGCGATGAGGAGAAAGCGCTTCATGGCGTGCCTGGAGGTGGCGGAGGGAGCACGGGAACGATGGATCGACCCGTCAGGGAAGGATCAGCCTTCACGGTCGATGGGGGAAGGGGGAAGGGTGTCCGGCTCGATCATAACCAGGGCATCCAGCGGGATCCGGTCGCCTGCCTCCATCACCGCCCACTCCCGCCCCGCCCGGATCTCGAAGGTGCGGATGACGCCCCGCACCTCCTCCACGTCCTCCCGGTCCAAGCCCTCATGACCCTCCCCCTCCGGCAGGGGGCTTCCACCCATCTTCGACCACCAGCTCAACCGAACCGGTGTCCGTCGAAGCGCCAGAAGCTCCAGTTCGTCGTATCGCGCACAGGAGATGGGAGCTCCAGGAGATGCCGCAACCGATGGAGGGGGAGGTGAACCCCGCCTTGGGGCAGGGTCGGAGGACGAGGGGTGCGAGATCATTCTTTACGAACCCGGCTCCTCCCCGGTCCGTTCCCCCGAAAAGACCCCCTTCCCCCTTCGGGAGGAGGGACCCGGGAGCCGGATCACCGCCGGAAACCCATCCTTTAGTGGCGGAACACCCCCACCTCTGCGAGCTTCCTCCAACCCGAACCACCCCGGCCCCCGCCTGTCACCCATGCCCCACTCCACCCCCCTTCGTCACCTCCGATACCTCTTTCCCCTCACCCTCTTCCACCTTTTTGGAGGAGGAGTCGGCGACGCCCACGCCGGGCCGGTGTTCTCCGCACCCCAGGACGCCGCGGAGTCCGTCCAGCCCATCCCCCGGTACCGGGTCTACCTCTGGACCATGGACCAGGGAGACGTGGTCTACGAGATGTTCGGCCACAACGCCCTCGTCATCGTGAACGAGACCACCGGGGAGTCGCTGGCCTGGAACTGGGGGCTCTTCAACTTCGAGGATGTGGACTTCATCCCCCGCTTCCTCCGCGGGACCATGCGCTACTCCATGGGCCCCGCCGACCCAGGGCGCTTCCTTCAGTACTATCGGGAGGTGAATCGCTCCGTCTTTCAGCACGAGATCCACCTCACCGACGAGGAGGCGCTCGCGCTGGACACCTTCGTGCGCTGGAACTACCTACCTGAAAACCGGGCCTACACCTACGACTACTTTCGGGACAACTGCTCCACCCGGGTCCGCGACGCCCTCGATGGGGTCCTGGCCGGCGCCCTCTCCCACCACTTCCGCCCCCGGGAGACCACCGAGAGCTACCGCCGGCACGCCCGGCGCCTGGTTCAGCGCACCGGGTGGGTGGACCATGGCCTCTCCTTCCTCCTTGGCACCCGGGGCGACCGCCCCATCACCGAGTGGGAGGCCATGTACATCCCCATGGTCCTCATGGAGCAGCTGGAGGGGTTCACCTTCGAGGATGGAACCGGCGCCACCCGCACCCTGCTCGGCCCTCGTGAGACCCTCTTCCAGGCCACCCGCCAGCCCACCCCCGCCTCCCCCCCCTCCTTCGCATGGAGCTGGCTCCTCGGGGGGGTCGTGGGCGCCGGACTCATTCTCCTCGCCGGCACCCGCGCCGGAGGGCGCGCCCCTCGCGTCGTGTTCCTCGGCGCCCTCACCGCGTGGGGGCTCCTCGCCGGACTCCTGGGGTCGCTCCTCGTCGCCGCCTGGTTCACCGATCATCACTTCATCCACCGAAACCTGAACCTCTTCCACGCCAACCCCCTCCATCTCCTCCTCCTCCCCCTCGCCTTCCTCGGACTTGTCCGTTCCGGGAGGATGGGTCGGCGGGCCCTTCGGTGGAGCGCGGGGGTGGCCATCCTCATCGGCGCCGCCTCCCTCGTCGGCGCGCTGGCTCAACTGGTGGGGGTGGCCGCCCAGGGGAATGGCGAGATCATTGCGCTGGCCCTCCCCCTGAACCTGGCCTTCGCCGTGGCGCTCCGGGCGCACCATACATCCCGGGAGGGGTGACCCCCACCTTGCGCGTCGGGTCAAAAACGAACATCCTCGTACTGACCTACTGCAACCTTCGTGGTCCCTTATGCGTCAAAGGGGGGAAGGGTCGGCCACAGCCTCGACCCTTCCTGTCCACACCCCCGCACTCCGCAGCCACGTTTCGACCCCTTCCCGGAGCCCCCCCATGCCCTCACCCCGCCCCTTCTCCGGCTCCCCTTCTCCGACCCCCCATCGAGCGCTAAACCTCCGTGGATGGACCCTCCGGGCGGTGATGCTTCTCCTTCTGACCACCCCCGTCGTCCACGCCCCCCTCGCGGCGCAGGTCCCCACCCCGCCCCCCGGCTCCACCGGGGTCATCGAGGGTGAGGTGGCCGGGCCCGACGGCGCCCCTCTCGTCTCGGTGGCGGTGACCCTCCGGAACGCCGAGGACTCGGCCATGGTGACGGGTGCGCTCACCAACGCCCGTGGCCGCTTCCGGCTGGAGGGGCTCACCCTCGACCGGTACACCCTTCATGTGGGGATCCTGGGGTACCAGTCCCGGAGCAGCGAGGTCATCGCCCTCACCCGGGAATCTCCCTCGGTGAATCTGGGAACCATCACCCTGGAAGCGGCGCCCATCGAGATGGAGGGGCTGGAGGCGCTGGTGGACCGCCCCGCCATGACCGTCGAGGCCGATCGAACGAACTACGATGTGCGACGGATGCCGGTGGCCGGGGCCGGAAGCGCGGCGGATGTCCTCCGGGCCGTCCCCGAACTGGAGGTGGATGTGAACGACAACGTCCGCCTCCGGGGGAACCAGGCGGCCGCCATTCACCTGAACGGACGCCCCACCCCCCTGAGGGGGGAGCAGCTCGCCGAGTTCCTTCGCCAGCTCCCCGGAGACCGCCTGGAGCGGGTGGAGGTCATCCCCAACCCCTCCGCTCGCTATGATCCGGAGGGAATGGGGGGGATCGTGAACATCGTCCTTCGGGAAGATGTGGAGATCGGGCTCTCCGGAAGCGTGAACGTGACCGCGTCCAATCGGGGGCGACAGATGCTCGGCGGGCGGTTCAACGTCCAGCGGGGGCGCCTCACCCTCTTCTCCGGCGGAGGCATCAACCGGATGAGCAATCAGGGGACGCTCTGGGACGAGCGGACAAACCTGGCTGCAAACCCCGTCACCACCATCCTCCAGGAGGCGGAAAACGACAACCGGAGCCGGGGGTGGAATGGCGACTGGACCGCTGAACTCAATGTGGGAGAGGGCGCGACCCTCTGGTCCAACGCCTACCTCTTCAACAGCGGATCCGAGACGGAGGGGCTCACCACCTACCGGATCTTCGAGGAGGGGGACCGAACCCTTGAGCGGTACGATCGGACCAACCTGAGGGAGGGGTCGTTCCACAACTACACCATCTCGGGAGGGTTCCGGAAGGTGTTCACCCCCCAGCAGGAAGAGTTCTCCATCGACACCCGGGTGACCCGCGGGGGAAGTGACACGGAGGCAGCCACCGCGCAGCTCCTCTACGCCGCCGCCGCCGGACCCGACGACACCGGGATCCCCGCCGAACTGCGCCTCAACGAGATCTTCGGAAACAACGGAAACGTCATGCTCCAGACCGACTACTTCCGCCCGGTGGCGGGAGGGCGGCTCGAGCTGGGGTACCGCGCCTGGTATCGGGATCAGGACAACGACAACCTGCTGCAGATCTTCGGTTCACCGGAACCCAACGGGGAGCCCGACCAGAGCCTGCGAGGCGCCTACGATTTCCAGGAGCGCTTCCATTCCCTCTACGGAACGTACGCCCGCTCCTTCGGACCATTCCGGGCCCAGCTCGGGCTCCGCGGCGAGTTTGCCGCAACCACCTTCGACTCCCCGGTGGGGAACACGAGTTTCGAGCGGAGCTACAACACCCTCTTCCCCTCGATGAACCTCTCCTGGCAGGTGAGGGAGGGGCGAACGGCGCGATTCCTCTATTCGAAGCGGATCGGACGCCCCTTCCCCTTCTACCTGGATCCCTTCACCCCGCCCACCGATCCGCTGAACCTCCAGGTCGGGAATCCGGACCTTCGCCCCAGCTACACCCAGTCCTTCACCGTGGACTACTCCATCACCGGGCAGCGGGGAACGCTTCGAATCGCTCCCTTCTACCGGCATTCCTCCGACGTATGGGAGCGGATCCGGACGGTGGACGCCGACGGTGTGGCCACCAGCCGATGGGAGAACGCCGCCACCGCGCGGGCCTACGGGAGTTCGGTCACCCTCTCGCTGCGCCCCATGGGGAAGCTGAGCGGCTCAGCCAACGTGAGCGTCTACCGCGACGAGCGGGATGGTCGCAACATCCGGGAGGGGCTGGAGGGATCGGCCTTCTCATGGTCCCTCGGTGGAAACGTGGGGATCCGCCTCTCCGAGTCACTCACTGCCATGGTGAACGCCAACCGCTTCCCCATGCAGTCGATCCTTCAGGGGAGCGCGTCGGCGTACACCTTCACCTCCCTGGCCCTCCGTCAGCAGGTCCTGAATCGGCGGGGGACGGTCTCCCTCAATGTGAGTGACCCCCTCAACCTGAACCGCTTCGACAGCACGGTGCGGGACGCCACCTTCATTCAGTCCAGCCGGAACAGCTTCAGCTCCAGGATGATCTCCCTCGGGTTCACCGTGAATCTGGGACAGACGCCGCAGCGACAGAGCCGACCCACCCAGCAGGGGCCCGAACAGGGAGGGGCGGAGCCCATACGGGTCCCCTGACGGGAACCGGGCTCCGCCCCTCGGCCCTACCTGCGGTCCCTACTGGACCCGGACGGTTCCTCGCATCCCTCCGGAAGGCGTCCCGTGGAGGGTGCAGTAGTACACGTACTCGCCGGTCTGGGTCGGCATGGTCACCTGGTGGGTCCCTCCGGTCTGCGTGGGAGAGTTGGACAGGTTTCCGGAAGCCCAGGTCACGTTGTGCTGCTCACTCCCACCCCAGGTCCAGGTTACGGTGGCTCCGGGCTGCACCTGGATGGCCGCCGGGTTGAAGTTGCTGTCCAGCACCTGCACCGAGGTGGTCTGCACCGGACCATTCCCCCCCGGAGGCGGGGGCGGAGGGGGCTGCCCCCCGTTCGGGCCCGTTGAGTCACTTCCCCCGCAGGCAGCCAGGAAAAGCGCCACGACCGGGAGGGATAAGAGCCCGAAGGCACGACGGGGGGGGACGGTAGACAAGATCTTCATGGCAACTCCTGCGTCGGGGTGATGGATCATGGCACCACCTCCACCACCCCCCACATGGCCGCGGACACGTGAGGGAGACAGAGGTAGAAGTAGGTGCCGGGAACGGTGAAGCGGTGCTCGAACGCCTCACCGGGAAAGAGGATTCCCGAGTCGAAGGGCTCTGCCCCCTCGGGAAGCCGCATGTATTCGGTGCCCATCCCCACCGAGGGATCGGCGGTCACCGTATGGATTACCGTGGAGGTGTTCTCCCAGCGTACGACGGACCCGACGGGAATCCGGATGGTGTCGGGGAGAAAACGCATCCGGTCGTCCATGGTGACCTGGAACACCGGATCGTCGTCATCGCCTCGGAGAGGTGCCGGGGGAGGCGTTGCGCTGCCGGCGGCGCGTCGAGGAAGGTAGCGGGCGGGAGTCAGGGGAACGGTGAACTCGAACCCCCAGAGGGTGCGAAAGGGGGTGGAGCTCCCCTGAAGGGTCCCCGTCCTGGTGTTGGCCACATGGAGGGAGAGGGTGTGGGGCGTGGTGGGGATCCCGAGCTGGATTCCCGCACCCCAGACCGCATCGTTGTCGGCCAGAGGGCCGTCCTCTCCCAGCGCCCACCCGATGTCGGCGGCGAGACCGAGGTTGGGGCCCACACGGTAGAGCACCCCGGCGCCGGCGATGGTCCCCGATTCCCCGCTTCCGAGGGCGTCACCCAGGCGGCGGAAGGACCCCATCAGGGTGAGATCGGAGAGGTTCACCCACCCCTCCACCTCGCCATCCAGTCCCCCCGCCGCGCGGTTGTGCGCCACGGTGAGGGAGCCGCCCCAGGTGGGGGAGAGTGCCGGGGACCAGCGGCCAAAAAGCTCCCACTCGTTCACCCGCCCGCCGGCGACCAGGGAGTTGGATGCGTACCGGGTCCCCACGAGCGTCCGTCCCGGGAGGGGGAGGGCCGCCACCAGAGTGGGGGAGTTCAGGAGCTTGTCGTCGCTTCCGTCCCCCACCGACCAGAATCGGTGCACCACATGGAGGTGGAGGACCCCCGGATCTCCAACCCACCCTCCGGCGAGGTTCGGCGTCCGGGCGGTGACCCCCTGAGCATCCACCTCCACAGGGGTGGCCGCGACCACGGTGGAGAGGAGGAGAGGGAGGGACAGGGCGGGGAAAACTCGCACGGTGAGTCCGGAGCGGTTGGGGTGATGGGGTGGGGTGGGTGAGCGTGCACCCATCCTACCAGGGGAGCCCTCATAGATCAAGCTTGAAGCAGAAGATTTTTCTGAATCAGCGCCTAATCCATGACAATCCCCTCACCACGCCGCTACACGGACGAAGGATCTTCTGTTCCACCCATGGGAAGACGGTGGGTTTCTTTTGAGGTGGTCAGGACGATGGTGGTCTTGGTGGAGGCCACCCCGGGAACCCGCTGGATCTCCTCGTCCAGGAGTCGGGCCAGCGCCTCCGGGCCCTCGACCCGGACCTTCACGAAGAAGCAGTCTTCCCCCACGACTCGATGCACTTCCTGAACGTCGGGGATCGCCACCAACGCGGCAGTGATCTCCGACGCCACCGCCGATTCGCCCGTCTGGACCCGCACGAAGGAGGCCAGTCCGCGCCCCACCACGCGGGGGTTCACCCGGGTCTCGTACCCCAGGATCACCCCTGACTCCTCGAGCTTCCGGATCCGTTGATGCACCGCCGACTGGGCCAGCTCGATGGTCCGGGAAATCTCGGCGGCGGAAACCCGGGCGTTCTCCTGGAGAAGCTCCAGGATCCTGCGATCCGTTTCGTCGATCATCGTCCCCCTCCCGCCTTCACCCTGGTCCAGAGCTGGTCGAACTTCCGCCGGTCCTCTCCCACATCCTCGATGAACTCGAGCCGGGGGCCGGAACCATCTCCTCCCAGAATCCCCTGCTCCAGAAAGTGCTCGTGCCGGGCTCGGAGCTCCTCATCCAGGAGCGGCCAGGCCGCCCGGTTGGGCGACGAATACCCGATCTCCTCGGTAAGGCGGGCTCCGTTGGCGGCATCCAGGAGGAAGTTCATGAAGACATGGGCCGTGTATGCCCCCCGGCTCCCCGCCGGAATGACCATGTTGTCGGCCCAGATCACCGCACCCTCCCGGGGAACGAGGTAGCTGATTCCGTCCCGTTCCTCCTGCGCCACCGCGATGTCCCCGGAGTGGTTGTGGGAGATATCCAACTCTCCCGCCACCAGGAGGTCCCGCCCGGTGGTGGCGGGGGTGAAGGCCACCGCGCGATCCCGACCGGCCACGAGGAGCGCCTCGGCTTCGGCGAGCTCCGCGTCGTCGACGCTGTTCACCGAATACCCCAGGTAGAGGAGGGCTGCTCCGATGGACTCCCGGGGGTCGTCGAGGAGGGCGAAGCGGCCCGAAGAGC
>JBJHBD010000075.1:0-15282 GCA_050485305.1 Gemmatimonadota bacterium
TGCTCGAGGGCAGCGCCCTTCATGAGCGTACGGCTCGTCCTGGTGAGGGTATGTGGGTCTGGAGCGACACCCTGGGCTTAACCGGCATTATCGATCAGCTGACGCGGGAAGGGGAGAGCTGGGTCATCACCGAGTTTAAGAAGGGTTACCTGGCCGACCACCAGAGCGATAAGGTGTGCCCCCACCGAGATGGCGAGACCAACCCGAATTGCCCGGGTTTCCCTCCTGCGACCGGAGGGTGCGGGGGGATGTGGGGATGGATGTTCGGTGGGGGTGGGGGAAGGCATCGGGTGTGGTGGAAGGTGGGTGAAGAGCCGGCTTCCGCACATGGGCGCCGGTCGGCTCTTCGCCCCTCTTCTAACCCCCCCGGGAGGGGCGGTTCCGAATGCGAGTCACGAAGCTGTGCAGGATCAGATGAGGGCCGCCAGGCGGGAGGCCGCTTCCCGGATCCGGGGTTCGGGAAGGGTGAGCGCCACCCGGAAAAACCCTTCTCCCCCATCCCCGAGCGCCACCCCCGGGAGGACGATGACCCCGGCCTCCTCCATGGCTCGGAGGGCGAAGGGGCGAGACTTCCCATCCCCCGGAACGGGAATCCAGAGGTACATGGTGGCCTTCGGCGCCTCGACCTGGAACCCGGCTCCCCGGAAGGCCTCCACTGCGGCGTCGCGGCGCTTCCGGAACACCTCCACATTCCCCGGGACCCAGGACTCCCACGACGCCAGCGCGCCGATCCCGGCGTGCTGGATCCCCAGGAAGGTCCCGGTGTCCACGAAGGACTTCACCCGGGCCAGGATCCCGACGAGGTCGGCATTCCCCACCGCCCACCCGAGTCGCCACCCCGTCATGTTGTACGTCTTGGAGAGGGAGTGGAACTCGATGGCCACGTCGCGGGCCCCGGGAAACTCGAGGATGGAGGGGGGGCGGTATCCGTCGAAGGCGATCTCCGAATAGGCCAGATCCTGGACCAGGACGATCCCCCGCCTCCGGCAGTGAGCCACCACCTCTTCCAGATATTCCGCCGGTGCGATGGCCGAGGTGGGGTTGTTGGGGTAGTTGAGGGTGAGAACCTTCGTCCGGTCCCACACCTCGGCGGGTACGGCGTCGAGAGGGACCAGGAAGTCGTGCTCGGGGCGGAGCGCCACAGGGTGCGGGGTTCCGCCCGCCAGGATCGTCCCCCCGAGGTACGCCTGGTATCCCGGATCGGGGAAGATCGAGACGTCGCCCCGGTTCAGGATCCCCGGGTACAGGTGGGCCAGCCCCTCCTTGGAGCCGATGAGGGGGGTGAGTTCCCGATACGGATCCACCTCACACCCGAAGCGCTTCTCCATCCACGCCGCAGCCGCCTCTCGAAAGGCCGGCAGGCCGAGCTGGAACCCGTAGCGGGAGGTGCGGGGGTCGGCGAGAGCGGTGGTGAGGTGCTCCACCGCCGCGGGAGGAGGGGTGAGGTCGGCATCCCCGGCTCCCAGGTCGATGACATCCACCCCGGCCTCCTCCAGCGCCCGCCGGCGCTCGGGGAGCCCGGCCAGGGGGTAGGGCGGAAGGGCGTTCAGCACCTCCGAGCGGGGAGGGAAGGTCCCGCTCAGAGCCCCTCCAGGGTATAGGGCCAGGGCGCTCCGGGAGCGGCCCGCACGGGGTTCTTCACCGAGCCCACTCCGGGAATCGTCACCTCCACCTCGTCCCATGGGAGGATGGATCCCACCCCCTTCGGGGTTCCGGTGGCAATGACGTCTCCCGGCTCCAGCGTCATGATCCGCGAGATCCAGTGGACCAGAAAGGGGATGGAGAAGGTGACCATGGAAAGCTCCCCCTCCTGCACCAGCTCCCCATTCAGGCGGGTCTCGACGCGGAGCTCGTCCAGGGAGATTTCCGAGAGGGGAACGGGGGTTCCCACCGGGCAGAAGGTGTCGAAGCCCTTTGCACGCGCCCACTGCCCGTCCCGCTGCTGGAGGGTTCGGCAGGTGACGTCGTTAAGGGGAAGGACCGATTCCAGGTGATCGAGGGCCCTGGATTCGGGGATCCCGCGCCCCCCCTCACCCACGATGACGGCGATCTCCCCCTCGTAGTCCACCTGCCCCAACCCCGGAGGAATGAGAATCGTTTCCCCGTCCCCGATGAGGGCCGAGGGGGGTTTGAAGAAGAGGAGGGGCTCCTTGGGCGGGGTCTTCCCCATCTCCCAGGCGTGGGCCGGGTAGTTCCGCCCGACGCAAACGATCTTCCCCGGACGGCGTGGAAGTGCCATCGAGACCCGGCTACTTGACCGGTCCGGTGACCTTGTGGCGAGCCGTTCCCACGAGGGCCACCATGGCGGCCAGGCCGTAGAAGGCGCCGATGACGGTCCACCAGAAGCCCATGTCGGGCGCCCCGGCACTCCTTCCGGCGGAGGCGGTGGAGAAGGCCCAGAAGGTGAACCCGAGCCAGATGACACCGACGACAAAACCGAAGATGCGCCCCATGAATCTCTCGTTCGGAGTGGGAAGGGCCGGGAAACTCGCCGACCACCCGGGGAATGTAGTGGGACGGGGAGCCCCCTTCAACACGCGCTACGGTCGTCCCCGTAGAAGTGCCGGAGCCGGAGCCGAATTTCGTCCCAGGGACCCTTCACCAGCGGGGAATCGGGGAGCCCCCGGATGAGCGTTCGTCCGTAGGACATCCGGACGATCCGGTCGTCCAGGAGGAGGATGGCTCCCCGGTCTTCCCGGGAGCGGATGAGGCGCCCGAACCCCTGCTTGAGGCGAAGGGCCGCCAACGGAACGAGGTAGTGGCGGAACGCGCTCCCCCCTCGCCCTTCGATGGCCTCCATCCGCGCCTGGGTAATGGGTTCGGTGGGGACCCGGAAGGGGATCTTCTGGAGGATAAGCCCTCGAAGGGGATCTCCCGGGACATCCACCCCCTCCCAGAAGGAGCTGGTCCCCAGGAGGATCCCCCGCCCTGACCGGGTGAAGTCGTCCAGGAGTCGATGGCGGGGCCCTTCCCCGTGGACGAAGAGGGGCCAGCGCCCTCCGACCCCACCCTCTCGAAGAATCCGGGCCACGCTCCGGAGCGCCCGATGGGAGGTGAAGAGGACAAACACCCCGCCGTCGGTGAGCGCCGCCAGCTCCCGGGTAACCTGGGCGGTGGCCTCCTGGAAGGCCCACCCCGAGTCCTGCCCCGGAAGGTCGGTGGGAACGGCGAAGAGGGTCTGGGAGGGGTAGTCGAAGGGGGAGGCGAGCGCCGCCTCCACCACGGTGAGGGGCTCGGTGAGATCTTCCTCCACCAGGGGGAGGGAACCGTCGGCGAAGGCGAAGGTGGGGAGATCGGCCTCCTTCCCCCCCTTCTCCTTCCGGGGGTCATCCAGCCCCAGCCGCCCCTTCACGAAGCGGAAGTCCCCGGCCCCCGCCGAAAGGGTCGCCGAGGTCACCACCGCCGTCTCCACCTGATCGAAGAGCGCCTCCCTGAGAAGGGGGCCGGGCTCCACCGGGGCGGCGGCCAGGATGACGTTTCGGAGAGGCTCTCCCGGGCGCCCCCGCCCCGCCACCCAGCGCACAAACCGGTCCCGGTCCTCGCCGGGATCGAGGACGAGCCCGAGGGCGTGGGCCGCCGACTCGAGGCGACGTTCCACCGCCTGGAGGTCCAGGAGGCGCCCCTCGAAGCGGTCCCGCCACTCCTCCGCCTCCTCCAATCGGAGGCGAAGCTCCTCCACCTCTCGGCGAAGGCGCCCGAAGTCGGCCACCAGCCGGTCCATCCGCTCGACGACATCGGGGCGCTCGGAGGGGTCCCTGGGGTCGCCTCGCCCCAGTCGGAGGGGCTCCTCCTCCTCGGCGGGGACGGAGGGTTCCACGGCGTCGAAGAAGCGGACGAGGGACTCCCTCGCCCGGACGAGGGCCGGGCGAAGCCGGAGTTCCATCCTCCGGTGGGTTTCGTCCTTCCCGGTACCGTGGGGGAGGGTGAGGAAGATCTCCTCCACCGCCCGGAGCACCCCCTTCCCGTTCCGGTCCAGGCGCGACAGGAGGCGGAAGAGCCCGATGCGGGAGACCTCGGCGCCCAGATGGGTGGTGGCGGCATCCTCCACATTGTGCCCCTCGTCCAGAATCACATGGCGGTACGCCGGGAGAACGGCAGACTGGGACCAGTTTTCCGTGACCCTCCGAAGGGAGATGTCCGAGAAGAGGAGGGCGTGGTTCACCACCAGGAGGTCGGCAGCGGCGGCCTGACGCCGGGCCCGCTGGTAGAAGCAGTCCTGGAAGTGGGGGCAGCGGGTCTTGAGGCAGATGTCGCTGTCGGAGCGGACCTCATCCCAGACCTCGTCGGAGGGGGCGGCGGAGAGGTCCGAGAGGGAGCCGTCCCGGGTGTGGCGGACCCACTCCACCAGCCCCTCGAGCTCCTGACTCCGGTCATCCTCGAAAAGGGAAGCGTGGGTGGCGCGGGCCAGGTGGAGGCGCCGAATGGAGATGTAGTTCCCCCTCCCCTTCACCAGCGACCAGGTGAGCTCGGGACCCACCAGCCGGCGCACCAGAGGGAGGTCTTTCCCCACGAGCTGTTCCTGGAGGTTGATGGTGTTCGTGCTCACCACCGTCCGCTCCCCGTTGGCCAGCGCCCAGAGCGCCGCGGGGACCAGGTAGGCCAGCGACTTCCCCGTCCCCGTCCCGGCTTCCACCACCGCCACCCCCCCCTCGTTGTAGCGCTCCCCCACCATGCGGAGCATGGCTCGCTGCCCCGGTCGATCCTCATACACCGGATGGAGGGAGGGGAGGAGTCCCTCGGGGCCGAGCACCGCTTCCGCCTCGTCCAGCTCCAGCGGCTTCCGGATCCGGGGGCGAGGGGGCTCCACCACCACGTAGAGGCGGGTCCCGGTGTTGTCCACGATCCCGGTGCCGAGCCCCTCCTCGTAGATCCGGGCGGCGAGGGCCAGATCCGCCTCGGAGGGTTCCAGCACCCCTGAAGGGTGGTTGTGGAGGAGGATCTCCCCGGTTTCCGCGTCCCGGGCGGCGGCGAGAACGGCCTGATGGTTTCCCCGGGCCACGGCGCGTGGATCCACGATCTCCCGAGCGGGAGTCACCCGGGCGAGAAAACACACCTCTCTCCCGCCGGCACGCTCGATCTCGTGCCGGAGCTGCTCCGAACTTTCCGGAGTGAGGGTCAGGGGGGTGGGCGGCTCGTTCAGGTTTTCTGCGGCTGGGGGCGCGCGGCCGGGAAAAGGACGTTGTTCAGGATCAGACGGTACCCCGGAGAGTTGGGGTGGAGATCCAGGTTGGTGGGAGCGTCCCCGATCTGGTGTTCCGGGTCCTCCGGGTCGTGCCCGCCCAGGAAGGTCCAGCTCCCCGCACCCAGCGTCCCGTGGATGTACTTGGCGCGGTCCTCACCCTCCCGGGCCAGCACCGTCACTCCGGGCTTCAGGCGGTTCATCCGAAAGCCGGTGGTGAGCCCGTAGAAGTCCGGGATGGTGGCGCGGTGGTTCTGCACCAGCATGCTCGCCACCGGATCGATCCGGGCGGCGAAGTCGAAGAGGGTGAAGCGTCCGAGCCCCTCCCTCCACGCCGTGTTCACCTGATGGGAGTCGATGTCGGAGAAGGCGTTGACCGCCGCCGCCGTCTCCACCCGAGCCCCGGTGAAGGCGAGGGTGCGGCTCCAGTCCATCCGCTCCGAGGCATCGGGATCAGGGGGACGCCCGTTGATCCGGGCCGAGACGATATCGGTACCATGGCTCGCCAGCGCCAGATCCAGCGTTTCGGTGGCGGAGCACATGGCGAAGAGGAAGCCGCCCCCCACCACGAAGCTCCGGATCTCCTCGGCCACCGCCCGCTTCAGCTCCGGAACGTCCCGGTACCCGAAGCGGAAAGCCATGGCCTCGTTCCGCGCCACCTCTTCCTGGAACCAGGGCTGGCGTTCGTACTGGGTGAAGAACTTGGAGTACTGCCCGGTGAAGTCCTCATGGTGCAGGTGGAGCCAGTCGACATGGGCGAGCTCCCCTTCCAGGACCTCCGCATCCCACACCGTCTCGTAGGGGATCCCGGCATAGGTGAGCGCCAGGGTGACGGCGTCGTCCCATGGGAGGGCGTTGGGGGGGGTGTAGATGGCGATCCGGGGGGGCGTGTCCAGCGGGACCGCCTCCATGTTCCCACCCAGCATCTCGGCGCGAATGGCGGCCACCTCTCCCCCATTCACCGGGGCGACCCGCACCCCGCGGAGGGCCGCCTCCCGCCGCACCCCCTCCGTGTCCGGGAGGAGGAAACTCCCTCCGCGATAGTTCAGGAGCCACTCGGCGTCTTCGCCCTCCTCCAGCACCGCGTAGGTGAGCCCGTACGCCCGGAGGTGGTTCGTCTGACTCCCATCCATGGGGACGAGGAGGTGCTGGGCGTGGATCCCCGCCGGCGCACCCATCAGGACGAGAAAGGTGAATACCATCCCCCATGGGCCCGGCGTCCCCGTCACCCGCGCGCCTGCCTTCCGCCCCATCGTCTCCCACTCGGTCATGGATTCCCTCTCCGCCCCCGCTCCGCCTGGAGGAGTCTGCGGGCCGTCGGCGCCACCGGGTGCTCGGGGTGCCCCACGATGAGGGTGACGAGGATCTCCGCGCCCCGCGCCCTCTCCCCTCCCTCTCCCAGAAGCCACCCTCCCAGACGAAGCGCCGCCTCCGGAGCTTCAAGGGCCTCGGGGTGGTCCCGGAGGATCCGTTCCCGGAGCGCCGCCCCCTTCTCCGGATCATCTCCCTCCGCCAGGAGCGCCGCCAGTGCCAGAATGGGAGGATGGGCCCCGGAGGGCACCCCCTCCAGCGCCCCTTCCAGGATCCGGGCCCCGCCCCGCCCTTCGCCGGAGTCCACCCATCGCCGGAGGGCGGCCACCGCGGCCCCACTCCCCTCCCTCCCCGGACCCTGAACGATGGAGAGGAGCTGGAGCCAGAGCGTCCCTTCTTCGGGAGGGAGGGTGGGAAGGAGCACGGTGAGTGCCGCCACCCCCTCCCCCCGGGTGGCTTCGTCGGCCAGGAGGTCGAGGACCGCGGAGGGGGACGGCGGATCCTCCTGGGCGCCGACGGAGGCCGGAGTGAGTGTCGTCCCGGGGATGAAGGCAAGGAGGAGGGGGAGGAGGCACCGCCTCCACCTCCCGTCGCTGCCCCGGCGGGGCTCCGAACTCCGCACCCTCTCCTTCCCCGTCATCGTCTCCCCTCCGGCGTGGTTCCCCCGGTGAGGCGGCGGTTCACCCGGTCGAAGTAGTCCAGCACCATCCGACGCTCCGCCGGGGTCAGACGGGCCAGCGCCTCCGCCGTCGGGAGGGGGAGAGCCAGGGTGCGGAGAAGCTCTTCGGGGAGGGGGAGAACCGCCCGCCGCTCCACCGCTCCGGCGGGGCTCCCCTCCCGCTCCTCGGTGTCCCCCTCCCGCTCCAGCGACCGCCCGGCCTGGAGAAGGCGCTCCAGAAGTTCGGCCTGCCGGTCCAGCGTCTCCCCCTCGAGGCGTCCCTCGGCCAGGAGCTCCGCGATGCGCCGGGCCTCCTCGGCCATGGCCTCCAGGTCGCCCAGGATCTGATCCGATCCGGGCTCCCGCCCCATCCGGCTCAGCTCCCCGGCCATCCCTCCCTGGGCCCGAGCCAGCTCTTCCAGGAGGGAGGGGGCCGGCTCCCCTCCCCCCTCCCCGGCGGCGGCGGTCTCCTGGTTGAGCCCTTCCTGGAGGGAGGCGAGGGACTCGAGCTGCCGGAGGAGTTCCCCGGCGCCGGATTCGCCACTCCCCCCCGGGTTCTCCGCCCCCAGGAGGGCGAGGAGGGCCACCCGGTTGAGGGCCTCGAGGGCTTCTCCCGCCGCGGCGTGGGGTGAGAGCCCCCGGGCGACCCCATTCCCCAGCCCCTCGATGGTGCGCTCGGCGGCCTCCATGGCCACTCCCAGGGAGAGGGAGAGCTCCCGCCCTACTTCCGGAGCCTGGCGAAGCGCCGGGGCGAGGAGGGTGGCCAGGTTCCGGATCCCCTCGGCAACGCCTGCCTCCTCCCCCTGAAGGGTGGAGCGGCGGAGGGCCCCCGCCCCCGCCATCCCGGCGCGGATTTCCCCCTGCCGACGGGCCAGGGCCAGGGCGGCCTGGGCCCCGGCGTGGAGGGTCGACCGGATCTCCTCTTCCCACGCCTCGGTCCACTCATCCCGTGCCCCTTCCAGCTCCTCCGCCGCCTCCCGGATGGCGGCGGCGGCGGCCTCGGCGGCCTCCCCGGCCGGCGTGGTGGCCCCTTCCGCCGCGGCCTCCCCGGCGCGGGTCATCTCGTCCCGGGCACCCTCCACCCGCTCGGAGGCCCTCTCCGTCCGTTCGGCGGCCCGCCCCTCGCCCGCCCTCTCCAGGGAGCGGGTCAGCGCCTCCAGCCGTTCGGAGAGGGTGCCGGCCTCTTGGGAAACGGCCCGTTGTTCCTCCTCTCCGGCGCCCTGACGGAGCGCCTCGGCCACCCGATCCTGAGCTTCGGCCAGGGAGCGCGCCGCCTCTTCGGCCCCCCTGAGCCCGGCCTCCAGCGCGGCCCTCCGGATCCGCTCCACCGCCTCCTCGAGGCGCTCCCGCATCCGCTCCTGGAGGGCGGCAAGCTCCTCCAGCTCCCCGGGAAGATCCACACGGCTTCCTGACTCCAACCTCTCCATGAGGGTGTGAAGGCGCTCCCGATCTTCGGGGGAAAGGGCCGCCGAAAGGAGGGATTCCAGCGCCTGCAACTGCTCCAGGAGCGCTCGATCTTCCGGGGAGCCGGCCAACGCCTCCATCGCCTCCCGGAGCCCCGCCTCCATGGCGGAAAGCTCGGCCTCCAGCTCCCGGAGGCGATCCCCGGCCCCGGTGGCCGCCTCCCGATCCTGGAATCCCGCCTCTCCCATCCGCCGAGCCCCCGATCGTTCCATGGCGGCCGCCATCTCCCTCAGGCGCTCCGCCTCGGACCCGGCGCGCCCGGCCATCCCGACCACCGCCTCCTCCCCCTCCTCCAGGCGACGAATCGCCTCGTCCCGGATCTCCCGGGTGGTCGGGAGGTGGAGGGTGTAGGTGGGGGTTTCCGTCACCTGGGGGTTGGGAGCGTTGTCCGCGGCGCGGGCGCGAAGTCGGAGCGTCGATCCCGACGGGAGCCCCCACTCGGAGACGTCCAGGATGGGGGCCAGCGTCACCTCGGTGCGCTCCCCTGTGGGGATCCGTTCCACCACCGGATCCTCCGGAGCGCCCCCTGCGGGGATGGGGACCACCTCGATCTCGACCCACGCCACCCCGTAGTCGTCGGATGCCTCCACCTCCAGGGCGTATCGGAGGGAGAGGGGGAGCTCCACCTCCCCTCCCGGGCGGGGGAGGGCCACCGAGGGTGGGGCGTCGGGAATGAGCTCCACCTCAAGCGGCTCGGGGAGTCGGGCGCCCTCCTCCCCATCCACCACAGACCAGCGGGCAACCCCTGAACGGGTCGGGCGCCAGACTCCGGAGAAGCGCCCTCCCTCCAGGGAGAGGGTCAGGAGGGCGTTGTCCCCCCCGTCGCGGAGTTCCACCCCCGATCCGACGCCCGCCACCCCTCCTGAAAGGTGGAGGGTGGATCCCTCGGGGAGGCGGAGTGGGGGGACGACCCCCGCAAATCGTTCAGGGAGGCGGCGGGTGTGGGGGGGGAAGTGCAGCTCCACCTGGAGATCCACCACGAGCCCGGGATCCACCGGGGTAAGGGTGAAGGTGGGGGTCCGGGCGCCGTCGGGGGCCTGGATCCGGTATCGGATCGGAGCCCTCAGGGGCGGGAGCGTCAACGACCCCATCCCCCCGTCGAGGGGGACGCTCTCCCGGACGACCGGCTCCCCCACACTCTCCCGGATGAGGGTCACCGAGTCCCGACCGGGCGCCCGGATTCCCACTCTGGGCTCACTCCCACGGGGAAGGGCCGCGTCTCCCGGGTCCACCGAAAGCGGGGGGAGGGGTGGAGGGAAGAGGAGGGCCATGGGGGCGGCCAGCCCGGCCCACGCGGCGCGGGTTCGCTCCGGGGTCACCACCGGGAGGGAGAGGGCGAGAAGAGCGAGGAGGAGAGCTCCCCGGAGCGCTCGACCGAGCTCTTTGCGAAGGTGTTGCCCCGGGGCTCCGGCCAGGGCTCCGGGCTCCGCGGTGAGCCGGGCCAGCAGGCTGCGCTCCCCGGCTCGCACCAGCGACGGAGAGCTGCCGGAAGGGGGTTCCCGCCCGAGCTGGAGCTGGGCCTGGAGCGCTCCGTCCGGGAGTCCGGCGCTCCGCTCCACCTCGCCGGCGAGGGTTCGCTCTTCGGTCCACCGCCGGAGGCGGAGGGTCAGAAGGGCGGCGAAGGTGGTGAAGAGGGCGAGGATCCCTCCCCAGAGGAGGAGGGGGGTGGCGGTGCCGGGGGCCCATCCTTCGGTTCCCGCGAACCCCCACCCCAGGAGGAGGAGGAGGGCAAACGCGCCCAGAACCGCTGCGGCTGCCACCCTCCGGGTACCGGCCCGGAGGTGGCGGCGAACGGCGACGAGGACCGCCTCCGGGGAGTCGAAGGGCGGACGGGTCCCCATCCTCCCATGAATGCGCCCCTCCGTCGACCCCGAAGCCCTCGACGCACCGCCCTCCCCGTTCATCGGTGCACCTCCCGGGTGAGGGTGTATACGAAGAGGTTGGTTCCCATGCGGAGGGCGGCCTCCCGGAGTTCCGGCGGGTTCCCATGCACCTCCTCGTCTTCCCACCCGTTCCCCAGGTCGGTCTCGTACGAGTAGAGGATAACGAGGCGCCCCTCGTGGAAGATCCCGAAGGCCTGCGGGGGGTGCCCGTCGTGCTCGTGGATCTTGGGGATCCCCTCGGGGAAGTGGAAGAAGGCGCGGAAGGCCGGGTGATCCGGGGGAAGCTCCACCAGGGGACGGTCCGGGTAGAGAAGCTCCATCTCCCGCCGGAAGGCCTCGTCCATCCCGTAGTTGTCGTCGGCATGGAGGAAGCCGCCCCCCTCCAGGTAGCGCCGGAGCGCCACCCGCTCTTCGGGGGTGAAGACCACGTTCCCGTGCCCGGTCATGTGGAGGAAGGGGAGGTCGGGGAGCCCCGGATCCAGGGGGGTCACCACCCGTTCCCGCTCCGCCGTGGGGAGCCCGGTGGCTTCCCGGATGAAGGCCAGGAGGTTGGGGAGGGAGGATGGGTTTGCGTACCAGTCCCCTCCTCCTCCGTACTGGAGCCGCCCGACGGTGAGGGCTCCGCCTTCCTGCGCGGGAGACACTCGTTGGGGAGCACCCTCCTCTCCGGACACCACCCCCCCTCCGGCCAGGAGGAGGGCTCCGGCGAGAAGGAGGGTTCGGGTCATGGGTCCAGCTCCTGCACCAGGGTGTAGGCGTCGTTCCGGGGAATCCCCAGGCGCCGCGCCACCTCACGAGCCACCCGGCTGGGAGAGCTCCCTTCGGAGAGGAGGGCGTGGGCGAGGGCCCGGGCGGCGGCCTCGTCCACCGCTCGGGGGATCCCTTCTTCGAGGGCCGGCTCCACCACCACGGTAACTTCGCCTCTTGGGGGGGTCTCTCCGTAGTAGGCGGCGAGGTCGGCCAGGGTTCCCCGGCGGAACTCCTCGTGAAGCTTGGTGAGCTCCCGCGCCACGCACCCTCGGCGCCCCTCCCCTCCCCTTTCCGCCAGCGCGGCCAGGAGGGCGGCGGTACGCTCGGGCGACTCGAAAAGGATCACCGTCTCTCTCGACCCGGCCACACGCTCCAGGAGTTCGCTTCGCTCCTTCCCCTTTCTGGGGGCGAACCCCAGGAAGGTGAAGGGGAGGGTGGGGAGCCCGGAGGCCACCAGCGCCGAGAGGATCGCCGAGGGACCCGGGATGGGAACGACGGTGTGCCCCTCTTCCGCCACCTGGCGAACGAGGCGCTCTCCGGGGTCCGAGACGAGGGGGGTCCCGGCATCGGAAACGAGGGCGAGGGAGGCGCCCGCCTCCAGCCGACTCAGGACCTCCCCCACGCGGGCCTCTTCGTTGTGCCGGTGAAGGGAGATGAGGGGGGTGGAGATTCCCAGCCGCTTCAGGAGCACCCCGGTGTGCCGGGTGTCCTCCGCCAGGACCACGTCCACCTCCTGGAGGGTGCGGAGCGCCCGGGGAGAGAGATCCTCCACATTTCCGATGGGGGTGCTGACGAGATAGAGGGTGCCCATGTGAAGCGGAAAAGTAGGACGGGGAGAGGGGCGCCGACATGGCCGTTCGTGAACACGGCCCCGGTCGGACGGATCCGACCGGGGCCGCTACCCTCGCCATGGAGAGCGAAGGTGGATCAGAGGTGCTCCTCGATCCGCTCCTTCAGGTGCTTCTTGGGAACGGCACCCACCACCGTGTCCACGAGCTGCCCATCCTTGAAGAAGAGGATGGAGGGGATGGAGCGCACCCCGAAGCGGGAGGTGGTGCGCGGATTGTGGTCGGTGTCGAGCTTCGCCACCCGCACCCCCTGGTCGGCGTACTCCCCCGCCAGCTCCTCCACGATGGGGGCCACCAGGCGACAGGGGCCGCACCAGACGGCCCAGAAGTCCACCAGTGCCAACCCCTTATGGTCCTCGACCGCGGAGGTGAAGGTGTCGTCCGTCACCGCGACCGCGTTCGTCACATCTGCCATGTCCAACTCTCCTGATCTGGCTTCCGCCCCGGGGAAACCCCTTCCCTCGGGCGGGAAGACCTGTTTGCGTTGGGACATCTCTCGGATCTTCGCAATCTAACCCATCCCGCCGACCGCGAGGGAGACGCCCGTGGACGTGTCCAGCCTGTCGCTGCACCACATCGCCATCGCCACCCCCTCCATCGAGGAGACGGCTCCGACCTACGAACTCCTCACCGGCAAACAATGTTCCCCGGCGGAGGAGGTCCCCTCCCAGGGGGTCCGTGTCGCCTTCATCGGCCACATCGAACTGGTGGAGCCGACCACCGCAGAGGGGGGGGTGACGCGCTTCCTGGCGAAGCGGGGACAGGCCCTCCATCATATCGCCTACCGGGTGCCGGATCTCACCGCGGCCCTCGCACACTTCGCCGAACTCGGGTTCGAGCTCATCGACCGGGAACCCCGCCCGGGCGCCGGAGGGCACCGGGTCGCCTTCCTCCACCCTCGGAGTACCGGCGGCGTCCTCTGGGAGCTGGTGGAGGAATGACCCCGTTCACCTCCCCTGGGTGATCCGCTCCAGCCCGATCTCCTCCACCAGCCACCGCCCGTTGGAGGTGCGCACCACCACGAAGGGGACATCCTGATGGGTGGTGGATCCCTGGACCAGATCCACCCCCACACGGGTGGTGGGGGCCCGTCGCCCGGGGACGTCACGCTCGCCCCGGATCCGGTAGTCGTTGTGTCGGAGGATGAGGGCGATGGCGTTCATCCTCAGTTCCAGATCCTGGCGGTTCACACAGGTGGCGGAGAGCCCGATCCACGAACCCATCCTCCGGAAGGCGCACCCCACCGGGTTCCCCGCCCGATCCGCCATGGACCCCGCGGAAGTCCCGAAGATGCGCGCCATGGCGTCCAGATCGCTGGTGTTGGCGGCCTGGAGGAAGCGCTCCACCGAGAGCATGGGGGCGACGCCGGCCATCTGGGATGACGGGATGGCGGGAGAACTCGCGCACCCCTGAAGCCCCAGGGTGAGGGAGAGGGCCAGAAGGGGAAGGAGGCGCGTGCTGCGGCGCATGGGCGGCTCTCCGGAGCAGGGGTGGGGGTGGAATCCCGGCGCACGGGCCGGGCACGCCCCAACTTCGATGAATGGGGGGATGGGCGTCAACCGGATTCGGTCTCTTGGGGCTCACCCACGCTTCCGTCCTCGCCTCCCGCCTCCACCGGAGGGGTGATGGTGAAGGTAAGGGCTCGGGCTCCCGGTGACCCATCTTCCCGGGGAGACGGGAGTGCGACGCGCACCGTGCTCCCCTCCTCCACCTCCTCTTCCAGGAGGCGTATGGCGAGGGGGTTCTGGATGCGCTCCTGGATGACCCGCTTGAGGGGGCGGGCTCCGAAGACCGGGTCATACCCTTCCTCGCCCAGGAGGTCCTTCACCGCGTCGGTGACCTCGAGGGTGACCCCCAGGTCGGCGGCGAGGCGGTTCAGGCGACGGAGCTGGAGGTCCACGATGGCGCGCAGGTCTTCGCGGGCCAGCGGGTGGTAGAGGATGATGTCGTCGATGCGGTTCAGGAACTCGGGGCGGAAGTTCTGGTGGAGTTCGCTCCGGACCTGACGTTCCACCGCCTCCCATCCTCCCTCGATGGTTTCCCCCTCGGCCACCCGGCGCCCCGCCTCCAGGATGAAGGGACTCCCCACGTTGGACGTCATGATGATGACGGTGTTCCGGAAATCGACGGTGCGCCCCTGGGCGTCGGTGAGGCGCCCGTCGTCCAGGATCTGGAGGAGGAGGTTGAAGACCTCGGGGTGCGCCTTCTCGATCTCGTCGAAGAGGATGACGGCGTGGGGGCGGCGGCGGACGGCCTCGGTGAGCTGCCCCCCCTCCTCGTACCCCACATAGCCGGGGGGGGCGCCGATGAGGCGGGCCACCGCGTGCTTCTCCATGTACTCGGACATGTCGATGCGGACCATGGCCCGTTCGTCGTCGAAGAGGAACTCGGAGAGGGCGCGGGCCGTCTCCGTCTTCCCCACCCCGGTGGGGCCCAGGAAGATGAAGGAACCCACCGGGCGATCGGGGTCCTGGAGCCCGGCGCGGGCGCGGCGCACGGCATTCGCCACCGAAGCCAGCGCCTCCGGCTGCCCGATGACGCGGGCGCCGAGGAGGGACTCCAGGTGGGTGAGGCGCTCCCGCTCCGACTCCAGGAGACGGGTCACGGGGATCCCCGTCCACTCTCCCACCACCTGGGCGATGTCGTCGGCCTCCACCTCTTCCCGGAGGAACTTCCCCTCGGCCTGGAGCTCCTGAAGGCGGAGTTCGGCGTCGGCCACCTCCTGCTGGACCCGGGGAAGTTCCCCGTACTGGAGTTCGGCGGCGCGCTGAAGATCGCCCTGTCGAGTGGCTCGTTCGGCCTCGGAGCGGAGTTCGTCCATCCGCTCCTTCAACGACTGGATGCGGGTGATGACCTCCTTCTCGGCCTGCCACTCGGCCTTCATCCCCGAGCTGGACTCCCGGAGTTCGGCCAACTCGGCCTCGATGGCGTTCCGGCGCTCCACGGCGGAGCGGTCGGTCTCGGCCTGGAGGGCCTGCCGCTCGATCTCGAGCTGGGTGATGCGCCGCTCCACCTCGTCGATCTCCTGGGGGAGGGAGTCGATCTCCATGCGGAGGCGTGAGGCGGCTTCGTCGATGAGGTCGATGGCCTTGTCCGGGAGGAAGCGCCCCCCGATGTACCGATCCGAGAGGCGGGCGGCGGCGATGAGAGCCTCGTCCCGGATCCGCACCCCGTGGTGGACCTCGTACC
>JBJHBD010000076.1:0-15195 GCA_050485305.1 Gemmatimonadota bacterium
CGGGGATCATCCCCCCGGGGGACAACTACTACAAGCCTCAGGTCGGGACCGTCTCCGATCAGACCTGTGTCCCCATGCCGTTCGCGGAGCGCAACTCCAACCCCAACATCAACTGATGGGTTGAGGACCAGTGCGGGGGAGGGTGGTGCACCCACCCTCCCCCTTCTGGCCCACACTCCCGGGCCAGCTTCCCCCACCTGATTCGCCACCATTGGTGCTCGACGCGGCCCTCCTTGTACCTTGCCCGTACCGTCACCCGGCATCGAAACCCCTCATCCCGGAAGCAGGGCGAGCGACATGAAACGGAAGCGGCGACAGGGGATTCCAGCTTTTCGCGGCAATCACCTCGCCCTCATCGTCCTCCTGACCGGGCTCTGTCTCTCCGGGTTCCTCGTCTACGAGGTGTTTCGGGCCCAACGGATGCAGGACGCCGCGGTGGAACGGGGTGTCCAGAATGTCAGGTTCTTTGTTACCGATCGCGTTCAGGCCGTGGTCGCGGGGAACTGGGGTACCGCCGCATTCAGTGCATTTGCTCCCCTGCGAGACATCGATGGGATTACCGTTACAGGCCCCCTCCCCTCCCCAACCCTCCTCGATCCGGCGGCTCTCGTTGGAGGCAACTTCGGTAAGCCGTTGGCACCGGAAGGCGCCGCCCGAATCGCCTTGGATCTGAGGGGGGGGTACCCGGTTCTCCTCGAATCCGAATCCTCTCAGGAGGTGGCTGAGCACCTCTCGGCGCAGATCAGGCATACCCTGGCCTCGCCCAAGTTGGAAGAGGAAGAGATTCGGACCCGTCCACTGATCTACGACGTCATCTTCCTTGACATGGCGCCGACACCACGTGCTGCATTCCTAGCTTACCTGAGAGATGGGGAGGGCGGCATCCACTCCGCCTTCGGGTTCGTGACCGAGGCTTCGCACTTCTTCGATGCATCGCTGGACGGCGTCTTGGACATCGACGCTCGTTGGCTGGCCGGCCCATTCCGGGAGCCTCCCCACTCTCCTCCCCTCCTCAGCGTGGGTATCGAAAACTCGTCGTCGGGGAGGGTGCTTGCGCATACCGGGGAAAAATCGGAAATCCCCGATGGAGTGGCGCCGACGAGCACCGCTCTACCCTTTTACTTCCCTCAGGATGGGCTCCACCTCCGCGTAGCCCTCGATCCGGATTTTCTCCAGGGAATCCCCTTCGGGGCCGCTTCCCGGCCCCCTCCCCTCAACTACGGAATCCTCCTCCTCTTCAACCTTTTCCTTGTCGTCGCCGCACTGACACAGCTCCGGAAAGAACGGGAGTTTGTCCGAAAGAGGACCGAGTTCGTGGCCGGATTCTCCCACGAAGCCCGGAACCCCGTTGCCACCATCCGGCTCTACGTACAAGCACTTCGCTTCCGGCGGGTGCGAGGGGAAGCGGGAGCCGCGGCGGCGCTGGACGTGATCGATCGGGAATCCCGGCGCCTCGTTCACATGGTGTCCAACTTCCTCACCTTCGGAGCGAGTGAACGGGAAACACTCACCCTGGTCCCACGCCCCATCGACCTCTCCAGCGAACTGCCTCAGTTTGCCGAGAACGTCCGGGCCGAGGTTGAGAGCCGACAGAGCCAGATCCAGCTCGATGTCCCATCGCCCCTCTGGATCGAGGCCGACCGTACGGCCCTCCACCAGATCCTCCGGAACCTGGTAGAGAATTCCCTCAAGTACGGGCCTCCCGGGCAGACCATCCGAATCGAGGCGGCAGCCCGGGGGTCGGGGGTACTCATCGCCGTGGAGGATGGAGGCCCGGGGATCCCCCCCAGCGAGCGAGAGGACGTCTTCGAACCGTTCGTTCGGACTCCTGCCGGGATCCGGTCGGGAGCAGGGGGGTCGGGGTTGGGACTCTCCATCGTTCGTGACCTCGCCCACCTCCATGGCGGGAGCGTGCATGCCGAGAGTGGCGAATCCGGTGAGGGGCTACGCATCTCCATCACCCTCCCTCCCCTTACCCGACACCCCACGGACAACTGACCTCGCGGCAGGTTGTTGAAGAGCTGGAGAGGCCGGCGCGAAGGGGCCTTGCGTGTCCTTGTCCAAGCGAACCGTCCGGAGATGGGAGCCCAATCCCCCGATGTTGTCATGGAACGGTCAAATTTTCGACACTTTTTCTCACGATTCTGACGCCGACGTGGCACTTCACCTTGGCCGTCGCGTACCACCATGGGACCGCGGCGGGGCCGTCGACACCGCCCAAGCACACCGCACCGAAGGGAGAGGGTGCCCCCATGAAGCTGGCATCACAACCGTCCCAGACCGCTCGTTCCGCCGGATTTGCCGGCCGCATCCTGATCGTGGAAGACTCGGTGGAGCTGGCGGAAGGGCTCAGGGACAACCTGGAGATGGAGGGGCACACCGTCCGCGTGGCACACGACGGGAAGGTAGCGTGGACCACGATGGAGAAGTTTGGCCCCGACCTCTTCATCCTGGACCTGATGCTTCCGGGGCTGAGCGGATTCGACCTCCTCCGCGACCTCCGGGAGTCGGGGGTCACGACACCTGTGCTCATCCTGTCCGCTCGGAGTGAGCAGATGGACAAGCTTCGGGGATTTCGCCTCGGTGCCGACGACTTCGTCACAAAACCCTTCGACCTCTTCGAGCTTCTCGCGCGCGTCGAGGCAATTCTGCGTCGGGGCGACACCCAGGCCCCCGCGGGTGAAGAGTACGAGTTCGCCGATGTCCGTGTGAACGTTTCCGCTCGGGTGGTGGAGCAGAATGGTGCCGATGTGGAGCTCTCCCCGAAGGAGTTCGACCTCCTCGTGACCCTCCTTCGTCAGGCCGGGAAGGCGGTGTCGCGTGATGACCTGCTCCGATGGGTGTGGAACCACAAGGGACGGGTGCGGAGCCGCACCGTGGATACCCATATGGCCGCACTGCGGAAGAAGTTGGAGCCGGACCCCACGGACCCCCGGCACTTCAAGACGGTGGCGAAGGTCGGATACCGGTTCGAGTACTGAATCGCCTCTACCTCGCGATCAGTCCCCCGACTCCTTCCCGGTTCGATCCTTCCGGTCCTCCGGATCCTCGTCGAAGTAGTCGAGCTGGTCCAGCGGCATGACCACCGCGGTGAGGAGGTTCATGATGTGGGCCACCACCCGCTTCACGTACCGAAGCGCCAGCGCCCGCGCCACGGCGTGGGAGTCGGTATCCTCTCCCCGCACGATGGCCGACACCCGCTCGTCACACTGATCCAGGAGTCGGTCCCCCTGGGAGATGAGGGCTCGCGAGCGATCCGCGTCCCACGCCTTGAACGCCTCCCGGGCATCGCCGATGAGCTGCGACACCTCTCCCCACCACCGGTTGCGCCAGGTCTCTTCGGTGGGCAGCCCCTTGAAGTTGGCCCCGTCCCGGGCCAGATCCACCAGGTTCTTGGCGTAGTCCCCCACCCGCTCGATGTCCTTCACGATGGACATGTACACCAGGACGGCAGGGGTCTCGATGGCCCCGAAGACCGAAGAATGGACCACCAGGTGACGGCGAATCTGCCGCTCCAGCAGGTTCACCTCGCCGTCCAGGCTCCGGATCTCGTTGGTGACCTCTTCCCACGGCACATCGCCCAGGAGCGCCGACATGGCCAGGTCGAACTCGCGCTGGTCGTTCACGAGCATCTTCTGAACCTTCTCGCTGACCTCCTGCAGGCGATTCGAGGCGTCTCCCCGGAAGAGGCGGAAGAACATGGGCATGGGCACGAAACCTCCAGAGGGTGGATCGTTACGGGATGAGGAAGATACCGAGAAGGGGAATCACCACGAAGAGCCCGATGACGTACACCGCCACGAGGGAATGGCGCCGCACCGCCACCTCGGCCATTCGCTCGGCCGCGTGAAGGGGGATGTTGCGAATCCGCTCGACGGGGAAGATCAGGATCATCGCCGCCACGTTGAAAAAGAGGTGTACCAGGGCGATGGTGAGCCCAGCGGGAAGGAGGACCGCCAGTGAGGCCAGGAGCGCCGTGATTGTGGTCCCGATGTTGGCCCCCACGGTGATGGGGTAGGCGCCCTTCAGGTTCAGCACCCCCGCCGCCACCAGCGGGACCAGGATGGAGGTGGTGATGGAGGAGGACTGCACCGCCACCGTCACCACGATCCCCACCAGGATCCCCAGCACTCCGCCTCCCCTTCCCAGCACCCGGTTCATGGCCTTCTGCATACCGCCAGCCACCAGCACCCGCATGTTCTTCGTGATGTAGTTCAGCGCCAGGAAGATGAGGGCCAGCCCAATGGCCAACATGATGATCCCGCCCAGCACTCCCAAGTCATCCACGAACCCCTTCACGAAGTCCACCGGGAGCTTCACCACCTTGCGGATGGGGCTGGCTCCGGGCGCCGAGGTCTCGAAGTCCGCTCCCCGGATGATCGCCGTCAGCCAGGTGGCCGACTTCGTCAGAAACCCGGTAGCCAGCTCGATGGGGAAGAGGATGGCCACCGCCATGAGGTTGAAGAAGTCGTGGACGGTGGCGGCGGCGAACCCGCGCTGGAACTCTTCGCTCCGGCGGATGCTCCCCAGGGAGGCGAGGGTGTTGGTGATGGTGGTCCCGATGTTGGCCCCCATGATCATGGGAACCGCGAGGTTCACCGGAACGATCCCCCCCCCCACCATCCCCACGATGGTGGCGGTGGAGACCGACGAGGACTGCACCATGACGGTGAAGAGGATCCCGGCGAAGATCCCGGAGACGGGGTTCGCCACCTGCTGCAGGAAGGCGGTCTGGAAGCCCGATCCGAGGGCGGAGATCCCCACCTCGAGAAGCCCGACCCCCACCAGGAAGGTGTAGAGGAGGACGACGACGAGAACGGCGCGAATCGGGGGCGCCATCTCCCGCTTCACATAGGTCGGGTCAGCGGTCACGGGCCGGGGCAGTCTCCCTCGGGACTTGTCGTGGAACAGGTGGGGCAGGGGGCCGCCACCGGATCCGGGACGCAACGACGCTAAGAGAACCGCCGCGGCGGATCAAGTAAGGTGTGTAACAGAAGCGCTACACCGTGGAGGATGGGTTCCGGATCCCCCATCGACTACAGGGGTAGCGCCAACCCATGACACACTCGCCCTGGAAGCTGGGACCCGGAACCCTCGTGCTCGCCCTGGTGCTCCTGGCGGGGCTCACCGCCGGATGGCGGGCCCTCCAACCCACCCCACTCCGGGACCTCATCCGGGATCTCCGCGCGGAGGTGGCGCTGGCCCGGAACGCCTCGGAGCGGTGTCAGTCCGAGCTGGACAGGGAAGAGGCCCGCTTTCGCACCTATGAAGAGCGGGTTCGCATTCTCCGCTCCACCATCTCCGACCTCGAGGGGCTCCACCCCGACGGAGTCCCCCAGCCCCGCTACGACGAATACCTGGCCACCGTGGAGGAGTTCAACGAGCTGGTTCTCGAGTGGGACGCGCGGGCGGAACAGGTGAGGAAGCGATGGGAGGAGTGCCGCCTCGTGATCGCCGCCCACAATCGTCTCGCCGATTCCCTCCGGATCCTCGCCGCGGAGGCGGGCTCGGAGCTGGTCATCGAGGAGCGAATCCTCCCCGGAAAAGAGGAGCCGACTCCGGACACCCTGGAGGTGGTGGAACCGGAGGGGAACGGGTAGAAGGACGAAGGGGCGGGGAGCCGAAGCTCCCCGCCCCCGATCCTGCAAGCCCGAAGGCCTGAGCGGATCAGTACATCCCGCCCATTCCCCCCATCCCACCGGGGGCGCCGCCGGCCTTCTCGTCCTCCGGATGCTCCACCACCACGCACTCGGTGGTGAGGAGGAGCCCGGCGATGGAGGCGGCATTCTGGAGCGCGGTCCGCACCACCTTGGTGGGATCGATGACCCCGGCCTCCACCAGATCCTCGTAGGTCTCCGTCGCGGCGTTGAACCCGAAGTTGGCATCCTTCGCCTCCCGGATCTTCGCCACCACGATGGATCCCTCCACCCCGGCGTTGGTGGAAATCTGCCGGATGGGCGCCTCGAGGGCCCGACCCAGGATCTCCACACCCACCTGCTCGTCCTGACGGTCGACCTTGAACCCGGCCAGGGCGGCCTGGGCCCGGAGAAGGGCTACACCACCACCGGGGACGATCCCCTCCTCGACGGCGGCGCGGGTGGCATGGAGGGCGTCCTCCACACGGGCCTTCTTCTCCTTCATGGCGGTCTCGGTGGCGGCACCGACGTTGATGACGGCCACACCGCCGGAGAGCTTGGCCAGACGCTCCTGGAGCTTCTCCCGGTCGTAGTCCGAGGTGGACTTGTCGATGGCCACCCGGATCTCCTCGATCCGCCCCTTGATGTTCTCGGCGTCACCGGCGCCGTCCACCACGGTAGTGTTGTCCTTGTCCACCACCACCCGCTTGGCCTCACCCAGGTCGGAGAGGACGGCGTTCTCCAGCTTGAAGCCCACCTCCTCGGAGATGACCTGCCCGCCGGTGAGAACGGCGATGTCCTGGAGCATGGCCTTCCGACGGTCCCCGAAGCCGGGGGCCTTCACGGCGCACACCTTGAGGGTGCCGCGGAGCTTGTTCACCACCAGGGTGGCGAGGGCCTCGCCCTCCACATCCTCGGCGATGATGAGGAGGGGGCGACCCATCTGGGCCACCTTCTCCAGGATGGGGAGAAGATCCTTCATGGAAGAGATCTTCTTGTCGTGGATGAGGATCATGGGATCCTCGAGGATCGCCTCCATCCGCTCGGGGTCGGTGACGAAGTAGGGGGAGAGGTACCCGCGGTCGAACTGCATCCCCTCCACCGTCTCCAGGGTGGTGTCGAGCCCCTTGGCCTCTTCCACCGTGATGACGCCGTCCTTCCCAACCTTCTCCATGGCATCGGCGATGAGCTCACCGATCTCAGGGTCGTTGTTGGCGGAGATGGTCCCCACCTGGGCGATCTCCTTCTTCCCCTTGGTCTCCTGGGAAAGGCCCTGGAGCTCGGAGACCACCTGTGCCACGGCGCGGTCGATTCCGCGCTTGATGGCCATGGGGTCGGAGCCGGCGGTGACGTTCTTCAGCCCCTCGGAGAAGATGGCCTGCGCCAGCACGGTGGCGGTGGTGGTCCCGTCCCCGGCCAGATCCGAAGTCTTGGTGGCCACCTCCTTCACCATCTGGGCGCCCATGTTCTCGATGGGATCCTCCAGCTCGATCTCCTTGGCCACGGACACGCCGTCCTTGGTCACGGTAGGAGCGCCGAACTTCCGGTCCAGGACCACGTTCCGGCCCTTGGGGCCGAGGGTCACCTTTACGGCATGGCTGAGCTTGTCGACCCCGGCCTTCAGTTTGGCCCGGGCCTCGGTATCGAACTTCAGGTCCTTCGCTGCCATCGCTTGGTTCTCCGTCGTATGGATGGATTCAGTCGTGGACGATCAGTGGTCAGTCGATCACGGCCAGGATGTCGGACTCCCTCAGAATGAGATAGTCCTCACCTTCCACGGTGACCTCGGTCCCGGAGTACTTCCCGTAGAGGACGGTGTCACCGACCTTCACGTCGGGAGCAATCCGCTCTCCCTGATCGGATACCTTCCCGGGACCCACGGCGACGATCTTCCCCTGCTGGGGCTTCTCCTTCGCCGTGTCGGGGATGTAGAGCCCGCCCCGGGTCTGCTCGGCCTCTTCGAGGGCCTGCACCACGACCCGGTCGGCCAGGGGACGAACCTTGGTGGACGTCGTCGTCATCGTTGTTCCTCCGCGTGACGCGTTGATTTTGAGGGGGTTGCAGAGCTGTTAGCACTCAAACCAGGAGAGTGCTAACAGACCGTGTGGAAAGGTAATGGAGGCCTCCGGAGTGTCAACCGGAATGACCGGAAGGACGTCGGCCCGGAAGAGCGTGCTACCCTATGACAGGAGGAGCCACATCGTTGAAAGGCCGATGAGGAGAGCGGCTCCGCAGGCGAGGACCCCCAGCGCCACTCCTCCGAAGAGGGGAACGTCCGGGAACCAGCCCTCCGAGCCACCCTCCTCCCCCACATTCACCTCGTCCGTCGCCCGCTCTTCCCACACCTCCGCTCCAACCTCCCGGATCAACGCCCTGTCCAACTCGTCGAGTGACCTCTTTACCCGGAGGGCCCAGAGCGTCCCGGCCAGCGACCCCGAAAGGGCGAGGAGCGATGCGAGGGCGCAGAAGAGGAGGAGGAAGAGTCCCATCTCCCCAGGGAGCGGCTCCCCGTTGGCCACCCCGCCGTCGGTGAGGCCGTACGTGCCCCGGAAGTAGAGCCCGAACGCCACCCCCACCACGGCAAAGTACAGGAGGAGCGATTTTACGAAGAGTTCGGACTGCTGGCGGTAGGTGGCCATCAACTCCGCGTGGCGGCCCCGCAGGAGATGGAACCTCCGATCCGTCGCTGCGTTGTCGCTCATCCCCGATTCCGGTAAAATGACACCCTTCCGCCCCTCCCCCGCGAGCGAACCCGAGCCCACACTCCGTGCAGGAATACTACGCTCTCCTTCGGAGAACAAGTCGGACCTTCGCCCTCGGGATCGAGGCGCTCCCACACCCGCTCCGGGATGCCGTCACCCTGGCATACCTTGCGCTCCGGGTCTCGGACTACTTCGAGGACTCCCCGGAGTTGAGCACCCCGGAAAAGATCGAGGCGCTGGGGCGATGGGAGTCGGCTCTCCGGCACCTTTCCCGGGACACCCCTCCCCCCGGAACAGGCGATGGGATTGCCGCCCTCGTACACGATGCGGACGCAGAGCTCCCGGACCTGCAGGCGGCGCTCAAAGCCGAGACCATCCTGGAGGGAATCTCCCGGCTCCCCTCCCCTCTCCGCCTCCCCATCGTGGAGCACACGACGGCCACCACCCGGGGGATGGCGGAGTGGGCGGAGCGAGGGGCCGACTTCCCCGATGAAGGGGCGTTGGACGACTACATGTTCGAGGTAGCCGGTCGGGTGGGGCTCCTCCTCACGGACCTGTTCACCCTGCACTCTCCCCGAGTGGCGCAGCGGAGGGGGGAGCTCCTGGCCTTCGCCTCATCCTTCGGTCTCGCCCTCCAGACGGTGAACGTCATCCGGGGGCTCCACGAAGACCCCCGACGCGGGTGGACGTACGTGCCCCGCGACTGGATCGCCGGGCTCGCCCACGCACCGGTCTCCGCCGGCCCCGCCGAGCCCGCCCTCTCCGTCCTCGACGGAGAAGGCCGGCTTCGCCTGGTGGATCGCCTGGTGCGGAAGGCGGCGCGCCACCTCTCCGACTCCTTCGACTACTGCCGGCGCCTCCCCCGATCCGAGTACGGGATCCGCCTTTTCTGCACCCTCCCCGCCCTTCTCGCTCTCCGCACCGCAGCGCTCAGTCGGAACAACGAGCGGGTCTTCAGTGAGCCGGTGAAGCTGGAACGGAGCCAGGTTCGGCGGGCGGTCCTCACCTCCCGCCTCCTCTCCTCGTCGAACCTCTGGGTGACTTCCCTCCGGAGCGAAGCGGCCCGCCTCGGATCCGAGACGGAGGAGTAGCCCCACCGGGGAACGCTACCGATCCGGGAGTCCCTCTCCCGACATCCATGATCCGGCCAGAGCCAGTCCCACCAGCGTCAGCTCCGGATCCACCCTCTGGAGGGTGCGGGAGTGGGGACCCACCACCCGAGCGAACCCTCCCGTCCCCACCACGAAGGCGTCGGGGCGCTCCCACTCGTCGCGGATCCGCGTCACGATCCCATCCATGGCGTCGATGGCGGAGTAGAAGATCCCGCTCTGGAGGCAGCTTTCCGTTCGCTTTCCGATGACACGCTCCGGTGGCTGGAGCTCCACGCGCGGGAGCTTGGCGGTTCGCCCTCCAAGCCATTCCTGTCCCGCCTGGAGGCCGGGGGCGATGACCCCCCCCAGGAAGACGCCGTCCCCGGTGATGCAGTCGTAGGTGGTGGCCGTCCCGAGATCCACCACGATGGTATCCCTCCCATAGAGGTGGGCGGCGGCCAGGGTGTTCACGATGCGGTCCGCCCCCACCGTACGGGGCTCCTCCACTTCGAGACGGATGGGGAGGTCGCTGGTGGGCTCCACCACGAAGAGCTCCACCCCTACCAGCTTGTCCAGCGCCTTTCGGAGGAGTGCGGTATGCCCCGGCACCACCGAACCCACCACGGCGCGGGTGAGCGTTTCCGGAGCGATCCCTCCCTCCCGGAGAAGGTGCCGGATCAGGAGGAGGAGTTCGTCGGCAGTCCGGGGAATCCCGGTGGAGTAGCGCCAGCTTCCGTCGGGGATGACGCTCCCGGGCTCGAAAACCCCGATCACCGTCTCGGTATTCCCCACATCCAGTACGAGATGCATTTTACGGCTCCATCAGTCGAATTCCCCCACCCACCACCGATCGGAGGTGGCCGTCAGGGGTCACCAGGCGAAGGGTTCCGTCCAGCGCCACACCCAGCGCCCGACCCCTCAACCCTCCCTCCATGACCACCGTCTTCCCGGCCAGGACGTCCCGCCGCTCCCACTCCTTCCTGAGTTCTCCCGAGAGGGTGTCGGGGGGTGGATCGGCCCAATGCCGGAGCTCGGCCACGAGGGTTCGGGCCAGCACCGGGAAGAGGGCCGGATCCGCCGCCTTCTCTTCGAGCAGATCCCGGAGATAGGCCACCCCCCGTTCGGCCTCCGGGGAGCCCGAAGGGTCGGAACCTCCTTCGGCAGGGCGCAGGTTCACTCCGATCCCCGCCACCACGATGGGACCTCCTTTCCCCTGCACCAACTCCGTCAGGATCCCGCCCAGCTTCCCCCCAGGGTACCCGCCCGAACCGGTTTCGGCATCGCCGGCCACCAGATCGTTGGGCCACTTGAGCCCGAGACCGGCGCCCGGGGTGAGCGCCTCCACCGCGCGGGCCGTGGCCACACCCACCGCCAGCGTCGTGACCCCGGGCGGCCCCCCGGAAGGGATGGGGAGGAGGATGGAGAGCCAGAGCCCTCCCCCATCGGGAGAGCTCCACTTCCGTCCCTCTCTCCCCCTCCCCGCCGTCTGCTCTCCCGCCACCACGGCGGTGAACCGGGGAGCTCCCTCCCGGGCCAGCTCCTTCGCCCGGTCGTTGGTTGAGGGGAGCTCCGTGTGCAGCTCCACCTCGGGGACGTCCAGAAACGCCGCCCACCCCGAAGGAGGTGGGGACTCCCATCCAGGAGGGAGATGGTCCATCACCCATCCCCCTTGGAGAGGAGGAGGAGGGAGAGGTCCATGCAGCGCGCCGAGTGGGTGAGGGCTCCCACCGAGATGAGGTCCACCCCGGTGGCGGCCACCGCCGGCGCCCGCTCCACCGTCATGTTCCCCGTCGCTTCGATGAGCGGCTGCTGCTCCCCCCAGAGGCGGATTTCCCGCACGCACTCGGTCATGAGGGTTTCGTCCATGTTGTCCAGCATGATCCGGTCCACCCGAAAGGGGCGAAGCTCTTCGAGCTGGGCCGCCTCCGTCACCTCGACGGCGATGGGGACCTCCGGGCGCTTCGCCTTCTCCCGCGCCCCCGCGACCCGCCGAAGCGCCGCGCCCACTCCCCCCGCGGCGGCAATGTGGTTCTCCTTCAGCATCACCATGTCGAAGAGCCCCATGCGATGGTTCACTCCGCCCCCTGCCACGACGGCGAGACGTTCCACCCCCCGCATTCCGGGGGTCGTCTTGCGGGTGTCGGTCACCCGGGTGGAGGTCCCCTCCAGCGCATCGGCGAAGCGCCGGGTGAGGGTGGCCACCCCCGAGAGCCTCCCCAGGAGGTTGAGGGCGGTGCGTTCCCCCGCCAGGATCCCCCGGACGGGGCCGGAGATCCGGAGCGCCGCCGCCCCCCGCTCCACCGGCACCCCATCCCCCGAAGGAGAGGTGACCCGGATGGCGGGATCCACCTGGCGGAAGACCTCCCGGGCCAGATCCACCCCGAAGAGGAACATGGGCTCCTTCGCCACCACGAGGGCTCGCCCCTTCCGTTCCGGGGAGATCCCCCACTCCCCGGTGACGTCGCCGTCCCCGAGATCTTCCCGGAGCCAATCGGCGATGGCGTCGGCAAAGGGCGCGGCGTAGCGGCGGGTCATGAGCCGGTGACTCCCAGCCAGAGGAGGAAGAGGATCCCGGCTGCCCAGCAGTACCCGGAAAAGGCCGGGAAGGAACGATTCTTGAGCATGGCCACGAAGGTACGGATGGCGAGCACCCCCGTCACGCCCGCCACCACCGCCGCCAGGAGGAGGGGCCCAGCCGGAAGGCCGGCCTCACTCCCCATCTCGGGAAGCATGAGGACTCCGGCGCCGGCGATAGCCGGAACGGACATGAGGAAGGAGAAGGCCGCCGCCTCCAGCGGCCGCACCCCGAGCCAGAGGGCCGTCACCACCGTGGAGCCGGAACGGGAGATCCCCGGAATGAGGGCCACGGCCTGCGCCAACCCCACCAGGAGAGCCACCCGGAGCCCGATTGGGGTGGCGAGCTCCCGTCGGAGCGCCCATCGGGTGGAGAAGAGGGTGGCCCCGGTGACGAGGAGGGCCACTCCCACCGTCCATGGGGCGGCGAAGAGTTCCTCCACCCCTCCCCTCAGGAAGAGTCCGGCAAGCCCCGCGGGGATGGTGGCCACCCCCAGGAGCCCCAGATACCGGAACGCATTCCGATCCCCCCTCCCCACCCCCCCGATGAGCTCCCCGATACGCCCCCGGTAGACCACCACCACGGAAACGAGGGTAGCGAGGTGGACCACCACCTCGAAGAGGATTCCGGGGAGCTCCATCCCCAGAAGCGCCTGTCCCATGACCAGGTGCCCCGACGAACTCACCGGGAGAAACTCGGTGGCGCCCTGGAGGATCCCGAGGAGGACCGCTTCCATCCACCCCAGCGAGGACTCACCCACCGGACAATACCCTCCGGTAATAGCTCTCGTACAGGGGAACGATGTGATCGGCCGCGAACCGGCTCACCGCCACCTCCCGCGCCTGGCGCCCCATGGCCTGCGCCACCCCCGGCTCGGATAGGATCCGGATGGCCGCCTCCACCATCCCCTCCACATCGCCCACCGGGAGGAGGGCCCCCGTGGCGCCGTCCTCCACCACCTCGGGAACTCCACCCACCGCAGTGGCCAGGACTGGCGCACCACACGCCATGGCCTCCAGCGCCGCCAGCCCGAAGGACTCGGACTCGGACGGGAGGAGGAAGAGGTCGCAGCAGCTCAGAAGCTCCTCCACCGAGGTGTGCTTCCCCAGGAAGGTGACCCGTTCCGCCACCCCCAGCTCCTCGGCCAGCGCCTGAGCCCGCGGGCGCTCCGGCCCGTCACCCACGAGAACGAGGCGAGCAGGGAGCGCCGCCGCCACCCCCGCGAAGACACGGACCACATCCTCCACCCGCTTCACCGGACGGAAGTTGGAGATGTGCATGAGGATCTTCCCGCCGTCGGGAGCCAGCACCTTCCGGTGGCAGGGCTCTCGATCCGGAGTGTACCTGCCCACGTCGATGAAGTTGGGGATGACCTCGATCCGATCTCCCGGAACCCCGAAGTTGTCCTCCGTCTCATCCTTCAGGTAGCGGGAGACGGCGGTGATTCCGTCGGACTTGAGGATGGAGAAGCGGGTGATGGAGTGAAAGGACGGGTGCTGCCCCACCAGGGTGATGTCGGTCCCGTGGAGGGTGGTCACGATCTTCGGCCCCCGCGCCCCGTTCAGCATCTCCCGGGCGATCCACGCCGAGGCGGCATGCGGGATGGCGTAGTGGACATGGATGAGGTCCAGGTCGTACTTGTCGGCGGTCTCGTGAAGGGCCACCGCCAGAGCCAGCGAATACGGAGGGTGCTCGAAGAGGGGGTAGTGGTCCATCTCCACCTCGTGGAAATAGACGCGCTCCTGGAAGCCGGGGAGGCGAAAGGGCTGGGCGTAGGAGACGAAGTGGAGCTCGTGCCCCCGCTTCGCCAGCTCGAGCCCGAGCTCGGTAGCCACGGCTCCCGACCCCCCGTAGGTGGGGTAGCAGGTGATCCCGATCTTCATGGATTGGATTCCCTTGTGTGTGCGGGTGACGGTCCCGGTACCCTCCCGGGGTCCTCCCCGATCCAACGCATGACGGCCTCTACCTGTTCCTCGACCGGTGCCAGGGCGTCCACCTCCAGGCGCTCCTCCGGGAGCTGGTGCCGGAACCAGGTGAGCTGGCGCCTGGCGTACCCCCGGGTAACCCGCCGCACCCGGTCCACGGCCTCATCCAGGTCGGCCCGCCCCAGGAGGACGTCCGCCGCCTCCCGGTACCCGGTCCCCGTCATCCCCGGGGCGTCGTGGGCGTACCCGGCTCGGAGAAGGCGCTCCGTCTCTTCCAGGAGGCCCCGTTCAAACATGGACTCGGCCCGTCGGTTGATCCGCCGATAGAGCACCTCCCGGGGGAGGGTGAGGAGGACCACCGCCACCGGGATCCCCCCACTCTCCGGAGGTGCGTTCCGGTGCCACCAGGTGAGGGATCGCCCGGTGAGGAGGGGGAGCTCCAGCGTTCGAGCCAGCCGCTGCCGACCTCCCGCCGTCGCCACCTCCCCCCGCTCCGGGTCGAGGCGGCGGACCCACGCCTCCAGCCGCTCCACCGGCTGGGCGGCCATCCACCGTTCCAGCGCCTTCCGCCGCTCCCGATCCAGGGGAGGCTCCCGGAAGACCGGCTCCATGAGCGCCTTCAAGAAAAACCCGGTTCCCCCCACCAGGATGGGGACGCGCCCCCGCCCCTCCACCTCCCCGATCCACCCCCTCGCCTCCCGGGCGAAGCGCGCCGCCGAGTACCGCTCGTCGGGGTTCACCAGATCGAGTCCGTGGTGGGGCACCCTGGCGCGGAGATCCTCGGGCACCTTGTCCGTCCCGATGTCCATCCCCCGGTAGATCTGCCGGGAATCCATGGAGATGATCTCCCCCCCCAGCCGTTCCGCCAGGGGGATGGAGAGCGCCGTCTTCCCGGAAGAGGTGGGACCTGTGACGGCCAGGGCACGAACCCGGGTCATCGCCCGAACTTCCGCTCCAACTCCCCCCGGGAGAGGCGCACCGTGGTTGGGCGTCCATGGACGTCGTGATACGGGAGTTCGGTGGCGAAAAGGCGGTCGAAGAGTTCGTGGATCTCCCGCTCATCCAGCGGTTTCCCCGCCTTGATGGCCGCCTTGCAGGCGAAGCTCATGGCCAGGCGCTCGTGCTGGTTCCGCGCCGCCCGGGTGAGCTCCGAGCCCACCGTCAGCTCGTCGATCATCTCCCGGAAACACCGCTCGGCATCGAAGTACGGGTGGGGGTTCGGCACCGCATGCACGATCACCGTGTTCTCCCCGAACCCCTCCACCT
>JBJHBD010000077.1:0-14907 GCA_050485305.1 Gemmatimonadota bacterium
GAGTGCCACCGAAGAGATCCCCGGCGCCACCGTCACCACCCGGGGTCGCTCGGTGCCGAAGTCGATACGCCGAAGGAGGGGCTGCGGGTCATCCCCGCCGGTGCGCTCCAGGAGGTAGAGGCGATCTCCCGTGGCCAGGAGGTTGGTGTAGTTCCCAGGGGGAACGGGGACCTGAAAGAGACGGTCCTCCAGCCCTTCCATGACGATCCCCGGCACATTTGCCTCTCCCGCACCCTCCGGGGCCTGGTTTCCGGGTTGGGTGAGTTCGGTGCGGGGAGCCAGGGGGAAGGTGTTCCCGGGCTGAAGCGCCAGCGCATAGATCTCGGTACGTCCATCGAAGACCGGGCCCAGGTTTCGATCACCCCATGGTGAGCCGGGGGTGGCCACGAAGTGTCGATCCGAGAGGAAGTAGAGCCAGCGACCGTCGGGGCTGAACGCCGGCCATCGACTCTCGTAGCGGTCGCTGGTGAGAGCCCGGGTCTCCCCCGAATCCAGGTGGTGGAGGAGGAGCTGGGGACGACGCATGGGGGTATCGAAGCGCACGAAGGCGAGGGCCCCCCCGTCCGGGGACCAGACCACGCTCTGGTAGCCTGCCGAAGGGCCGGCGTCCAGAAGGGTGTTGGTCCCATCCTCCAGGTCCAGGAGCCAGAGCCGGTGCCTACGGTCGTCGTGCGCGATGAACCGCCCGTCGGGCGAGAGGTACATCCGCAGGCGCTGGGTATCCCCGTTCCGGGTGAGTGCCTCCCCTTCCCCACTTCCGTCCGCCGAGAACCGCCAGATCTCCTGTTCTCCCGCGGTGTCCACGAAGGCGTAGACCCACCGACCATCGTGTCCGAGGATGGCCTCCCGAGCCCGACCGGCGTGGGGGAGCGGGATCTCCACCCTGCGCACCGAACCGGTGCCGGCCACCGCCACCCGCCCCCGAGCGGTGAGGGCCGCCCGGTCCCCGGCGGGGGCCAGATTGGCGGAGTTCAGGAAGTCCAGCGGCGCTTCCAGCCACCGCTCCCGCGTGCGCCCTCGATCCGAGGCCAACACGATGTCCAACGCGCGGTCGGCGCCGGATTCGATCTCATAGACCCGGAGGTCGGCGCCATGCTGGTAGACGATCCGGCCCTCCGAGAGGGTCGCCCCCCTCACCTCGAAGTCTCCGTGGGTGGTGAGGGGTTCGGTGACCCCGGTCATCGGATCCAGACGCCAGAGGTTGTAGAGCCCGTCGGCGTCGCTCACCAGATAGAGCCGGCCATTCCACCACATGGGGCGCGTCAGATTCCCCGGGTGATCCGCTGCCACCCGCTCCGCCTCCTCATCCATCCCGGGGGTGAACCGCCAGAGCTCCGCCATGGCGCCTCCCCGGTACGCCCGGGCGTTGTCACCGGTCACGTCGAGCCCGAAGCGGGTGAAATAGAGGGTCCCGGCTTCATCGAAGGTCCCCTGGCGAGCATCGGTGAGAGGGAATTCGCCTTCTTCCAGCGTCCCGGGATGGATGGTCCGCAGGTGCCAACTCCACACCGGCCCCACCCCTCCATTGGAGGCGTAGAGAACCTCTCCGTTCCGGGTCCACCCCTGCACCTGGGCCGCGCCGCTCCCGAAGGTGATGCGCCGAGGCGCTCCCCCGGTCATGGGCATGACGTACACGGCGGGAACGCCGTCGTACCGCCCCGTGAAGGCGAGGAGGCTTCCGTCCGGAGAGAGGTGGGGCTCGGACTCGAGGGTGGGGTGGGCGGTAAGCCGCGTGGCCACCCCTCCTCCGAGGGGAACCCTCCAGAGATCGCCCTCCGACGAGAACACCAGGGTGGAGCCGTGGAGGGTGGGAGACTGGTAATAGCCCCGGATCTCGGTGTGGTTCGGTTCCGGAGCCATGGGGGTGAGGAGCCCCACGGCGAGGAGGAGGGCGGAGATGATCTTCATGGATGACCTGTCGGGATCGGATGCCGGGGGAACGCCGACCGGCGGAGACAATCCCCCCATTGTTGGCGGTGGAAGGGGGAGCGGCAAGGTGTCTGAGGATGGGAGGCCGAATACCCGCCCCGATCCCATCATCTGGACGAAGCGCCTGAAACCGGGATAAACTGCCCCCTCGGCTCCCCCGAAGAATCCGAGACACTCCCACTGCCATGGACCCCGACGTCATGCCCAAACCCAAGACTCCCGCCTCAAGCTGGATCCTGGCCGAAATCGGCATCGTGGTCGTGGGAATCCTCATTGCCTTCGGCCTGAATTCCTGGTGGGAGGGGCGAGCAACGGCAGAGCAGGAACGGAGCCACCTTTCGGCTCTCCAGGCCGACTTCACCCGGAATGTGGAAAGGCTCCACCATCTCGCGGATTCCCAGGACCGGGTTTCCCGGGCCAGCGGCGAACTCCTCCAGATTGCGCGCGGTCACGCATCGGCCGCCCCCGATTCGGTGGACCGCCTGATGAGCGAGGTCTTCTCCTCCGATCAGTTCGACCCGGTGATGGGAGCCTACGAGAACCTCATCAACTCCGGCGGCCTCGCCCAGATCAGCGACGACCCCCTTCGGTCGGCCCTCGCTTCCTTCGCCGCCATGGTGGAATCCCGGTACGCGGAAACCTTCTCGACGACGCTCTATCTGGAGTTCAACCGTGCCTTCATGGGCCGCCTGGGGTGGGCTGACGCCGTTCTGCGGGAACAGTTGGCGTCGCGGTCCGGGGGATCGGAAAGCCGGGCGGGGACTCCGATCTGGAACCACACCGTCATGAGCGACCCGGGCTTCCAGGACCATCTGGCGCTCCGGTTCGTGTCCCAGCGCGAAGTTGCCGCGTGGTACGGGGGTCTGGCGGCTCAGGCGCAGGTCGTTCTGGATCGGACGGAGGTGCGGCTCCGCTGATCCGGGGGCGGACCCCTCCATCCCCACCTGGAGCCGAGGGAGACGGCATCAGCGAAGAGCCTATCTTCTTCCCATGGAATTCTACCTGGATTCGCTACGAACGCTGGCCCGCCGCCACAGCCGGGTTCCCGACGAGGCGGAAGACCTCCTTCAGGACGCCCTCCTCGAAGCGCTACGGGTGGGACGGGGTGATCTTTCCCGGACGGTGAACTACCGGTGGATCACCGGGACCATCCGGAATCTCGGAGCGATGGCGGCACGAGGCGCGGTGAGACGACGGATTCGGGAGGCGCGATGGGTGGAGGAGCGCGCCGACGTGACGCCGCCCACCGAGCCGCCTCCGTCCTGGCTCTACCATCCCGCCGTCGATTCCCTCCCCCCGGCGCTCAGGAGGGTGGCGCTCCTGGCCCTCTCCGGTCATGACCGGAAGGAGGTGGCGTGGCTTCTCGGGATTTCCGACGCCGCTCTCCGCCGCCGGATCTCGGACCTCAGGAAACGGCTTTCCGCCTACGACCTCCCGGACACCTCCCGTGAGGTGTCGGATCTCCCCCTCGGATTGATCCGCCGCGCCCTCCTCCCTGCGGTCACCAGGGCCGGGGCTCCGGGAGTGTCCGATCCGGACGGACACCTCATCCTCCTGACTCGCACCTCCCGGAACATCGACTCCGCCCCGGATGCTCACACTTCGGAATCCGGCGGCAACATCCTGGCGCAGGACCAAACCTCAACGCCTCAACCGGAGTGACTCCCATGATCCCAGCCCCACGCATCGGCAACATCTTCTTCTGGGTGACCGATATCGACCGCACCGAACGTTTCTATCGGGAGGTCATCGGGCTCGACGTTCAACGCATCCCCGATGAGGACGCAGGCACCTGGCTCCAGGCCGCCATCCCCGGGAACGTCGATCTCATCTTCTTTCAGGGAGAGGTCCAGGCCGGAAATTCCCCAATCCTCGTCTTCGACCTTCCCGAAGGTGGGATCGATGGGGTGGTGGAGCAGCTCGCCGCCGCCGGAACGACCATCGTAACCCCGGTGAGCCACGCCCCCGGAGGATGGTCCGCCGACTTCGCGGACCCTGACGGCCACGTCTACTCCGTCTACCAGTTTGCGGGACTGCCTCGGTAGAGAAGTACGCCGATCGGGGTCCCGACCGGGGCCTCCACCTGGGGGCGGCTCGGCCATGGCCGGCGAGCCGCCCCTCGGTTGTGAATGGTGCTACGGAGCATGACGACCCTGTGGGAGAGAGGGTGGAGACGGGTTGACCCGAGGATCACCGACGACGCACCTTACAGCGTACAGGCCGCCGCCACGGGTACGTCTATGCCGGCTTCGCAACCGGAAGAATCTGTGCTCGAGTCACCTCATCACTCCGAACCTTCCCGTCGGATAACCCGTAATGCAGATACTCATCAACGAACTGATCTCAACCCTCATCCAGCTCGGCATCGCCCTCTGCATCCCCTTGGTGGTCTACCGCTTCCGGAAAGGACGGGAAGATACCTTTCGGGAGTACATTGGGCTGATCCGACCCGAAGGGCTCTCGGTCCCCCTGTCCCTCCTGGCAGCGCTCGGATTCGTGGCGGCGGGTGTCGGAATGGCCGCCTTTGATCCGGCCTTCCGGGGTGCCCTGCTGGACCCTTCGACCCCCTCGGGTCGACTCAATCAGATGGGCCCGACCCTCGACGCGCTCGGTGTTCTTCTTCTCGTCGCCATTTTCAAGACCGCGCTCGCCGAGGAGATCTTCTTCCGTGGCTTCCTCGGTGGAATCCTGGTACGGAAGCTGGGCGAAGGTCCGGGGAACCTGCTCCAGGCGGTGCTCTTTGGCCTCGTCCATCTGCTCCTGATCAGCACCCTCCTTGAACCCACGTTTCTGGCCGGTGCCTTCATCTTCCTCCTCTCTACCTTCGCCGGGTGGCTACTCGGCTACATCAAGATCCGGCACTCCGGCGGTAGCATCGTTCCTGGTTGGTTGGCTCACGCCCTGGCGAACAGCACGACCTACGCCTGGGTCTGGCTGGTGGTCTGACGGGATCATGGGGGCAGTCGCCCGGACCAGGATGAAGTGTCCCGGAGGTGCCGCTCCGAACCTATCGCACCACCCGAAAAAACCGCCTGGCGTCCACGAAGGATCGGTAGGTGAAGGTCTCCAGGATCTCTTCCTGCCAGAAGACCGGATGCCACGACGTTCCGACGTTTCGAAGCTCCGAGCGACCCTCCCAACGGTTCTGGAACACCGAGGAGTCGACATCCTCCGCAAGGTAGTCAGCGGCCGCGATCAGGAGTCGTCGCTCGTTGACCGCTACCCCCATCGCTCCCCCCACCGTGAGCCGCCGAGCCCGGATCAGCGGGTCCGGGTCCACCCCCCCGGAGCGGAAGTAGGTGCGGGACAGCTCCTCGTGCACCTCCGCCGACCAGAACATCTCACCGGCGATCTGTCGGATCGCGTGGAGGAATTGGGCGTGTGAGTACTCCAGACAGGTGGCGGTCCGGTAGTCGTCGGCGGAGCTGAAGAGATTCCAGGGGATCGGGTCGGTGGGGAGATCGAAGTTTCGAGCAAGGACATTCTCGACCACGCGCGAGACGATGATATGGGCGAGCGGGCCGGTGAATCGAATGACCTTCACGACGTTGGGGTCCGCCGCCTCCCTGTAGAAGTCGGAGACTCGGACGTTCCGGTTGCCGAAGCCCACCATATCGTGGATGAGCCCGTCGCCCAGGTAGATCCCGCCATGGGTAACCGGATCTCCGATGCGGTCGGCGAGCTGGCGGCTCCCCAGGCGGAAAACGATGTCCCCGGGGCGGAATCCGAAGCGAATGGCCAGATCCCGGTCGGTGTCGGTTCCCCGCACCCTCCCCTCCGCCATCTCCCGCCGTTCTTCGGGAGTATAGAGCGGCGAGGTGTAGGGGCTGCGCTGTACCACCCCTTCCCTCCCCTGCTGCTGGACGACATGCGCCAGCTCGTGCGCCAGCAGCCGGTACCCGGACACTTCACCGGGGCGGTATTCCCCTGCCGCAAAACCCACATCTCGCCCCACGGTAAAGGCACGCGCTCCCAGTGCCCGAGCCGCCGCGGCGGCAGCCGGTCCGTCGTGGATGCGCACCCCGCCCAGATCATGTCGCAGATGCGACTCCATCGAGGCTCGCATGCGGGTGTCGAGCGGCGTGCCCGGCTCGCGGAGTGCCTCCGACACTTCCTGGGGGATGGGGTCGACGGGTCCCCGACGCACTCTGCCGAACGCCGCCACCTCCACGGGTCGATGGGTTGCCACGGTGAGCGGCGGCTGACCCGGGAGGGCCGGCCCACCTCTGCGCAGGACCTCACCGGCGATACGATCCGCCTCCACCTCGGCCCGGTTGGAGGTGGCCGTTTCGCGCAGAAGGTGCATGACGGCACGGTTGCCGGCGCTCCGATGAAGAGGCGCGAGGGAGGCGGACCCGGACGAGCGCTCCGGGGAGTACCGGGAGGCCGGTCGTGGCTTGGGAGCGCGCCTGTGTTCCGTGGCGAAGTTGCCCAAAGGGGACACCGGGGCCGGGGGAGCGACTGTCGGCAACCGTCCAGGTCGGAAAGATCCGTGCTACACCACGCGGACCATCCCTCCAGGTGCCGAATGGAGCGCTGAGGCTCATCGGACAGGGTAGTGCCCGGTTCTCGAATTGTACAGACATTTTCGCCGGGTGCCCGGGGGCGTACCTGAAGCCCGGGTGAACGATGCCTCCGCCGGAGGTTTGAAGTCTTTGCGGCGGTGGAGGCGGCGGCGGTCGGCTCCGGTGGGGCTAGCGCCCCATCCTCGCCGGTCTCGCGGGATGTAGGGCTCGGTCTTCGAGAACGGGGCACCCCGCTCGACCCGAACCCTACGGGTTCCGCATCCGGGCCCCGAAGGGCCCGCCTGCGCAGCCGCTCGCTCCGCTCGCGACTGCCGACTCCCGCCGCCCTCCACCGTACTGACCCAGGAAACGCGAAACCCCCATGGCCGCTCGGACCATGGGGGCTTCAGAGTGGAGGCGGCGGGAGTCGAACCCGCGTCCGCGAATCGATCCACCAAAGCGTCTACGTGCGTAGTGACCCTGTCGTGTTCGTCACCGGGTCCGGCCAGGGTACCGCCGACCCGAACTAGCTACCTGAGTTTCTCGCCCTCTGCGGGATAGCACCGCCGAGTGGCCAGCCCGAATTTGCGACGTCCGCAGGAAGCGCCCCGGGCGGGCTCTTCAAGGGACGGACTGCGGCTAAGGACTTGGGTCCTTACGCAGCCAGCGCCAGGTTGTCGTTGGCGTTTGTAAGTTTCCCGGAGGATTAACGAGGACCCGGAAGACCTCGGCACGCAGCCTCAGCTTCACCAAACACGTCGAAGCCGTGACGCCCCCGTACTCGTACTCATGACAACCGTGTGGTTCAGGATACCGACGCCGGCTCCAAACGTTCCATCCCCGGGAGCGCTCCGGCGCGGTAGCGGGCAAGATATCCCTCCAACCGATCCCGCATCTCCTCCAGGGTGGTGACCTGAAAGAGGCTCTGCCGAAGCTCCTTCCCGGAGGGGAGCCCCTTCGTGTACCACCCCAGATGTTTCCGGAACTCAATGACCGCCCGCTCCCGGTTCACCTCGAAGGCAATGGCATTCGCCGCGTGCTCCAGACAGATCTGGAACCGCTCCTCCACCGAGGGTTCACCGGGGATGGGAAGCCCGTCCAGCGCCGCCCTCGCCTGGGTAAAGATCCAGGGGTCCCCGTGGGAGCCCCGGGCAATCATGATCCCGTCGCACCCGGTTTCGTCCTTCATCCGGCGCGCGTCCTCTCCGCTCCGGATGTCCCCGTTCCCGATGACGGGGATGGTCACCGCCCCCTTCAGCGCCGCAATCTCGTCCCACCGCGCGAGCCCGGAGTACATGTCGGCCCGGGTCCGGGGGTGCAGGGTGATGGCCCGCGCCCCCGCCTCCTCGCACCGGAGTCCGATCCGCACCGGATCCCGGGTGGATTCGTCGAAACCGCTCCGGATCTTCACCGTGGTGGGAAGGGGGTGGGCGTCGGAGACCGCCCGGATGATGTCGCCGACGAGATCCAGGTCCCGGAGGCACCCGGAGCCGCCATTCCGCTTCACCACCTTCTTCACCGGACACCCGAAGTTGATGTCGATGAAGTCGGGGTCGAAGGTCTCGTGGACCATGGCGGCGGCGTCGGCCATCATGACGGGGTCGCTCCCGAAGATCTGCACCCCGATGGGGCGCTCCTCCTCGTCGAAGCGGAGGTACCCGTAGGTACGCTCACTCCCCCGGACGATCCCGTCGGCGCTCACGAACTCGCTCACCACCACATCGGCCCCGTACCGCCGACAGAGCCGACGAAACGGAGACTCGCTGACCCCCGCCTGGGGAGCCAGATAGAGAGGGGTCCCACCCCCCGTGAGGAGCTCCAGAACGTTGTGCGACATGGATCTAAGCTAATCGGGGAGAGAGAGCCGGTGAACCCCGGGGCCTGGGGCGGATCCCTTTGACTTCCCCCTCCCCTTCCAGTAGAGTTGGACGCTCCGTTTTGGACGCTGATCCGTTACACCGATGGGCCCCTCGCCGAGCCGGCAGCGGCGCGGGCCCTCCGGGAGACCATACCCATGAAGCTCCGGGAACTCTTCACCGCCGAGGCGGTGGAGCTCAATCTGAACTCCGACGAGAAGGACGAGGTTCTCAGGGAACTCATCGCCCTTCTCCATCTGGACGAAAAGTCCGAAGCCATCCTCTTCAAGACGCTCAAGCGCCGGGAAAACCTGGGTTCCACCGGGATCGGGAAGGGGATCGCCATCCCCCACTGCCGCTCCCTGGTGGTGAACAAGCTCCGGTTGGCGTACGGGCGGAAGCCCGGTGGCCTGGATTTCAACGCCATCGACGAAGAGCCGGCGCACCACTTCTTCCTCATCGTGGCCCCCCCTCTGGAGGTCTCGAACCAGTACCTCCCGGTGCTCGGGAAGATCGCCCAGTTCGCGAAAGACCCCGAGGTCCCGGGCCTCCTTTCGGCGCTCGGCGACCCCGAGGGATTCCTGGATCTCCTGGAGAGCCGGGCCCCCTGAGCCCCGCCTCCCGGAAACGAGAAAGCCCGGCTTCGGCCGGGCTTTTCTCGTAATGGCCCTGGTTCCCCCCAGGCTCTCCGGGCGCACACAGGCTACTTGGTGACGAACATCCTCCGGATCTGGGAGCGCCCGTTCACGGTGAGCTCCAGGATGTAGACCCCGGAAGCCACGTAGTTCCCCGAACGATCCCGCCCGTCCCAGTACGCCTCGTACCGACCGGGGGAGTGGAAGTCCAGCTCCATGAGCGGCGTGCCGTCTCCCATGGGGTGGTTGAGAACCGTGGGAGAGGCGACGTACACCCGGAGGACGTTGAAAATGCGGATCGACACGTTCGCCGGGCGCCCTTCGGGGAAGGCGTCGTCGAACAGTTCGAAGGGGATCCGGGTCTCGGGGTTGAACGGGTTCGGATAGTTCTGCCCGAGCACGAATCCCGAGGATGTATCTCCTCGGGTCCCACCGCCCCCCGTCTGCTGGGCTTTGAGTTCCAGCGGGAGGAGGGCAACGGAGACGAGGACCAGGGCTACGCTCAAATAGCGCCCCATCCGCACCTCCACACGGCCTCAGCCTGTGCAGTAGAAGAGAGTCTATTGCCCTCCAGGGTGAACACTTGTCCGCGAGCCTCCTGCTCACACGTTCTAAAGAATGGGACATTCATTCGTTCCAGGTCAAGCACCATCGCCGGAACGTGACGTTGCACCTACCCCTTTCCGAGTGGTTCCGGAAGGACCACCCGCGCGTCCCCGGCCCGGGCGGTATGCCCGAGCCCATCCCACCGTTCCAGGAGGGGGAGGAGGTACTTCCGGCTGAGCCCCAACGCCTCCCGCACCTCTCCCACACTCACTTCTTTTCCGGGAGGATGGGCCTCCCGCAGCCGCCGGAGGAGCGCCGATTCCACCTCCCGGTGGAGCCAGCGCCCGGGCGCCACCTCCGCCACCGTCCCACTCCGTTCCAAGAAGCGGAGAATCCCTCCGGGAGTATCGGATTCCGCCTCCCAACCTTCACTCCCCGCCTCCAGAATCCGCGCCGCCAACCCCTCCCCTTCCCTCTCGGCGGCGCCTCCCAGGCGGGGGGTGTGCTCGGGGAGCGCCACCCGCCCCGAGCGCCAGACCATCCGCCCCGCCTCCACCAGCTCCGTCAGGAGCGCCCTGCGGGAGGGCTCGGGGAGCCCGCCGTCCGGGAGCGTCCCCGGGGGGAGTCCCACCTCTTCGGGGTGCTCCCGGTGGAAGGCCTCCAGCGTCGCCATCCACCGGCACACTTCGTTGGACGTCACCTCCAGGGCAAACCGTTGCCCGGCGAGGGCGTGCCCCCCCGCCGCTTCCCCGCTCCCCGCCGGAGGGATCCGCCCGGGGGGGAGCCCGGTGCGGGCCGTGAGAGCCTCGTCCGGTACACCGCGGGCGCCGGCTCCCCGGAGGATCCCCGTGAGCCGGACCGTCGGATCGTCGCCGGAGAAGGCCTCCATGAGCGCCTCCCCTTCCACCGCTCGGAAGCGTGCTCCCGGTTCCGGGTGGAGGATCACCCCTCCCCCCACCGTCTCCGCCGGGGAGAGGGCGCGGATCACGAATCGCTCTCCCGCCCGAGCCGCCACCGGTCCGTCCAGGGAGAGGAGGCGGGCCTCCGTCCCCCGCACCCGCCGGATCCGGGCCAGGACCTCTCCGGTTCCGAGGAGGAGGCGTACCCGGGTCCCCGGCGCCACCCGCTCCTCCCGCCCTGGGAGGGGTTCGAGACGCACGGCGAGACGGCGGGTGGAGACCCATCCTCCCGGGGAGGTGAGTACCGAACCCCGACCGATCTCCGGGAGCTGCCCGCTCCGGGGCGCCAGCGCCAGCGCCGCCCGCGCGCCCGCCGCAACCCGCGCCACCCCCGCCCCATGGCGTTCCACGCCGCGCACCCGTACCGGGAGCCCCTCCGGAAAGAGGGTCAGGGTGTCGCCCACCTCCACCACCCCGCTCCGGAGGGTTCCCGTCACCACCCTCCCCGTCCCGTGCACGGTGAAGGCCCGGTCCACCGGGAGATAGGCCAGGTCATGGACCCCGCCCCGCGGACCCATCTCCCCGAGGCGGGAAAGGATGGAACTCCGGAGCGCCTCGATCCCCTCTCCCGTCGGCGCAGCCACCCGGAAAACCGGAGGGGTGGGCCAGGGGGTCCCGGTGAGGAGTTCCCGTACCTCCTCCTCCACCAGGTCGGCCAGCTCCGGATCCGCCCGGTCGACCCGGGTGAGGACGGGGATCAGCGCGGGAACCCCGAGAAGGGAGAGGATCTCCAGGTGCTCGCGGGTCTGGGGCATGACTCCCTCATCGGCAGCCACGCAGAGGAGGACCAGGTCCACCCCCCCGGCCCCGGCGATCATGGTGCGGATGAACCCCTCATGGCCGGGAACGTCCACCACCCCGACGGTCCCCCCGGTCCCGTCGTCCATGTGGGCGAAGCCCAGGTCGATGGAGATCCCCCGGCTCCGCTCCTCCGGGAGGCGATCGGTCTCGATCCCGGTGAGGGCCCGCACGAGGGCGGTCTTCCCATGGTCGATGTGGCCGGCGGTTCCGACGATCCGGTCAGGCACCGGAGGGGTCCCCGAAGAGGGGGGCAAGAAGGGCGAAGGAGTGAAAGGCCCTCCGCCCCGCCAGGTGGTGGTGCACAAACCCCTCCAGGAGGGCGAGGTGCACCCGCGCACCCGGAAGGGGGTCGGGGGGATCCCCGGCGAGGAGGGCGCGGAGGTGAGCGGTGGCGCCGGGACCCATCCTCCCGCCGGAGCCCTCGGCGGCGCAGCGGGGGCACCGGAGCCCCCCGCCGGCGGCGTCGAAGCGGGGGAACTCCGTCGGCGCCCCCTCCCCTTCCGGGAAGACCACCCTCTCTCCGCACCGGACGCAGTGGTCGAGAGAGGGGGTGAAGCCGAGGTGCGAGAGGGTCCGCCACACCCCGGTGAGGATGCGGGCCGGAATCCCATCCTCGGGAACGGTGGCCAGCGCGCGGAGGGTGTCGACGATCCAGGTGAAGAGCTCCGGATCCCCCTCCTCCAGGGTGTGGGCCAGGAGGACCTCGGCGAGGAGGGAGGCCCCGGCGAAGCGGCGGAGGTCGGTCCCCAGAAGTCGGCGCCCCCCGGTACGCTGAAAATCCCGGAAGGAGTGGAGCTCCCGGTCGGGGCGATGGGTGAAGACGAGGGTCCCTTCGTCGAAGGTCTCCATCCCCCCCTCCCCCTTGGAGGAGCGGGAGCGCACCCCCCGGGCCAGAACGGCGACGACCCCCAGGTCGGGGGTCAGGAAGCGGAGGATGCGGGAGCTCTCCGAGTAGGGGTGGCTCCGGAGGAGGAGGGCCGGAGAGGAGCGGACGCTCACCGATCCGCCGGCGGCGCCGGATCGCTCGCCCCCTCGAGGCGGGCCAGGAGGGTGGCGCGACGTTCGGCCCACTCCTCTTCCCCGATCTCCCCCTTCTCTCGTTCCTCGTCGAGACGGGCGATCTCGACGAGGGTCCGTTCCCGGGCCACCCGGGCCCCCATGACCTCACCCCCGGATCCGGGGTGGCCCCCGCCCTGCACCCTGCGCACCGCCCACACCCCGACGACGGCCAGGACGAGGGCGAGCCCCAGGAGGAGGAGGGCGCCCTCGTCCCGCTCGCTCTCGGTCCCCTCCTCGATGCGGAGGACCCGATCTTCCAGGTTGGCTCCCCACCACCGGTTGTAAACGCTCCCCCGCTCGATCTCCTCGGGAGGGGAGGCGGTGAGCCCCGGGATCCGGAGGGTGGGAGCGGGCTGCCGGACGAGGAGTTCCAGGGTCTCGGTCACCCCTGGAAGGGGGAGGGTGAAGTCGGGGGCGTCGAGCTCGTACCGGAAGACGAAGACCCGCTCCCCCGGCGGGAAGGGGGCGTGCATGGAGAAGCTCCCCCCCTCGAATCGGGCCGCCCCCGGAGCCAGGTCCCCCTCCCCGAGCTGGAAGTTGCGGGCGCCGGGAGGGAGGGGGTAGCGCCAGACGGGGGTGTCCTCCCCGGCGGTGACCCAGGTCACCTCGTCCAGGTTCTCCACGGCGAAGAGGTCCACGACCCGCCACCCGAAGGGCCCCTCCTCCAGGAAGAGGTTCCGGACATGGACCGGAAAGGCGATCCCCTCGGGTGGGGCGGGTTGCGTCGGAAACATCCGGATGGCGTAGGACTCGTCGAGCTGCACCGGTGCCGAAATGGGGGGGCCGAAGTAGAGGATCCCCTCGTGGCGGGCCGAAGCGAAATAGACCTCCCCCGACCCGGGAATGGGGAGGTTGGGGAGGAGGAGGCGAAACCGCCCGTCGGGACTCACCCGCACCGAGTCCACCGGGCCGGACTCTTCGGGGTTCACCCGATGGAGGACCACCGTCCCGGTATCCGCCGGGACTCCCGCCACGAAGAGCTGCCCCTCCAGGACGGCCTCCACCGGCTCCTGAGCGGAGAGGGGGAGGGCGAAGAGGAGAGGGAGAAGGGCCGACGCCCGGCGTAGACGCATGCTCAGGGAGTGAATCGACCGAAGTCCTCGGGATTCAGCTTCTTCAGATACTCCTTGAGCTCCTCGGCATTCATGAAGGGGGCATCCTCACGCCCCTCGCCGGCCTCCGGAGCGGGGTCCAGCTCCTCGTCGGAGATCTCGATGGAGGCGATTTCCAGGAGTTCGTCGCTGGCCAGGATCCGAGCCCCGGTCCGGAGCGCCACGGCGATGGAGTCGGAGGGGCGCGCGTCCACCTTCACCACCTCGTCGCCGGCGCGAATCTGGAGTTCGGCATAGTAGGTGGCGTCGCTCACTCGGGTGATGATCACGGACTCGAGATCGCCCCCCAGCCCTCGCATGACGGCCACCAGGAGGTCGTGGGTGAGGGGGCGGGAGAAGGACATCTCCGCCAGCTCCATGGCGATGGCGCTGGCCTCCCCGGGCCCGATCCAGATGGGGAGCACCCGTTCACCCTCCAATTCCTGGAGGATGACCACCGGGGTGTTGGTGGCCCGGTCGAGTCCCAGACTCTGTACTCTCGCTTCGACGAGCACCGGTGCCGACTCCCTGGCTGGTGGACGGGTGATCTCGGGTGGGGTCTGGCCCCTCCAACCCCGGGAGGGCCGCCGGGTTCCCGGAGCGGACGCTCTCCCACCCCTCACGGCAGGTCCACACTCCACCGCCCGGAGAAGGCGGCCAGATCCACCGCCGAGCCGAGCGCTCCCGCCAGCGTCGAGGTCACCTCCCGGGTGGTGGGGGCGGAGAGCGCCTTTCGGGCCGCCACCCGGGCGTCCTCGATGCGGAAGGCGCGGACCACCTTCTTCACCTCCGGGAGGGCGGGCCACGCCACCGAAAGGGCGTGGATGTCCAGCCCCAGGAGGAGGAAGGCCCCCAGGGGGTTTGCCGCCATCTCTCCGCACACGCTCACCTCGATGCCGGCGGCCCGGGCCACCCGGGCCACCTGGTAGAGCTGACGTACCACCGAGGGGTGAAAGGGAGTGTACCGATCCGAGAGACGGGCGTTGGTCCGGTCCACCGCCAGCGTGTACTGGACCAGATCGTTCGTCCCCACGCTGAAGAAGTCGCAGTGGCGGGCCAGCTCGGCGGCGTCCAGCGCCGCGGCCGGGGTCTCCACCAGAATCCCCACCTTGTACCCGCTGTAGAAGGGGATCCCGTCCCGCCGCAGCCCGTCCTCCTCCTCGGCCAGGAGTTCCCGCACCCGAACGATCTCCTCCACATCGTTCACCAGGGGGAGGAGGATGCGGATGTCGCCGTGCACGGTGGCCCGGAGGAGCGCCCGGAGCTGGGGGCGGAAGAGCTCCAGCCGGTCCAGACAGACGCGAATGGCCCTCCACCCCAGGAAGGGGTTTTCATCGGCGGGCATGTGGAGGAAGGCGGGGAACTTGTCTCCCCCCAGGTCGAAGGTCCGGATGAAGACCGCCCGATTGGGAAAGGCCTCCACCACCTGCCGGTACGCCTGGTACTGCTCCTCCTCCTCGGGCATGGAGCTCCGCCCCACCACGAGGAACTCGGTGCGAAAGAGCCCCACCCCCTCCGCCCCGTAC
>JBJHBD010000078.1:0-14767 GCA_050485305.1 Gemmatimonadota bacterium
CGGTCATCGACAACGCCGGGGGGAGCCAGCCATTCGGAATCATGTCGCCTTACCAGGTGGTGAACTTCTGCATCGCCCTGGTGGGGATCTTCCCCACCCGGAACTGAGGCGCCACCGCCCGCGGGCTGGTGAGGGTGTAACCAGATCACCGGAACGGATCCGGTGATCTCGCAGTCGACGCGGGGCGTCCAGGGGTTCCCCCTGGACGCCCCGCGTACTTCTTTTCCCGCTGAGGGTGACCCCTCCGGCAAGCGCTACAACCTACTCCTGGATCGGGAACACCCGTGCGCACCTCCGTCATTCTCGTGGCCTTCCGGCCCACCGACGAACCCCTCACCCTGGCCTGCGTGGCCTCCCTCCGGGCCGGCACCCGCCCCCCGGACGAGATCGTCCTGGTGGACAACGGACTGCCCCGGGAGGTGGGCGCGCGCCTGGAGGCGGCTCTCACCGCCGACGGGGCATCGGACGCGGTGGTTCTCAGGACCGGCTCGAATCTGGGGTTCACAGGAGGGAACAACGCCGGAATCGCCCACGCCCTTTCAGGCGGAGCCGACTGGGTCTGGGTCCTGAACAACGACACCGAGGTGGAGCCGGAGTGTCTGGAACGGCTCCTGGAGGTGGCCGGGGCATTCCCCGAAGCCGGATGCGTCGGCGCCCACATCCTCCACTTCGACGACCCTCGCCGGATCTGGTTTGCCGGGGGCGACTTCCTGGTCCGGAAGGCGCTGGGGTCCCACCATGCGCTGGGAACCCTGGAGGATGGGATGCCGGGCGACCCATCCTCCCATGGGAGCGCACGTCCCCGGGAGGTAACCTTCCTCACCGGCTGCTCCATGCTTCTGCGCGCCGAGGCGCTCCACGAGGTGGGTCCGTTCCGGGAAGACCTTTTTGCGTACGTGGAAGATGCCGAGCTCTCCCTTCGTCTCCGGCGGGCGGGGTGGTCCCTTCTCTACGCCCCGGGGGCCCGCCTGTACCACAAGGTTCCCTGGCCCGAGGGGGAGCCCCCGCCGTGGAAGATCGAGCTGCGCGATCGGAATCGCCGCCGCCTGGTGCGCCGCCACTACGGGGTATGGGACCGGCTTCGCTTTACCCTCTGGTTCTACCCCACCCGGGCCATCCATCTGGTGCGGTACCTGGCGCGCGGGGACCGGGCGCGGGCGCGGGCCATCGTGCGGGGAGTGATGGAGCGGTAGATGGGGGTTGGGGAGTCGGGATCGCGGCTGAGCGGCAGAGCCTCTTCCCCAACGTGTCTCACGCGTGATACTTTTTGGTATGGGAGAGATTTCCGTGAGGGAACTGAGGAATAACGGGGGGCGAGTCCTGGACCGGGTTGAGCAGGGCGAGGTCCTTGTAGTGACCAGGAACCGGAAGCCGGTAGCCGAACTACGCCCCCTTATGGAACGAGGCCTCACCGCAGAGCTTCTCCTGAAGCGGTGGCAAGGCCTTCCGGACGTCGATCCGGGTGCCCTCCGCCGTGAGGTGGCCAGTGTCCTGGACACGGAGCTCTGAGAGGGAGTGGCGCGCCATTCCGATGGAATCCTGGACACCAGTGTGGTGCTCCAACTTCACAGAATCCGGGAGCCTGCGATGCTCCCGGAGCGTGCGCACATCACCGCCATCACACTTGCGGAACTCGCAGTGGGTCCCTTGGTGGCCTCCGACGATGGGGAACGTGCGGCACGGCAGGCGCACCTCCAGGAGGCTGAGGCGGCATTCGAGCCCATCCCCTTTGACGCTCCGGCCGCCCGGGCCTTTGGCCGAGTTGCGGCGGCCTTGAGGTCATCGGGTCGAAAAGCCCGCGCACGCTCGCTTGACGCCATGAATCTGGCGGTGGGGCTGGCTCGGGGACTTCCTATCTACACCTGTAATCCAGGTGATTTTGAGGGCGTTGAAGGAGTCGAGATCGTGACGGTGCATGTGGGAACTCAAGCCGGCACCTCGACGAGCTCCGACGGGGTGTGATCCCCGATCCACCGGCCTACCCCACCACCTCCACCTCCGGATCTCTCCCCACCACGGTATGCCAGGGCCGGACCCTCCACGAGGTGACGAGCCCGTTCTTCACATACGGGTCGGCGCGGGCGAACTGCTCGGCCACCTCGGGAGAGTCGCCCTTGAAGAGGAGAAGGGCGCCGTCCACCGGGTCGTGGAGGGCTCCACCCAGAACCAGCTCGCCTCGGCGGTAGGCGTCTTCGGCCAGCGCCAGGTGTTCACCGCGAAAGTCGGTACGGCGCTCGAGATAGTCGGGGGCGGCGTCGTAGAAGAGGAGGTAGTGCACGGGTGGGCTCCGTGGGTCAGTGTGAACGAACGTGGCGGGCGGGCGCGGACACCCCAATTTGACCGGAATCCCTCCTCGACGCGAAGATCCAATCCATGCGTTGCCCCGTTTCCCTGTCCTTCTTCCCGGCCCTCCTGGTGTCCCTCGCAACCTGGGGGGCTCTTCCTTCCTTCGTCGAAGCGCAGGACACGGTCGTAGCGCAGGACACGGTCGTGGCGCAGGACACCACCGTGGCGCCGAACCGCGCCCTTGCCAGGGACTCCGGTGACACCCCACTCCGGGTGAACCTCACCCCCCTTGTCCTCCCCTCATCCGCCGCCGCGGAACGCCTCCGAACCTTCGAACTCGGCGGAGGACCTCTCCTCGCTCCGGGGTACCTCCTTCGCACCCCATCGACCCTCTTTCGCCCGGAGGGGATGACGGCAGCAGGGCCGGTTCGGTGGAGGATCCTGGCCCCGGAACTCCATCTGGTCCACAACTCCGACTTCCCCGTTTCGCTGAACGAGGGAGCCCTCTGGGCGGGACGAGGGACGGGGACACGGCTCACCGCCGGGGTGGCGGCCCGGGTGGGACCCATCCTCCTGGTTCTGGCGCCCCACCATGTGACGGAAGAGAACGCCGACTTCCAGACCTTCTCCTACCCTGAACAGCTTCCGGAGGGCGGGGGGCGGATTCGGCACCCCGACGCGAACCCCTTCCACTACCCGCCGGGCTCCATGGACCTCCCCCTTCGCTTCGGGAGGGAGTCGCGGAGCTTCACCACCTTCGGGCAATCGTCCCTGTCGGTGGAGGCGGGGCCGGTGGTGGTGGGGGTGGGGACGGAGAGTCAGTGGTGGGGTCCGGGGGTGCGGAACGCCCTTCTCCTGAGCGCTCAGGCGCCGGGGTTTGCCCACGGCTTCGTCCGTACCGCACGCCCCATCGAGACGGGGTGGGGGCGTTTCGAGGGAAGATGGGTTCTCGGGCGCCTCGTCGAATCTCCCTTCTTCGACTTCGACGAGAGCAACGATCATCGCTCCCTCGCGGCGGCGGCGGTGACCTTCACCCCGGCCTTCGAGCCCGGGCTGACGGTGGGGGTGGCGAGGGCGGTGTACGCGCCCATGAAGCGGGATCGGATCCCGGTAGGGGCGGCGCTGGACTTCCTCCGGGGGGTGGGGCGCCCCTCGGCCCTCCCGGGCGACACCCTCCTCGACCCGGGGCCGGACCAGCTCTTCACCCTCTTCGCACGGTGGGCCTTCCCGGATGCCGGCTTCGAGGCGTGGGGGGAGTGGGGGCGCTTCGAGCAGCCCGCGAATGTCCGGGACTTCCTGGAGCTCCCCCAGCACTCCCGCGGGTATACGGCGGGGCTCCAGTTTGTACGACCGGCGTGGGGGGGGCGGTCCTTCCGATTCCAGACCGAGATCACCCAGCTCGAGCCCTCCACCTCCTACCGGCGGCGCCCCTTCTCCGAGTGGTATGCCAGTCGCCGAGTGCCCCAGGGATACACCCATGACGGACGCTCGCTGGGAGCCGCCATCGGCCCGAGCGGCTCATCCCAGTGGTTGGCGGCGGACGTCCTGGGTGACGCATGGGATGCCGGCGGGTTCCTGGGGCGAATCCGGTGGGAGAATCAGGCCATGTATACCTACTTCCCGGAGTTACGCCGAGCGGACGTCTCCTTCCTGAGCGGCGTGCGTGGGGGGATGGAATTGGGACCCCTCCGCCTCGACGCCGAATACATCTACACGGTACGCCTCAACTACCTCTTCCAGGTGCGCCCCGTGTCCGCACTGGAAGAGCGCGGGGTGGACCTCCGCAACCACACGCTGCGCCTGACGGTGACGGGGCGGTGAAGGGGGAACGGACTCCAGCCCTGATCACCCGTTCCCACGGTCCTATGGAGGAGCCCTGGAGTTCAAATGAGAGTGTTGGGCATAACGTCATTCTTGCGCCCTCCAACTCCCCAGATCAGGTGAAAGTTCGCGATGTGGTCCGGTTGCTGGAGCGGGAGGGATAGGCCCTTGCGCGAACCCGTGGAAGCCATCGACAGTACAAGCACATGGAAATTCCGGGGCTCGTCACTGTTGCCGGAAAACCCTCGGACGAACTGGCGCCAGGAACTCTCAACAGCACCCTCAAGCAGGCTGGTCTGAAGCCGTGAAGCGCTATCTGATTGTCGTTGAGCCCACCCCAACCGGGTTCTCGGCCTACTCTCCCGATATTCCGGGGTGTGTCGCCACCGGAGGGACCCCGACCGAGGTTCAGGCGAACATGGAGAGTGCTCTGGCTCTCCACCTCGATGGACTTCGGGAGGAAGGGTACCCCATCCCCGAACCCCGCTCCAAGCCGGGGTACGTGACGGCTTGACGTTCTCGCTTACGCTCGGGAGTCCATCCTCCTCCCTTGCCAACGGCCTCCCCATCGGGGAGGTTGATCACCCATGGAATCATCCGTTTCCCCATCGGGGCTCACCCTGGGTGAGCTGAGCCGCGCGCTTCTCCGCCTCTGGTGGTTGGCCGCGGGGGTCGCCCTCGTCACCGTGGCGGTGGTCATGGGCTCCACTCGCCTCGTCACTCCGGCGTGGGAGAGTGAGGCTTCGGTGCGTGTGCACCCGGACCGATCCGGAGCGGGTGCGCTGGGAGGAGCGCTGGGTGGCGCCCTCGGAGGGCTGGAGGACGCGCTCCCTCTCGGCGGGCTCTCCCTCCCCGGGATGGGTGGCGGGGACGTGGCCACCGAAATGGGGATGCTGGGGAGCCGCCGGGTCCAGGAGGGGATCGCCCTCGATCTGGCGCTGCACGTCCAGCTCACCCGCCCTCGCCGGACGCCGCGGAGCGCCGTCCTGGAGGTCGTCCGGGCCGGTGAGGACGATCCGTCGGGGACCTTCACCCTTCGCCGCCGATCCGACGGTCGGTACGCCGTGTCGTCCAGGGGGACCAGGACGACGGTGCCCCTCCCCGCCGAGCCGGTGGCGGTGGGGGAGGTCTTCGAAGTGGGAGAGATGGCCTTCCGGATTCTCCCTCCAGGGGAGGGGCGCTACCTCCCCCCAGGGACGGGAGGCGGGGGCGCCGGCGCCTCCGGTGAGAGCCTCCCCTCCCTCATGCGCTTCCAGGTACGCCCCTTCCGGAGGGAGATGCGGAGTCTTCGCCGCCAGGTGCGGGTGCACCGCTCCGACGTGGGCTCCCGGCTCGTCCTGATCCGGTACAGGAATCCGGACCCGTTCCTGGCGCAGGCGTTCGTGAACGGGGTGGTGGAGGAGTTTCTCCGGTATGCCCAGGACACGGAGCTCTTCGACACCCGCAGGGAGGTGGAGATTCTCACCACCCAGGTGGCGGCCCACGACGAGCGTCTCGCCGAGTCGGAGACCCGCCTCCGGAGCTACCAGGAGCAGGAACGGATCGTGGCGCCGGAGGAGCAGGCGGTGCAGCAGATTCGGCGGATTGCCGAACTCCAGGTAGCCTACGACGGCCTCCGGGTGGAGCGCACCGCGCTGGCCGGATTCGTTCGGGAGCTGGGGAACCGCACCCCCCGGGCGTGGGAGGCGACGCCGTACCGCACCCTCTCGGCCTTCCCCACCTTCCTCACCAATGGGGCGGTGCAGGAGCTCCTCCTGGTCCTGACCGAACTGGAGACGGAGCGGGCGGAGCTTCGGGTCCTCCGCACCGACGAGAGCCGGGACATCATGGCGCTCCAGGGGCGGATCCGGGAGGTGGAGGAGCAGCTCGGCGCCCTCGCCACCGACTACCTCGAGGGGCTGGACATCCAGATTGCCTCCGCGCGGGAGGCGCTGGACGAATTCCGCCGTGAGCTGGAGGCCATTCCGGCGGTGGAGCTCGAGTACGCCCGCCTCCAGCGGGACCGACGGCTTCTCGCGGAGGTGTCGGTCCTCCTTCACGCCCGCCTCATCGAGGCGCGGGTGCGGGAGGCGCTGGACGACGCACGGGTCCGGGTGGTGGATCGGGGCGTGGTCGAGGACCGCCCCGTCTTCCCGCGCCCCACCATTGCACTGGCTCTGAGCCTCGTCCTCGGGGTGCTCCTCGGCCTCTTTGCCGTGGTGGCGGTGGAGGCGGCCCGGCGCTCATAGCGGGGCAAGGGGGACCGGGTTCAGGACCCCCGAAGGATGGGTTCTCTCCCCCCTACTCCCGCACCAGGGTGAAGGTGAACTCCCTCGAGCTGCCATCCTCGGCGAGCCGGATTCCGTCGAAGTACGACTCCCCCGGACCCTCTCCGGTGGTGCGCCACTGGGGGGGAGGGAGAACCCGGACCCCGTATGCGTCCCGGCAGGGGATGGAGCTCCACTCGACGGTCCCGTCGCCGGACACCTCCCGGGTCTCGATGGGGCCTTCGCCGATGTAGAGGAGCACCTGTGCTCCGGGGACCGGCGCGCCCTCCGGGTCCCGCACATGCACCCGTAGGTCGGCGCGGCAGGGCTCCACGGTGAACGCCACCTGGCGGGTTTCCCCATGCTCCAGGGAGAGCCCATCCACGAATCCACCGGGTGGGGTCACGCTCCCGACTCCGGTGAAGGAGGTCAGGCGAACCCCGTAGTTTGCACAGGGGATGTCCCGAAAGGGGAGAGTCCCGTCGCTCCCGGTGTCCCCCTCCTCCCACACCTGACTCGGATCGTAGAGGGCGAAGGGGATCCCCTCGACCGGCTCCCCTCCCGGCGTGCGGGCGGAGACGATGAGCGTGGCGAGACACCGCTGGAACTGGAAGGTGGCTTCCTCCGTGATCCCATCCTCCACGAACAATCCGTCGCGGACCGCCACCACCCCCGGGACGGTGTACCCACGCCCCTGGATGGCCCGAACTCCGTAGGGGCCGAAGGGGACGTTCTCGACGGAGAAGGTGCCTGGGGAGTCGGTGGCTCCATCCGCGTAAACCCCTTCGGGGTTGTAGACCTGGATGGGGACCCCCTCGATCCCCTGACCGGAGGGGTCGGTGACCCGGACCTCGATGCGCCCGGGGCCGAACTTGAGGTAGGTGAAGGTCAGGGTGTGTTGATCCCCCTCCGCCATGCTGAAGGTGCGCACGTAGCCGGTGCCGAGGTTCACGGGGCGGTAGAGTTCCGGGTCGGCGAAGGCGGTGACCCCGATGGATCCGGCGGGGACGAACTCGAACCGGGTGGGGCCCCCTTCGGCGGAGAGGGCGTAGCCGAGGTGGCGGGTGCCGGAGAAGAGGGTGAGGGCCACCCCGGGAACCGGATCTCCCGAACGCCGCACCGTTTCCACCTCCACCACCCCGTACTCGAAGGGGTCGGTGAGAACCTCGTCGCACCCGGTTGCGGCCAGGAGGGCGAGAAGGAGGATGGGCGCCACGCGTCGGCCCCCTGCGCTCGCCGTGGGGTTCGCCGGCGCCGCTGGGGGTGGGGTTGGAGTCACGCGCATCCAGGCTGCAAGGAGGACCATCCAGAACCAGGGTTCGGTGTGGGACTGCTGGAAGAAGTTGAAGACGGCGAAGGCCACGATGAGGGGGCGCCACGGCCCTCCGCGCCACCAGGCGACCCCGAGGACTCCTACCACCAGAAGGGCGCTCAGGATTCCTGCTTCGGCCAGGAAGGTGAGGTAGAGCGAGTGGAAGTTGCCGTATTCGTTTCCGGGGAAGAAGTCCTGGACCACGAGAAAGGCGTTCCCGTAGCCGATTCCGAGGAAGAAGGTGGCCAGGCTCTCGGAGGCCACCTCCCACCCCCTGCCGAGGAGGAGAAGGTGCATCCCCGCCGACCCTTCGTCTGCGGAGAATCGCCCGGTGAGGACGGCGCCGACCTCCATGACGGGGTCGACGAATCCCGGGAGGAGAAGGGCCATGCCGGTGAAGAGGGCGGCAAGGGCGGCGAGGGCTCCTGCGGCGCGAGGGGTTACCCGGAGCCGATCGGGGTGGAGGAGGGTGGCCATGACGAGAATCCCGCCTGCGAGCATGGCTGAGCGGGAGAGGGTGGCCACCACCGCCACCCCGCCGGCCACGAAGGCGGCGGTGCGCAGGGGGGAGGGGGGGGCGAAGAGCGCGAGGATCGCCAGGAGGAAGAGGAAGGTGAGCCCCCCCAGATTCGGGTCGTGGGCCAGCCCGGAGGGTCTGGGAAGGATCCCGCCGTACCCGTAGCTCTCGAGGGAGATGGTCCCTCCCAGAAGGGTGTGGGGGATGGCGGGGACCGCCCACGCCAGGAGCTGCCCCACGCTGAGGACGAGGGCGATTCCGAGCCCCAGGTAGGCACCCCGCACCAGGATCCGCTCCGGGTGCGGTCCGGTGAACAGGGCGATCCCGAGCAGTGTGGTGAAGGCAAGCTGTACCAAGAGGAGCGCCACCCGGCGGCTGGCCCACTCGGGATCGAGGGCGAAGAAGGTGGAGAGGATGAGGAGGACCGCGAGGGCGCCGAGGGCCAGCGACCAGACCAGGGCGCTCCGGGGGAGGGGAAGGGGGTCGGCGCGGCGGACCAGGCGATGCCCCTCCATGAGGAGAAGGAGGGGGGAAAGGGTGAGGAAGGGAGTGAGGACGAAGGGACCCCCTCCCTGGAGGAGATCCACCCGGGTGGCGCCGAGGAGCGCGATCCAGAGAGGGAAGACATGGTTTCTCACTCCGCAAAATCTACGCCGGGGGAGAGGTGGGGGCGACCTTGTAGGGGCGACACCAAGGGGGTAGCTTCCCGCCATGTCGTCGACGCTGCGCGGTCTTTTCCCCTCCTGGCTCCTGGCGCTGGGGCTCCTTCTCCTCCTCCCTCCCACGGGGGGCGAGGGCCAATCCGTGTCGGATCCCGGTGGGGCCATCCTCCTCCCCGGGGACATGGTGGAGATCGAGGTCTGGCGTGAAGAAGATCTCGGAGGGCAGTTCCTGGTGGATGAGGATGGGGTGGTGACCCTTCCCCTCCTGGGCCGGATCTCCGTCCTCGGGGTGTCGGCGCGCGACCTCCGGCGGCAGATCCTGGAGGGGTTCGCCCTCGAACTCCGGAACCCCTCCATCCAGATCGTCTTCCTCCGCCGGGTGCACGTTCTCGGCGAGGTGAACGACCCGGGGCTCGTTCAGGCCGACCTCTCCCTCTCTCTGGCGGGGGCGGTGGCGCTGGCCGGGGGCGCGAACCCCACCGGAGATCTCCGGAAGCTCACCATTCTCAGGGACGGTCAGGTCATTCGGGCCGAGGTGGGCCCGGAGCTGAACCTCACCGCCATCGGGGTGCGGTCCGGAGACCAGATCATCGTGGGGCGCCGCTCCTGGTTCGACCGGAATGGCGGATTCGTGGCCAGCGGGGTCCTTGGGTTCCTCGGCATCATCGTCGCGACCCTCCTCTGACCCGGTCATGATCACCGCAGATGAGGTGATTCGCCTCAACCCCGAGTGGTATCACTCCATTCCGCTGGCTCCGGGGGTCGTGACCCCGGGGAAGGCGCCCCTCGCCCACTGGGAGTCGGCCTTCCGCCAGTTGCGGCTCCCGGATCTCCGCGGGAAGTCGGTGCTGGACATCGGAGCGCTGGACGGCTTCTTCTCCTTTGCGGCGGAGCGGGCGGGGGCTTCACGGGTGGTGGCGTTGGACCACTACGTCTGGTCGACCGACATGGTGGGGTACATGGCGGAGTGGCGGAAGGCCCGAGACGAGGGACGGACGATCCCCGCTCCCCACGACACCGAGTTCTGGCACCCGGATGAGCTTCCGGGTCGGCGCCCCTTCGATGCGGCCCACACCTTCCTGAAGAGTGGAGTGGAGCCGGTGGTGGGGGACTTCATGACCATGGATCCGGGTGCGCTCGGGCGCTTCGACGTGGTCCTCTTTCTGGGGGTACTCTACCACCTGGAAGACCCCCTCACCGCCCTTCGCCGCGTACGGGATCTGGCTCACCCCGACGGGGTGTGCGTCATCGAGACCGAGGCCACCGAGATCCCCGGGAGCGGTTCGCGCGCCATCTGTGAGTTCTTCCCGGGAGCGGAGCTGAACGGGGACGCCTCGAACTGGTGGGTGCCGAACCGCGCAGCCCTCCTGGGGCTCTGCCAGGCAGCCGGCTTCCGATCCGCCGAAGCGCTCCCCCCTCTTCAACCGGCGGGGTTTGCCCGGAAGGTGGCCAGGGTGGCCAGGCGGGTGGCGGCCGGGACCCGCCTGGTGAACCTCCCCATCCGCTACCGGCTGGTGGTTCACGCCCGCCCGTAGGACCGGTTTACGGCTTCGGGAGCCGGGTCAGCTCGGTGAGCCCCCCGCAGGTGGGGGTGTGCCGGATCAGGTACCCCCCCGCGCGGGTGACAAAGTGCCCGTTTTCGGGGAGATGGGCGCCGAGCGCCTCCTCCAGGGCGCGCACCACCCCCCGCCGGTTGTCCCACCCGTGCCCCACCGATCCGTCCAGGCGGGTGAAGATCCCCTCACCCATGTTGGTGTCGTGGAGCATGATGACGCCCTCCGGCGCCAGGTGGGGGAGCCAGACCTCCAACTCCCGTTTCGTGTGCTCGTACTCATGGGAGGTGTCCAGGAAGAGGAGGTCCACCCGGGGCTCAACCCCCTCACCTTCGGCCCACTCCCGGAACCCCGATTCCCCGAAGGCCACGTCGTCTCCCCGAATGAACCGCCAGCGCTCCCCATGAGGAAGGGGGAGGGTGCCACAGTCATCCAGATCCACACTGAGGACGAGGGCGTCCACCACCTCCGCACCGGCCAGGAGCGCACGGGTGCTGGCTCCCCCTCGGGTCCCCAACTCCACGATGAGGCGCGGGCGGCGTTCCACCACCCGGTGGAAGAGGAGGTTCAGGTGATCCGAGATGTCCGAAGGGGGGATGGAAGATCCCTCCGTCACCCCCAGCGCCGCAGCCAGCGTCGGGTCCAGGATGGTGATGGGGTGATGCCGACCGTTCCGGAAGGAGAAGAGGGTACCCACGATCCCCCGGCGAAGCTTTCCGAGGGTCTTCCGGAAGGGGAAGGGGCGTGGAGTGGGTGGCATGGAGGCGGGGGTCACGTTCGGTCCTCAAGGTGGGTCAGCACAGTCTCCAAAAAGGTCTCGATGGGCTCGAGGTTGTCGAGCGCCTCCACGACCAACCCATAGTCCAGCCCCACGTACTCGTGAACGAGGATGTTCCGGAAGCCTGGCAACCGAGCGAGTTCACGCACGAGTTCCCGGGGGAATCCCTCCAACCTGGCGAGATTTCGCACCGCCGTCGTGTAGTCTTCGAACCGATGTCCTTCCCGGGCTGAAAGTTCTCCGGCAACGTCGATGACCACCTGTGCCACAGTGAGGAGTGAGAACAGGACATCGTTATGGAGCGATAGATCCGCCTCGAATACTTCGGGGCCGCTCACCTTTGGACGGAGTTCCCGGAGGTGATCCAGGTGGCGACGGAGTTCGGCCAGCCGCTCGACGAGGTAGGTCATCGGGCAAGCGCCTCGCGCTTGAGGCGGGTAGTTCGCCTGAGAAATGGTGCGAGATCGGCTCGTCGGAGTTGCACGTCGCGGGCAAAGGCGTGGACCCGGTCGGGGTCGTCCTGCCAGAGGAGGGTTCCGTCGAGGACGATTCGAGCCGCTAGGCCGGGGGGGACATCATTCAATACGACCACGTCCACCTCGTTCATCCCGAGCGCGGCGATGAGGTCTGCGGCAAGGTCGACACGAAGCTCCGAGCGCCGACCGCGGGCCGGGGTCGCCTCATGGTCGACCAGTACGCCGATGTCCACGTCGCTTTCCCGGTGGCGCGTGCCCCTGGCGGTACTGCCATATAGAAAGGCAGCTATGATCCCGACCGGAGCGTGAGTCTCGAAGTATGATCGGGCCCGAGCCCGGAGATCATCGGAGGTGGGTACCAGATGTGCCTGGATCCTGTGGCCGGTGGCTTCTAAAAGGCGGTTCAGGGTCACGATGCTGGGGCTGGTCTGCCCCCGCTCGATCCGGGCTACCACGGACTGGGATGTCCCGGCGCGCACGGACAACGCGCGTTGGGTAAGCCCGGTCCGTTGGCGGGCATTTCGCAGGAGAGCGGCGGGGTCGAGAGGAAGGTTCATGGTACGATGATAGCGAAAAAGCTATCGGGAGGGGATGGGCGGAGATGGATGCCGACCGGACCCGACCCAACATGGAGGCGCCCCGCCGGGGAGGCCACCATTGGCGAAAGCGCAAAGGTGTGGCCACCATTAGATTCCTCTTCCCCAAAGCCCTGTTCGAGCCGGTGACCTTCTTCCTCAAAAAACTCCTGGGCGCCTTCCTGGCTCCCCTCCCACTCCTGATTTTCGGGGTGGCGGTGGCCTTCCTCCTCTCCCTCACCGAACGGTTCCGCCGGGTGGGTCGGTGGGGGGTGGCCGCGGGGTTGATCCTCGCCTGGGTGCTGGGCACCGCCCCGGTGGCCGACGCTCTCCTGCGCCCCTTCGAGGACCGCCATCTCCCCATTCTGGATCCGGTCGCCATCCTGGATCCCGATGGGGTGGTGGTTCCGTCGGGCGCCGAATGGGAAGGGGTGTGGGTCGTGGTGCTGGGGGGAGGGCAGCGCACCGACCTCCGCTATCCGCCCCCGGCGCGCCTCCTGGACGAGTCGCTCTATCGCGTCACCGAAGGGGTTCGCCTCCACCGCGCCCTCCCGGGGAGTCGACTCCTCTTCACCGGGTGGGGAGGGACCGAAGCGCTCTCGTCCGCCGAAGGCGGGCGGGAGGCGGCCAAAGCCATGGGGGTGGACCTCGCCCACATCGAGGTGGAACACTCGCCCAGGGACACGGCGGAAGAAGCGGAGGCAGTGGCGCTCCGGTTCCGGGAAGATGGGTCCGCGGACCGCCCCTTTTTCCTGGTGACCTCTGCCGCCCATATGCCCCGCTCCCTTGCCCACTTCCGGGCCCGCGGGTTGGAGCCCATCCCGGCTCCGGCACAGGCGTACACCCTTCGCCGCACGACATGGGATTTCCGGGACCTGATCCCCTCAGGGGGGAACTACCGGAAGGTGGAGCGCGCCGGCCACGAAGCGCTGGGGCTCCTCTGGGCTCGGATGGGAGGGAGCTGACGGGTGTGCTGCAGGAAGGCGAGCTGCCTCAGCGCGCCACGTCGCGCCATCGGGTAACCGGGATTCTCCATCCGATGAGGGTCCCGGCGGCGGCGCCCACCGCCGCACCTCCCACCCGGATCCCGACCCTGGGCTCGGTGATGTCGTCCGTGGTTTCTTCATCCAGGTAGACCCCGAGAACGAACCCGACGAGGGTGCCGACGGCGAGGCCGCGAAGCGCCGCCGTTCCATCCGGTCCGGCGACGCGCACCCGCTCGAGGTGCTCCACGGGAAGGGTGACGGAGGCGGCGTCTCTCCCGTCGGGGCGAAAGGTCCAGACGCCCCCATCGACCCCTTCCAGCACCCCGCGGGCGCGGCGGTGGAGGAGGGCAGGGGAGGTGATCTCCACCCGGCTCCCGGGGGGGGGGCGCCATGGTGGGGGTTCCGGGAGGGGTGGCCTCCCACCGATTGGCCGCCTGCCGAACCCCCGCCGCCTGCCCGGCTCCCCCCCCAAATCGGGCCCGAAGCCCCAGGCGCACCCCCCACTCCGTTCCCGGCTCATCACCGGCGGCCACCACTCCCTCGCCCACCAGCTCCAGCGACGAAGCGAAGCCGGAGCCTTCTGCAGCCCAGGGGTGGAGGGCGCCCTCGAGTCCCATCCCCCGACGTTTTCCCGGCCAGCGGTCCATGAGGAGGTTCAGCCCTTCGCGGCGCTCCTCGAAGGCCCATCCTCGGAGGCGAAAAGCAGCGCCTGCGGGCCAGAACCAGGCGTCGAGGCGGTGCCGGGAGCCGTATCCGCCGAGGGGCTCGCCCAGGGGGATCCCGTCGCGGGCGTAGAGCCATCCGATGCGGCCATGGCGGTACCAGGTCCCCTGCTCGCGACCGCTCTCGGAGACCCCTCCACCGGTCTCGTGGGAGACTCGCTCGCAGAACCGGCACCATCGACCCCGTTCCCCGATTCCCAGGTACTCGTACTGGAGCATCCAGAGCCCGGCGTCGGCGGCGCCGGCGGTGCGGAGGCCGGCGTGGACCCCCGAGTCCAGATAGGGAGGGGCGTCTTCCTGTGAGAGGGCGACGTAGGTGGTGAGGGGGAGGCCGAAGGGGTCGAGGCGATACTCGAAAGAGATCTCGGCCTTCTGATCGTCCCAGTCGTGGGGGCGGTTCTCCATGAGGAAGAGGGCGCGGAAGACCCGATCAAATGTGACCGGCGCTCCTCCCAGCGAGTCCACGGCTGCGCTTCGACCAAAGTGCATGGAGCGCACCCCGGCAATGCGGAAGCGGGGGTGGGGCTGGGCCTGGAGCATGGCGAGCCCGAGCCACCCCTCCTCCCGATTCCCGATGCCGCCGAAGGGGCCAAAGGCGATCTGTCCCACCCCGGGCCCGAAGAGCCACTCCACTCCTGGGACCGAGAGGGGGCGGTGGGAGGTCACGTAGATGAGGTCGAGGGGGATCTCCCCGCCGAAGTGGACGCTCCCCCCTGCCGGGGTACCGGCCTGGAGGGGCTCCCGGACGGCGGCGATGTGGGACATGGGGAGGATCCCCGGAATGCTCACCCCCGCCGAGCGGACCCCGTCGAAGGCGGCTCGCCCACCCCAGC
>JBJHBD010000079.1:0-14675 GCA_050485305.1 Gemmatimonadota bacterium
CAGCGAGGGCGGGAGGCCGGCGTCCATGTGGTGGACGCCGGGGGTGACCGGGTGGCGGCGGTCTTTGCCGGGGCCCGCCTCCATGTGCCCGTCACCGTGGCGGCCCGGGCGTTGGACGAGGCCCGTCGGTGCGGCGCCGACGCCTTGGTGGCGCTGGGAGGCGGCTCTCCCATTGGTGTGGCCAAGGCGGTGGCGCTGGAAACCGGGCTTCCCATCGTGGCGCTCCCCACCACCTACTCGGGCTCGGAGATGACCTCCATCTGGGGGGTGACGGAAGGGGGAGAGAAGCGGACCGGCCGCGACGCCCGCGTCCGCCCCCGGGTGGTGATCTACGACCCGGTGGAAACCCTCGACCTCCCCCGGGAGGCCAGCGTGCGGAGCGGCGTGAACGCGCTGGCCCATGCCGTGGAGGCCCTCTACGCACCCGATCCGGACCCCCGGGCCCGGGAGTTGGCAATGGCCGGCGTGACGGAACTGGTCGGGGGGCTCCCCGGTGTGGCGGCCGACCCGGTCGATCTGGGGGCCCGCACCCGCGTCCTCGAGGGGGCGTACCGGGCCGGATGGGCACTGGAGCTGGCCCGCATGGGGCTCCATCACAAGCTGGCCCACGTGCTGGGGGGGACGTTCGACCTCCCCCATGCCCTGGTCCATGCCATCCTCCTTCCTCGGGTGGTGGCGTTCAACGCCCCCGCAGCGCCGGCAGCCATGGAGGCGTTGGGGGAGGCGCTGGATGCGGCGGGGGCCGGCGCCGCCGACTCCCCCGCAGCGCGAATCCTGGCGCTCAACCGGGCCCTCGGGATCGGCGAAACCCTCCGGGATCTGGGGCTGGGCCCCGCCGATCTGGACCGGGCGGCAGAGCTGGCCACCCGGGGCGAGTACCCGAACCCCCGACCGGTAACGGTAGCCGACGTGCGGGCGGTGCTGCAGGCGGCGTGGGAGGTGCGGTAGCCGCAACCGGAGTATGGGTACGATCCCCATGCCTGGTTGGGTACAATGCCGATGTTTTACAGGGTACAATCCTTAGGCTATTCTGGGTACAGTCCCTCTGCCACCTATTGAGGCCTGTTGAGGTCTGTCATGCTTGAACGATTCAGCCGCATCGTCAAAGGAGTGATCGAAGATCGGCTAAGGACCCATGGGGGGTGCTGATTACCGGTGCCAAGGCAGTGGGGAAGACCACCACGGCGAGCTAGCTGCCTCGGAAGTGCACTTCGACCAGGATCCCGCCGCCCTCAGGGCCGCGAGAGTCGACCCTCAACTGGTTCTGAATGGTGATCCCCTCGCCTCCTCGACGAGTATCAGTTGGTCGAGGGACTCTGGGAGGCCGTCAGAGGCCGGATCGACGACACACAGGGGAAGGGGCTATTCCTCCTCACCGGTTTGGTGGAACCCGAGAAGGGAGATCGCCTGCACACAGGTGCGCGCCGGATCGCTCCGGTACCCATGCGCACCATCGCACGGAACTCGGACCGGCCCGTGAGTGAATCCACCCTTCACGACTACCTGGGTGCTCTTCGCCGACTCTTCCTGATCGAAGACCAGGAGAGCTGGAAACCGGAACTCAGATCCAGGATCCGTCTGGTGGCGACCCCCAAACGGCACCTGGCGGACCCGTCTCTCGCAGTCGCAGCGCTTGACGCGACACCGAACCGTCTTCTGGGGCCCGAGATCGAACTCGCCGGATTTCTCTTCGAGTCACAGGTCGTTCACGATCCCATCCCCCGTACAAACTCGGCGACCCAGTTGGGCTCCCACGTTCTCCCGCCATCGTCGGAAAAGGACTGCTCGAAGCGGAAGGTGGTCTCCGTGATCTCCGAGAAGATGAAACGCACGAAGACCGCCCGACCGTTGAAGAGTTCCTGGCTGTAGAACTCTCCGGTCCCATTGCGGAACCCGCCGATGGTGGCGGGTCCGATCAGCCCGTTACGGCTGTTTGCCCAGTGGATCAGCCACTCGCAGCTTTCCGGGCTGTGGAGGCGGAGGCTCATTCCGAGGATCCGGCCGGAATCTCCACTCACATCCAGTTCGCCGAGATTGGCCCTCCCACCCCAGACCGGTCGGACGACGGAGGTTCCCGAGTACTCGATCCACTCGTCCGCGCCGGTGAGGGGTTCCGCCAACCGCCGGAGGGTCACGGACCACTCCCCGAACTCGAAGTCGAAGTCCCTGGCCCCACATTGGGAGACGGGTACCGGGTCTACCGCCCCGAGTGGCGCGTTGGGGAGAGGCGGGACGAGAAGGAGGGCAAGGATCGGCAGGACGTGGACCATCTTCACCTCCCGGTGATACGGAGTTGTGGAGCCAGGAGCGGGGACCCGCGGAAGCCGAGGCCCGATTGGCGGACCACCGAGGATAGAGGCGGGCGCCACCCCCGTGAAGCGCCAATTTCCGCCGTTTCGTTCAGTCCACGAGTGCGGCGCGGAGGCGTTCCAACCCCATCTCCAGATCCGCTGCTTCGATGGCACCGAATCCGAGGATCAGGCCGGCTCGAGGGGGTCGGCCCAGGTAGTGGCGGGAGAGGGGTTCAACGGCGACGCCCGCACGCCGGGCCTCGTCCACCAGCCGACCATCCTCCGGCGGCTCCCGTCCTTCCAGGAAGGCTGCCAGATGAAGGCCTCCCACGGAGGGGATTGGGGTGAGGATCCCGGCGAAGTCGCTCCCCAGCAGCTCCAGGAGGAGTCGGTGACGCTCGGCGCAGGTGCGTCGGAGGCGGCGGATGTGCTGAGCGAGGATCCCCTCATCCAGGAGGTCGGCGGTGGCTGCCTGAAGGGGGACCGCCGTGTGCCAGTCCGTGACCGATTTTGCTTTACGGAAGGCGGTGTGGAGGGGCTTCGGGAGCACGGCGAACCCCAGCCGTAGCGTGGGAAGCATGACTCTGGAGAAGGAGCCGACGAAGAGGACGCGCCCGTTTCGGTCGAGGGAGTGCAACGGTTCGAGGGGGCGACCGGAGTACCGAAACTCGCTGTCATAGTCGTCCTCCAGGATGGCGGCGTCGGTGCGCTCGGCCCACTCCAGGAGTGCCTGGCGGCGGGCGGGGGACATGGCCACCCCGAGGGGATACTGATGGGACGGGGTCACGTGGACGAGGCGGACACCCTCCGGAATCTCATCCACGATGATCCCCTCTTCGTCGACGGGGACTCCCGCCACCGGGCAGCCATGCGCAAGAAAGGCGCGGCGAGAGAGGAGATAGCCGGGGTCTTCCACCGCTACCAGGTCGCCCGGCTCCAGGAGGACACGGGCCAGGAGGTCCACCGCCTGCTGGCTCCCGCTGGTGACGAACACGTCGTCAGGCGTCGCACGCACCCCGCGGGAGACGGAGAGGTGCCGGGCAATGGCCCCCCGGAGGCGGGCCAATCCCTCCACATGGAGGTGGGCATCGTGTCCGACCGAGCTTTGCCGGGATGCTCTGGCGAGTCGGGCGCGCCATGCGTCGTGGGGGAATGCGGTGGTGTCCGGAATCCCCGGTCGGAAGTCATGAAGCACCTTCGACGGAGAGGGTATGGCCGGCTCCTCCACCTGACTCCAGAGAGTGCGGGGGGTGAGGGGGGAGGGGCTCGGGGCCGGCTCCGAGGGAGGGCGCAGGGTGCTCCCCACAAAGGTGCCCGACCCGGTGCTGGATCTGAGGAACCCCTCGGACCGCAACCGCTCGTATGCCACCACCACCGTGTGGCGGGAAAGGTGGAGCCGCCGAGCCAGCTCCCGGCTGGAGGGGAGTTGGGCATCGGGCTCCAGCCTCCCATCCAGGATGGCATCGCGAATGCGCTGATAGAGCTGCGCGGTGATCTGCCGGCGCCCATCCAGACGGATGTGGAGGTCGAAAAGCTGGTTCGTCATGATGGGCTTGCCGCCATCGAGAATCCTCTCGCGTGCAGGTGCATCGCGCTCCCCGTGTTCGGTGGGCGGCCTACAGGGTGCACTCTATCCGGGTGGAAATCAGGGGAAAAGGGCCAATTTGGTCCCATTCGTTCAGACCGCTTCCCGGGGGGCGGACCAGGAAACGGAATGCGCCGTGAGTTGACAGGTTCCCACCCCGCGTGTGATAGTGGGATCGCATTCTCATTACAGCCTGGCAATCCACCCCCGTCACTCCCGGTGATTCCCGCGGCGACGGGTCCGTTCCGATCCCCCGAGGCCTACCCATGCGCTCCCAACGCCCCCCACACGTCCTCCGCTCCATCCCTCTTCTACGTCACCCTTTCCAGCCCTTCCGCGGTCCAACGGCAACAATCGGTCTCGCGGCTCTCACCCTCCTCCTCGCTCCAGGGATCCATCTCAGCCCGGCTCAGGACGGTGTCGCCGGCGGCGGGCTCCTGGCCCAGACCACTACCGGACTCCACGGGCGAATCGTGGAAGCCGATTCGGGTCGCCCCCTCTCCGGCGTACGCATTCGGGCGTCCCAGGGCGGATCGTTTCTCGGAGGGGAGGCGCTGTCAGGGGCAGACGGGAGCTTCGTACTCACCGGAGCAACGGGTTCCGTGCGCGTGACCTTCTCCAGGATGGGGTATCGTACCGAGACGAGGGATGTGGTGGTCACCGGGACCCCGCTCCGAGTGGAGCTTTCCCAGTCTCCCCTCGAACTGGATCAGATGACCGTCTCGGCCACACGAGCGGAAACGCGGCTGGCCGATGCCCCCGGATCGGTCTCCGTCATCTCCCGCGCGGCGCTCGACGCCAGGAACACCCGTCGCATCGACAACACGCTGGTCTATACCCCGGGTGTCTACAACCATCGCGACAACCTCCTGGACGATGGGCACGGCTCCATCCATCTGCGTGGGATCCCCGGACAGCGCCGCACCCTCATCATGGTGGACGGAATTCCCATGAATGACGGGTACAATGGGAATGTCCGCTTCGGAGGGTTCTCTCCCGAGGATCTCGAGCGGGTGGAGGTGGTGCGAGGCCCCAGCTCCAGCCTGTACGGCGGATACGCCATGGCCGGGGTCGTGAATTTCGTCACTCGGTTGCCCGACTCCCGGGTGGTGCGCGCCAGCCTGGCCCACGCACCGGATGTGGGAGGCAACGGGAATGCCCTTTCTCGACAGTGGATGGCCAACGCCTCCTTGGGTGACCGGGTGGGCCGCGTCGCGGTCCTGGCGTCCTACCGGCGCCACGCGACCGACGGGTATGCGTGGGACGAGGTGACCAAGACCCCACTCACCGGGGCCGGATCGATTCCGGTGACCGGGTTCAGGGCAGGGGAGAACCGCACCGGAGCCACCGTCTACTCGCTGGGGACCGGGGGTGTTCGCTCCGTCCTCGAACAGTCTCTTGCCATGAAAGTTGCCATCGACCTCATGGAGGACACCCGCCTCACCCTGGGCGTGACCCGTCTGGAAGGGGAGCACGGTCATGGAGCGCCGGAGCCCTGGGTGCGTGACGCTTCCGGGAATCCGGTGCTGGGAGGAAGCCTGATCATCCAGGATGGGGGTGCGGAACACCGTGTATCGCTGGCTCCCCGGGACTTCCTCTCAAGCTACGGCGGGAAGGACCACAGGATCTACTCCGCCGCCCTGACCTCGAACGGCTTCGGGGCGGAGTCCCGCCTCGCGGTGGCATGGAACGACTACGAGTCCTGGTACGCCACCTACGACGCTTCCGCCACCTATGAGGGAGGAAGTGGACGGATCGTCCAGAACCCGTCGCCCAGCATCGTCGCCGATTTCCAGTCCACCACCAATCTGGGACCGGCCCATCGTGTCACCGGAGGGTTCACGGTGAAACGGGACGAGGCCGATCTCAGGGAAACCAACCTCACCAACTGGCGCGACACCTCCACCCGGAGCGACCTCCGCTACTCGGCGGGAGGGAAGGTTTCGACCCTCGGACTCTTCCTCCAGGATGAGATCCGGGTGCGGGAGGCGGTTACCCTGTACCTGGGGCTCCGGTGGGATCGCTGGACCACCCATGACGGAGCCGCAAACGATGTGGGCGCGGAGGGCTACCCCCGTTCTTTTGAGGATCGGTCCTCCTCCTTTCTGAGCCCCCGGGCCGCGCTCATCCTGCGCCCCGGCGACGACACCCAGCTCAAGCTTTCCGCGGGACGGGGCTTCCGCGGTCCCACGGTATTCGAACTCTACCGCACCTGGACCCTCTCCACCGGTCGAATCAACTGGTCCAACCCGGAGCTGGGCCCGGAAACCATTTTCTCGCTGGATGTGGGAGTGCAGCACAGGATCGAAGGACTGGCACTCGGAGTGGCCCTCTACCGGAACGATGTGCGGGACATGATCCACCGGATGACCCTCCCTGACGACAACGGGATCTTCGAGAACACAGGGCGCGTCATCACCCAGGGGATTGAACTTCAGGCTGAGCAACGTCTGGGGCCCGGGTCACGGGCCTTCGCGAACTACACCTACACCGACGCCACCATCCGGGAGAATCCGGCAGCCCCCCAGACAGAGGGGATGATGCTCACCGGAGTGCCACCCCACCTCTTCAACGCCGGTGTCGAGCTGTCCCAACGAAGCTGGACGGGTGGGGTGCACGGCCGGTATGTGGCCAAGCGGTTCTCCACCGATACCAATGTGGACACCGTCCAGGGGGTTTTCGGGTCGGCCGACGCCTTCTTCCTCCTGAACCTCCGGGGCGCCTACCGGGTGGGGGGAGTGGAGCTTTCCGCCAGCCTCGACAACGCACTGGATCGCCGCTACTTCGACTTCAACCTGGCTCCGGGGCGGACACTTCTCCTGGAGGCCGGGTTCCAGGTCCCGTGACCGTCCTGACCTCACTGGTGGCCGTCCTCCTCGTGGGGGCGGCCACCAACCTGGTGGGACGCGCCCGCACCCCCTTTGCCCAGCTCGTCGGGCTCGCAGGGGTGACGGCGGGAGTCTACCTGCTGGGGCAAAACCACCTCCCGGCCGAAGTGACCGGAGGGGGCGCCTCTCCGTCGCCGTTTTCCGGCGGGATCTCACCCGCCATGCTCCTGGCGTCCCTCACCCTTCTCATGGTCCTGGGATTCCTGGCGGGCACGATCCTCTCCCGCCGGTCCCCGAACACCCCGTCAACTCTCATCACCCCGTCAGGGGGCGGAGCCTGACCCTTGGATCTCCTGGAACTCGTTCGTGCCGCCATATACGTACTCTCAACGGGGCTCTTCTACCCCGTCCTCCTCGGACTCATCGCCCTTACCGGATGGATGGCGGTAGCCGGGGGGATGGTATTGCGGGAAGCGCTGGAGCGCCGGGCCGGAATCGCGCCCGGGTTGGCGCATGACCTCCGCGTCCTGGAGGAAGCGAACTCCCGTGATGAAGGGAGAGATGCTGACGGGGTCGGGGCCGCTATGGAGCTGGATAGCGCCATCTCACGCGCCGAGCGTAGACGCGCCCGTTCCCTGGACCGCGTCCGATTCGCCATTCGTGTAGGCCCTTCGCTGGGACTCATGGGAACGCTGATCCCCATGGCCACGGCCCTGGCCTCCCTTGCCGGCGGGGATCTCACCGGGCTGGCGGAGAGCATGGTCACCGCCTTTGCCACCACCGTGGTGGGACTCGGGGTGGGGATCGTGGCCTACCTCCTTACCCTGGTGCGCCAGCGGTGGGCAGAAGAGGAGCTGGCCGCCCTGGAGGTGAGGGCGGAGGAGATCCGGCATCGCATCCTTCCCGAAGGGACGACGCCAGGCGGAGTACACTCGCCGGTTCGTGCCCGAGCCGGCTCCCCTTCCCCGGCGCCCCACCCCACCCCTGCGGGAGCCTGATTGCCCGTGTCACTCCACCGCTCCCCCCCTCGCCTCACCCCGCGTCGGCGTCCCGCCCACGATCCTCTGGAAGACCCCCTCTCCGGAGTCGCCAACCTCTTCGACGCCAGCCTGGCCTTTATCGTGGCGCTTCTTGTCGTCCTCTTCGGGGCCGCCGGGGTCCTGGATCTCTTCAATCCCGCCGTGGACTTCACCCTGGTGAAAGAAGGGCCCGACGGGGAGATGGAGATCATCACAAGGGAGGCGCGCGAGGTTCGGATCGAGAGGGTGACTCCGCAGGAGCTGGCAGGGATGGGGGTCCGACTCGGCACCGCCTTCCAGCTCGAAGATGGGCGCATCGTTTACGTGCCCGAATCGGGGCTGGAGGGGGAGGGTCCGACCCCATGAGGATGGTTCGGAGGGTGGTCCTCCTTCCGGCTCTCGTCACCATAGTGTGCTTGGCACTGTGGCCGGCGGCCACCGCCGCACAGGAACTCCCGCGGGTCACCCTGGTTCTCAGCGACTCCTACTCCGAACCGGCGGCTTCGGCGATCCGCGCCCTTCACGCAGCGGACCCCACCCTCGCCGGGCAGGTACGGATCCACGTTTTTCCGTCCACGTCGTCGGCGTTCATCGATGTGGGGGCGTTGCGGGCGTCGGAGGTGGTGGTGTTCAATGTCCACGGGATTCCGCTGGTGGAGGAATTCCGCGGTGAACTGGCGACGCTCGTGGAGCAGGGGGCCGTGGTATACGGGGTGGGTGGGACTCCCCTGGAGGGGGAGCTCCGGGAGATGGGGATCCGTTTCGACACTCGGGTTCTCGGCTACTACGAGGAAGGTGGCCCGGAGAATCTGCGGAACCTGGTGCTCCACCTCCTGGCGGAGCACCTCGGGTTTCCGGTGAGGGCGGAAGCCCCCATCTCCATGCCGGAGCGGGGGATCCTGGATCTGGCCACCGGCGGGACGCACGACACCTTCGAGAGCTTCCTGGCCACATACCCGAACCACCGGGCCGATCGTCCGTGGGTGGGGATCACCCTCCTTCGCAACTACGTGGTCTCCGGGCAGATTCGCCATGTGACGGCGGTGGCGGCGGCGCTGGAGGAAAGGGGCTTCAACGTCCTTCCCATCTTCGGCTTCCCGGAGCCCGCCAATCTGGAGCGGCACTTCCTCGACGATGCCGGAAGAAGTCGGGTGGAGGCGGTAGTGGGAATGTCCCTCCGGCTGGGCGTGGATCCGAGCGCACTCGGTGAGGTGCTGGAGCGACTGGGGGTTCCGGTGGTGAACGCCATCTCCCTTGCCCGACAGTCCGAGGTGGATTGGAGGCATGACCCCATCGGTATCGACATTACCGAGCGAAGTTGGCAGGTGGCGAACCCGGAACTGGGCGGACTCATCGCACCGACGGTGGTAGCGGCGAAGGAGCCGGTGGCGGACCCCGCGCTCGGGCTCGAGTACCTGGAGTTCCGCCCCATTTCCGAGCGGGTCGAGCGCCTTGCCGATCGAGTTGCCGCGCTGGTGAGGTTGCGCACCACCCCGGACGGAGAGCGCCGGGTGGCCATTGTTTACTACAACTACCCTCCCGGTCGGGACAACGTCGGTGCGTCCTACCTGAACGTGCTTCCCAACAGTCTGGAATCGGTCCTGCAAGCCGCCGCGGAGGCCGGGTACGACATCGGAGGCCGGAGCCTGGACCCCGACTCCATCACTCGCCGGGTCATGGACCACGGTCGGAACGTGGGATCGTGGGCCGGGGCGGACATGCGCCGACTCCTGGATGGGGGTGAGGCCGTGCTCCTTCCGGTGGAGCGCTACCGGGAGTGGTTCGACACCCTCCCCACCCATTTTCGGGAACGCGTCCTGGAGATCTGGGGTGCCCCCGAAGACGCGAGGATCATGACCTGGAGGGATGGAGAAGGGGGGCTCCACTTCGTCCTTCCGGTGGTTCCCTTCGGAAACGTCCTTCTGGCGGCCCAGCCGCTTCGGGGGGAACCGCACACGGCGGACGATGCCCACCTCCACGATCCCACCAGCGACTACCACTCCTTTGACCTTCCCCCGCACCATCAGTACATCGCCTTCTACCTCTGGCTCCGACACGGATGGGACGCCCACGCGGTGGTCCACATGGGGACGCACGGCACCCTGGAATGGCTACCGGGGAAAGAGGTGGGGTTCGGGGAGGATGATGCACCGGAGGTTCTCCTGGGGCCCCTTCCCAATGTGAACCCGTACATCGTGGACAACGTTGGAGAGGGGCTTCAGGCGAAGCGGCGAGGGATGGCCACCATCGTGGACCACATGACCCCGCCCTTTCACCGGGCCGGACTCGATGCCGGACTCACCGACCTGCTGGCCCTCATCGACGATTACAATGTGGCGGCGGAGCGGAGCCCCACCATTGCCGAAATCCGCCTCCGGGAGATCAACGAGGTGCTGGCGGAGCGGGGAATCCTGTCGGACCTGGGGCTGACGGAGGTGGAGGACGAGGACGGGCTGGAAATGGTGGAGCATCACCTCCGGAGAATCGACCAGACCAATGTTCCCTTCGGGCTCCATGTATTCGGACGCTCCCCCTCGCCGGAAGGGGCGCGGGCTACCGCCGAGGCCATCGCCTCCCGCGATCCGGAGATGACGGAGTCGGAACGGGAGGCCCGCCTCGCCGAGCTGGAAGGGCGCATCGCGGCCTCCGGTCCCCGTGAACTCACCTCCCTCCTCGACGCCCTTCGGGGGCGTTACATCCCGGCAGGGACCGGGAACGACCCCCTTCGCAATCCCGCCTCCCTACCCACCGGAAAGAACTTCTTCGCCTTCAACCCCGGGCGCATTCCAACCGAGTCGGTATACCAGGAGGGCGCTCGGATGGTGGAGGAGCTCCTGGAGGACTACCGCGACCGTCATGGCGGGTGGCCGGAGCGACTCACCTTCAACCTGTGGAGCACGGAGACCATCCGGCACGAAGGGATCGTGGAGTCTCAGATCCTTCACGCCATGGGGATCCGACCGGTGCGGGACCCTCGGGGCACCGTGACCGGGGTGGAGGCCATATCTCGCGACGAGTTGGCGCGTCCCCGGGTGGATGTCACCGTCATCTCCTCAGGTCTCTACCGCGATCTCTTCCCGAACCTGATCCAGCTCCTGGACGTCGCGGCCGGCGTCGCCATGGCCCAGGAGGAGGAGGACAACCACGCCCGGATCCACATGCTGGCCGCTCGCCGTCGCCTCGAGGCCGACGGGGTCGAACCGGAGCTGGCGGCGCGGCTGGCGTCGGTCCGGATTTTCGGGACCGCTCCCGGGATGTACGGGACCGGGCTGGACGACATCATCCAGGCGTCCGATGCCTGGGACGAGGAAGGGGAGGTGGCCGGTGTCTTCTTCGGGCGAATGAGCCATGCCTACGGCCAGGGGTTCTGGGGTGAGCGCCCCGAGGTGGTGGAGGAGGGTTTGGCGGGCCGTCGAGGGCTCAGCGTCGACCTGCTGAAGGGGGCGCTCGAGGGGACCCGGATCGCCGTACACTCCCGATCCACCAGTCTGTATGGAGTGCTCGACACCGACGACTTCTTCCAGTATCTGGGCGGAACCGCACTCGCCATCCGGTCGCTGGACGGGTCTTCTCCGGAGCTCCATGTCTCCAACCTGATGGACCCTGCCGACTCGCGGCACGAATCCCTCTCCACCTTCATGGGGAGGGAGATGAGGTCCCGCTACCTGAATCCCGCATGGATTGAGGCCATGATGGCCGAGGGGTATGCCGGGGCCCGGTTCATGTCCCGGGTCGTGTCCCACCTCTGGGGGTGGCAGGTGACGGCGCCCGAGGTGGTGACTCCCGACCGGTGGAACGAGTTCTACGAAACGTGGGTGGAGGATCGCAACGAACTGGGGCTACGGGAGTTTTTTCAGGAGGAGACCCACGCCTGGGCATACCAGACCCTCGTGGCCCGCATGCTGGAGACCACCCGGAGGGGGTACTGGGAGCCCCCACCCGAAGTGGTGACCCGTCTGGCGGCGGAGCTGGCCAGATCGGTGGCTGACGCCGGGGCGGCGTGTAACGCGCTGGTGTGCAACAACACCGCGCTCCTGGACTACGCCCTCTCCCATCTGGAAGCGGCTCCGGAGGGGATGGCGCCCGCGCCGGAAGTTCTGGCCAGGGCCATCGCTGAGGCCCGGGGTGAGCTTCCTGAAAGGGTCGATGAGCCGCTCCCTGAGCCGGTCGCGGGGGGAAGCGAGGGCGCCGACGCCGGCGATGCAGCGGAGGTCCCGGTACCTGAGGGGATGGAGGCACCGGCTCCCGAATCCACTCCGGTCCGGCACGATCCTGGCGCGGACCCCACCCTCTCGCCCGTGAGGGGCTACGCTATGGAGCGGGTGGAGGAGGGAACCCCCCTCCCCTCTCCGGCACACGGTTCGGCGCTTCGCCTCTATCAGGGAGGGATGGTGCTCCTCCTGCTGGCCCTTCTGGGAGGGTGGCTCATGGCCGGGTCCGCCCGGCGCCCCCCTCACCCCTCCATGACCACCCGCACGTCGGGATCCAGATCCCCCTCCGCCTGAGCCCGGGTCGCCAGAGACACTCCGAAGAAGACCAGGATGGAGAGGACGAGCGATACCCCCGAGATGGGGACGCCCGCGGGGAAGGCGTAGACCCCGAAGAAGGCGAGGAGCTCGAAGACCACGGTGACGCCGAGCCCGGTGGCGATGGAGGCCACCGCCCCCGCTCGGGTGGCTCCCGTCCAGTTGAGACCGATGGCGAGGGCGGGGACGAGGGTCGAGGCGAAGAGCCCGAACCCGAAGATTCCGAGGAAGGCCACGAGGAACCCCGAGTGCTGCGCCACGAGCGCCGCCGCCACCGAGATCACCACCGTTCCCACCCGTCCCCAGAAGAGCTCCCTCTCCACCCGCCTCCCCAGCGCGGCGGGGAGATCGTGAGTGAGGGCCGCCGCCCCCACATTCATGAAGGAGTTCACCGTGCTCATGATGGCGGCGGCCACCCCGGAGAAGACGAGGGCGGCCAGGAAGAGGGGCGTGTAGCTGAGGAGAAAGAGAGGAGTGGCGTGATCCGCGGAGGCGAGGGGCGCCAGGGACCCATCCTCCGTAAGGGCTTTCATGACCACCCCCACCCCGAAGTAGAGAAGGAGCACCACCAGGAACGAGAAGGTCATCACCAGGGGGTACCAGCGGAGCTGCCCCGGGTCGCGGAGCATGAGGAACTTGTGGACGGCGTGGGGCTGCCCGAGCGCGCCGATCCCGAAGACGAAGAAGAAGGAGAGGGCGGCGAGGGGTGAGAGGTGCCCCCAGGGGCCGAGGAAGTGCGGATCGCCGGCGAGGATGGTGGTGGAGAGGCCGCCCATCCCCCCGCCCACCTGGAGGGTGAGGAGGAAGACGAGGGCCGAGGCCACCGCCATGAGGGCGCCCTGGAATACGTCGGTGTAGATCCCGGCCAGGATGCCGCCCCCGGTGGCGTACGCCAGAGTGACGGCGGTTCCCAGCCAGATTCCCCATCCCACCCCTACCCCGAAAACCGCGTCGATGACGAACCCGAGCGCCAGGATGTTGGCGGCGAGGTAGCCCACCACCCCCGCCAGGATCCCCACTGCCGACAGCCCTCGGGCGAGTCGAGAGCGGTAGCGCGCTTCGATGGCGGCGGGGAGGGTGAGGGTGCGGCGGACTTCGGCCAGGAGTCGGAGCCGCTTCGCCAGGACCCATGCCCCCATGGCGCCGGTGAGCGACGCCGGAAGGATGATGAAGAGGGCCCCCATCCCCAGGGTGTAGACGAGCCCCGGCCCCCCGATGAAGGCAAACCCCGAGAGGCTCGCCGACATGACGGAGAGGGAGAGGGCCACGAGGCCGATTCCCCCTCCTGCCGCGAAGAAGTCGCCGGCGGTGCGTGTGCGGCGGGTGGCCCAAACACCTATTGCGGCAACCACGAGGAAATACGCGACACCCACCCCCACGATGGCGGGTTGCACCACCCGGGGGAGTTCCGCGGTCTGAAGAAGAAGTGCCGGAGTCACCCTTCACTCCCTACGGGAGGATGGGTTCCGGGTCCCTCGCGGCGCGCTCGCATGGCTTCATCCCGGATCCGGGCTACCTCCGGTTCGCTGAGCCCCTGGTCGGGGAAGCTCCACGCATACGCGGTGGGAACCAGGAGGAAGGGGAGGAGCCCCACCCCGTAGACGATGACCGCCGCTCCCGGAGGGAGGCCCAGCCAGAGGACGGGGTCTGCGGGATCGGGGGGCGGAAGGAGGAGGGCGAGGGAGAAGGCTGCCAGGAGGAGGGCCAGAGTCCCGGCCAGGGGGAGTGTCAGGCGTCCCAGCCCTCCCCGGCGTGCGGCTCCCAGCGCCATGAAGGCCACCATCATGACGGAGAGGGCGGCCATGAAGAGCCAGGGGGTCCACCGCGGTGCCCCTCCGGGGAGGAAGGCTCCGACATAGGCCACCGCCAGCGCCGACGTGGAGAGGGCGATGGCGACGAGAGCGGTGCGGGTCATGGGAATGGGAGTGGAGGTGGGTTTCGGCGCGGGGTGCGGAGTTCACCGGGGAAGAGTAGTCGACGGACGGGCGCGGGGGAGTCTCATTTTACAATTTTAACAAGGTACGATTTTCGTACATGATTGCTGCTGCGCGTCTTATGGCATTGTGGATACCAAAACTCCCACCGATGGTTCAGAGGCGCGGAGCAGGTCGATGAACTCGGTCGTGCTCCGGAACCACTTCCCTTCATTCAAGGAGGAAGGAGATGAACCTGTTCAAGCGTTTGAACAGAGGGTACCCATTGGGGGTGCTCGTGGCACTGGCCACACTCGCCATCGGTGCGGGCGACGTGATGGCGCAGGCGCAGGGAACGATCCAGGGGCGGGTGGTTGACGCCCGGACGGGCGCGCCGGTGGCCTCGGCGCAGGTGAGTGTGGTGGGGACGCAGCGTGGAACGCTGACGGACCCGCAGGGGGAGTTCCGGCTTCCGGGGATCCCGGCGGGCTCCCAACAGGTGCAGGTGGCGTA
>JBJHBD010000080.1:0-14671 GCA_050485305.1 Gemmatimonadota bacterium
CCAGAATCTGCTCCTTCACCAGGTCGAAGCCGGTGGTCACCTCGGTGACCGGGTGCTCCACCTGGATCCGGGTGTTCATCTCGATGAAGTAGTAGGACCCGTCCTCGTCCAGGAGGAACTCGATGGTCCCCGCCCCCACATAGTTGATGGCCTGGGCCGCACGTACCGCCGCCTCCCCCATCTCCCGGCGCAGTTCGGGGGTGAGGGCCGGGGAGGGCGCCTCTTCCACCAGCTTCTGGTGCCGGCGTTGAATGGAGCAGTCCCGCTCTCCCAGGTGAACCACCCGACCGTGGGAATCCCCGAAGACCTGGAACTCCACATGACGGGGCTTGAGAATGCACCGCTCCAGGTACACTCCCGAATCACCGAAGGCGTTCTGCGCTTCGTTCTGGGCCGCCTGGAGCAGTCGGGGGAAGGTCTCGGCGTCGTGGGCAATGCGCATCCCCTTCCCACCTCCCCCCGCCGCCGCCTTGATCATGATGGGGAACCCGATCTTCTCCGCCGCCTCCCGGGCCTCCTCCACCGTGTGGACGATCCCGTCGGAGCCGGGGACGGTGGGGACGCCGGCCCGCTTCATGGTATCCCGCGCCACCGCCTTGTCCCCCATGGATCGAATCTGATCGGGGGTGGGGCCGATGAAGGTGATGTTGGAGCGAGCGCAGATCTCGGCGAACTCCGCGTTCTCCGCCAGGAAGCCGTACCCCGGGTGAATGGCCTCGGCGCCGGTGATCTCCGCCGCCGCCACGATCTGGGGGATGTTCAGGTACGACTGGGTGGAGGAAGGAGGGCCAATGCACACCTCCTCATCGGAGAAGCGAACGTGGAGCGACTCCCGATCGGCCTCCGAGTAGACGGCCACCGTCCGGACCCCAAGCTCCTGGCAGGCCCGGATGATCCGGAGGGCGATCTCTCCCCGGTTGGCGATGAGGACTTTCTTGAACACGGGGCTCCCTCAGACGGGTTCGACGCGGAAGAGCACCTGTCCGTACTCCACGGGCTGGGCGTTCTCCACGCAAACCTCCCGGATCGTCCCCTCGATCTCGGCCTCCAGCTCGTTCATGAGCTTCATGGCCTCGATGATGCAGAGGGTGTCCCCCCGGGCAATCTTCGCGCCCACATCGGCGAAGGGAGCGGCGTCGGGTGCCGGTGCCCGGTAGAAGGTCCCCACCATGGGGGAGGTGATCTCCTTCAGGTTGCTCCCGGCGGGAGGGGGCGGAGGAGCGGTGGACTCGCTGGCGGGTGGGTTTCCGGGGATGGTGGCCGGAGGTGAGGGCGAAGCCGGCGCCGGAGCGGCGACCGGCGCAAAGGCCGCCGGCGCGGCTCCTCCGGTGGGGGACTTTGACACGAGAATCCGGGTCCCGCCCCGCTCGATCTCCACATGATCCACCGAACTCGAATCCAGCGTACGGATGAGACGCTCCACAAAGTCTAGATCGATCATCAGACACGCTCCAGATATTTGTCTTCACGGCGGTCCACCCGAAGGACATCACCCTCCTCGATGAAGAGGGGGACCTGGATGACGGCACCGGTCTCCAGCGTCGCCGGCTTGGTTCCCCCCTGCGCCGTGTCTCCACGGACCCCGGGGTCGGTCTGGGTCACCGCCAGCTCAACGAAGGCGGGGAGGTCCACCGCGATGACCTTGTCCTTATGGACGAGTCCCTCGCACTCCATGTTCTCCTTCAGGTACTTGAGTTGATCGTCCCCGATGACGTCGGCATCGATGGGGATCATCTCGAAGGTCTGCTGGTCCATGAAGTGGTAGAACTGCCCGTCGGTGTAGCTGTAGTTCACCGGACGGCGCTCCAGGCGCACGTCGGTGACCTTCTCCCCGGCCCGGAAGGTCTTCTCCACCACCTGTCCGGTAAGAACGTTCTTGAGCTTGGTCCGGACGAAGGCGCCGCCCTTCCCCGGCTTCACATGCTGAAAGTAGACGATGGTCCAGAGGACACCTTCCATGTCCAGGACCAGCCCATTTCTGAAATCCGCCGTCGAGGCCATACCGGATCGCCGCGTGGGTGTGTGAGTCGTGAGAGCTTCGGATCAGGGGCGGCGCAGGTGCGCGACCAGGCCGCGAAGCCCAAGAAGATAGCCCTCCGCCCCGAATCCATAAACCACCCCGGTGGCGAGAGGGGAGAGGAAGGAGTGCCGGCGGAAGCGCTCCCGGGCCGCCGTGTTGCTCAGGTGTACCTCCACGAAGGGGAGCCCCACCCCTGCCAGCCCGTCCCGGAGCGCCACCGAGGTGTGGGTGAGCCCCCCGGGGTTCACCACGATCCCGTCCGCTCGCTCCGAGATCGCCTCCAGGTGATCCAGAATCTCCCCCTCATGGTTCGACTGGAAGCTCTCCACCGCCACCCCCAACTCCGAGGCGAGTGTGTCGAGCGCGTTGTCGATCTCCGCCAGGGTGGTGGTCCCGTAGACCTTCGGCTCCCGCTTCCCCAGGAGGCGGAGGTTGGGCCCGTGAATGACGGCGATTCTCACGAGTTCAGGCTCTTGAGCCAGGCCTGGAAGTCGTCGAGCCCCTCATCCTCTTCCGGTGCCGGAGACTCCGGTTCCCGGGAGGATGGGCCCGGGGACCCGTCACCGAGGGAGGGGTGAACCGTCTCTCCCTCCTCCGCTCCCTCCGCGCCCGGAGCCAGCGTCTCGATGGGGACCGCTCCCGGTACCCAGGAGAAGAGGTCCACGAAGTAGTCGCGTACGGGGCGTCCGGTCGCTTCCCAGGGTGGGGTGGTAAGGGGTGCCGCCGAAGGAGGGGACTCCAAAATCGGAGCATCAGCTCCCGCCTCGTCGCCGGCCTCGATCCCATCCTCCAGTTCGGCGATGCGCGCCTCAAGGTCCCCGTCCCCGGGGCTCGCCGCCAGGAGTGCCCGATAGACCCGGAGCGCCTCGGAGTGCAGCCCCTGGCGCAGGTAGAGCTCGGCAAGGGTGCGGGTGGGGACGGGGAGCTCCTCCTCGTCGTTGTCCCCACTCCCCCTATCCATCCCGAAGGCGGCGTCGAAGGCCGACTCGAAGGAGAAGACCGCCTCGTCCTCCTCGTCCGTGACCACGTCGTCCACGGGAGCGTCGGCCCAGGGAACGTCATCGACGGGCACATCGTCCGCGGGCACCTCTTCGACCGACTCGGCTTCAGGCGCCTCTGGTTCGGTGCCTTCCACCTCGCCGATTCCCAGCCCCTCCCAGGAGAGGGCCGAAAGGTCGGTGAAGTCGTCGTCCTCCACCTCCCCTTCCACCACCACTCCCGACGCCGGTTCGGGCGCGGGTGTGGACTCCGCCTCGAGCGGAGGTGGCGCCGCGGTCTCCCACTCCGGCTCCGGCTCGAATCCCGGCTCCAGCTCCCGGGCACGCGCCAGATCTGCCTCGGCCTCGATTTCCCGCCCCTCACCCCGATGGAGGCGGCTCCTCTCCCCCAGCCCCACCACATTGTCCGGGTCCAGGAGGAGGAGGTGTTCGAGGTGTTCCCCTGCGCCGGCGGGATTTCCGTCCGCCCTGGCAACCCGCGCGGCTACCAGGAGCCCGGGGACGAAGTCCGGGTGCCGGGAAAGCCCATCCTCCAGGAGAGAACGGGCTTCGTCCAGATCCCCCATCCGGAGGTAGACGTCGGCGAGGGGGGCAAAAGCCCTCCCCTGGGGGTCCCGATCGGACCAGAAGTAGGCGCGGAGCGCCCGAATTTCCTGTTCGAGGGACGCGGGCAACGGAGCGGCTCCCGGAGGAGGGGACGGATGGGAAAAGCCAGGCGGGCAAGATAGAGTTGGCGCCGAAGGGGTGTCAACGAAGGGGGATGGGTCCCTCCTCCTCTTCCTTGAGTGGATCTTCTGAACCGATTAGGTTTTCGATTCTTTGTCCGCAGGCGTCCCGAGGACGCCCGACCCCATTCCCGTCGGTGGAGGTACCCGCAGTATGCTGATGCGTCAGATGCGTCAGAACACGAAGATCATCATGCTCGTGACCGCGCTCGCGTTCGTGGCGCTCATGGTCTTCGAGTGGGGAATGGACATGAGCGGTCAGTCCGCCGGAGGTGACCTTGGGCGGGTGGGGAACCAGACCGTCTCGGTGAACATCTGGCAGGACACCTATCGGAGCATCTACGACCAGGTGTCCCGCTCTCAGAACGAGCCGATCTCGTCCCAGCAGAATCGGGAGATCGAGGATATGGCCTGGGATGAGATCGTGAACCAGATCCTCATCCAGCAGGAGCTTCGTCGACGAGGGATTCGGGTCAGCGACGAAGAGATCCGGATCGCCGCGCGGATGGCGCCGCCGCCCCAGTTCCGGAACGAGCCGGCGTTCCTCACCGATGGCCAGTTCGACCTCCAGAAGTACCAGGCCTTCCTGAGCCAGGCTGCGGGAGACCCCCTCTTCCTCCGCCAGCTCGAGCAGTACTACCGGGAGGTAATCCCGCGGGAGAAGCTGATTCGTCAGGTGACGGCGGGGATCTTCGTCTCCGACGAAGAGCTCTGGGATGAGTACCGCGCCCGGAACGAGCGGGTGCAGGCCACCTTCTTCACCCTCGATCCCCAGCGGTGGATCGCCGACGGCGAGGTGGAGGTCACCCGTCGGGAGGTGGAGACCTTCTACCGCGAGAACCGGGATGACTTCGCGGTGCCGGCCCGGGCCGAGATCCTCTATGCCACCGTCAGCAAGCAGATCACGGCGGCGGATTCTGCCTGGTCGCTGGAGCGGGCCCATGAGGTCCGCCAGGAAATCCTGGACGGCGAGCCCTTCGGGGATGTGGCTCGGAGGGAGAGCGCTGACCGGGGAAGCGCCATGGAGGGCGGAAATCTGGGGAGCTTCCGTCGCGGTCAGATGGTGGAGGTGTTCGAGGAGGCGGCCTTCTCTCTCCCCATCGGGGAGGTGAGCGAGCCGATCCTCTCCCAGTTCGGGTACCACATCATCGAGGTCCTGAGCCGTGACGAGGAACAGGCGGAGGCCCGCCACATCCTCATCCCCGTTTCGCGGAGCGATGACGACGAGTTTGAACTCCTCCGTCTGGCAGACGACATCGAGGCCGCCGCCCGGAACCGCCCCCTCACCGAGGTGGCGGGAGAATTCGGTCTCGAACTCCAGCAAGGAGAGATCACCGAGGAGTTCGCCTTCCTCCCCGGAGTCGGGGTGGCGGGCGAGGGGCAGGACTGGATCTTCGAGGACATGGAGGGTCCTGGCGCCGTGAGCCCCATCTTCGAGACCTCCGAGGCCTTCTACATCCTGGAGATTCTTCGGGAGTACCCCTCGGGGTACCTGAGCCTGGACGATGTGGCGGACGATATCACCGCCTACCTCCGCTCCCGGCGGAAGATGGAGATGGGGATGGAACGCGCGCGGGCCCTGGCCGGGGAGATTCGCGGCGGTTCCGCCACCCTTGAAGAGGTCGCGGAGCGGCTCGGGAGCTCGGTGGAGTCCCCCGAGCCCTTTACCCGGGTCCAGTTCGTCCCCGGGCTCGGCACCCGGAACCCCGCCATCGGAGCCGCCTTTGGTGCATCGGAGGGCGAGGTGGTGGGTCCGGTCCGCGCCGACGGACGGATCGTCTTCCTCCGGGTTGAGTCCAGAGAAGAGGCGTCCCGGGAGTCCTTCGAAGCCCAGAAGGAGGGGCAGCGGCAGCAGGTTCTCTCCGCCATGCGGCAGAACCGGATCGAGCAGTGGCTCGCCGGCCTCCGGGAGATCACCCGCATCGTGGACAGACGCGCCGACTTCTTCCGCCAGCAGGAGGAGATGGCGGATCGCCCGCAGATCCCCCTGGCGCTCTAAGCGCGGTTCAGGAACAGACGGAGAAGCCCCCCCGATCCGATGGACCGGGGGGGCTTTCTCGTTTCCCGGTGAGTCCCACCGGCTTGCGTCAGCCGGTGGTCAGTCGCCGGGGTTCACCATTGTTTTCATCATCGGATGACTTCCGGTCCTCGATCCGGTTCTCCTTCCGGTCGTCCACCTTGAGCTCCGTCTCGATCTCCCGGAGGGAGCCCTTGAACTCCCGGATCCCCTTTCCGAGGGACGATCCGATCTCCGGAAGCCGCTTGGCCCCGAAGAGGAGGAGCACCACCAGGAAGATGAGGACCAGCTCGCCCGGTCCCAGTCCACCAAACATATCGACTCCCTCCATGCCCCGTGCGCGGGGCGTTCACTGCGTCAGATCCAGGATCGGGCCACGAGAGCCACGATCCCCACGCCCACCAGGGTGAGCACATTCAGAGTCAGGGTCAGGGGCCCCAGGGTCAGGGCCACCGCCACCAGGTCCAGGTATAGCGGGCCAAGGGAGGCATTCACCGAGGTGGTGAGGAAGTCCCGGGCGGCGCTGTCCGGAAGAAAGGTCTCACTCAGGATCGTGAGAAGCCCTCCCAGGAAGAGGCCCAGGATCAGGGTCCAAACCACCCGCCCCGTGTTCCGGCCACGGCTGTCCAGAAGCAGGCTCATGTGAAGAAAAGATAGCAGGAAGTCAACGCTGTCGCTCGAAGGCATAGGTGATGGAGGCTCGGAGGGCGTCCATGGCGGGACCGCTCTCCCCCACTTCGTCCAGGGCGAGGTTGGCCCGGTCGGCCCACTCCCGCGCCCGCTCGCGTGCGTACTCGAGCCCCCCGGCGGCTTTCACGATGGAGATGACCCGGGTGATCTCGTCGTTCTCCGGTTCCACCCGGGTAAAGAGGGTGCGGATGAGCTCTCGCTCCGACGGATCAACGCGTCGAAGGGCCTCCACCAGGGGGAGGGTCACCTTCCGTTCCCGAAGGTCATGGCCCACAGGCTTCCCGGTAACCTCCTCCTCACCCTCGTAGTCCAGAAGGTCATCGGCGATCTGAAACGCCATTCCGAGGGCATGTCCAAAACGCCGGAAGGGTTCCCGGTGCTCCGGGCACCCCACCAGCGCCCCCACCTCGGAGGCCGCCGCCATGAGAGAGGCGGTTTTGCAGGCGATGAGGCGGTAGTAGGCCTCTTCCGAAAAATCCAGGGCATCCCTGGAGGTGAGCTGGCGAAGCTCGCCCATACTCATCTCATTGGATGCCTCCGCCAGCGCCCCCACCGCATCGATCCGTCCGATTCGGGCCAGCTCGAGAAGCGATCGGGAGTAGAGGTAGTCGCCGGTGATGACTGCCACCTGATGGGTCCAGAGGTGGTTCACCGTGGGGAGCCCCCGCCGGAGAACCGAATGGTCCACCGCGTCGTCGTGGACAAGGGTGGCCAGATGGATCAACTCCACCACGGCGGCCAGAGGGACGGCATCCGGATGGGATTCGCCCCCTACCTCGGCAGCCAGGAGGAGGAGGGTCGGTCGAAAGAGCTTCCCCCGCACCTGGAGGAGGTAGTCGTTCACCTCGTCCTGCACGTCGAAGTTCGAGAGGACGATCCGCCGAATCTCCTCCACCACCTGGTCGAGGCGGTCCTTCACCGGTTCCTGGATCCGGGCCAGGCGGGATGGGGGAGGGGCTGCGGTCTGGCTGTTGCTCATAAGAGAAGCCCGAGGGCCGGCAGGGCAATCAGGATCACCGAAGGGACCGGAGTCGCTCGGTCACATCCTTGAAGTTGATGTCGAGGGAGAAGACCTTCTCGTAGAACTCCCGAGCGGAAGGCGAATTTCCGGTCTCCTCGTAGGCACGTCCCAGGATGTAGTAGATCCCCAGAAGGTCGTCCTCCACCTGGAAGGCGAGTTCCCGGGCCCGCTCCAGCGTCCGAATGGCGATCTCCGGCTCACCCTTCTCGAGGAAGGACTGCCCGAGCATCTCGTAGGTTGCCAGATTCCCCGGCTGTGCCCGGAGTGCCTGCTGGAACTCGCCGATGGCTTCGTCCAGGAGTCCCATCTCCTTGTAGGCGGTTCCCAGGTCGTAGTGGGCCTTCACGTCGTCCACTGCCAGGTTCTGCGCCACCTTGGCCTTGAACTGGGACAGGAGACGGGCAAAATCCGCCGCCTCGTCCCCGCTGGGTGCCTGGGCCGAGACCACCCACCGGGTGGTCTCCTCCACCGGCTCGTCCAGAACCAGAGCGCCCAGATCGACGTAGTCCCCATCGCCCCTCTTCGGGGGGGTGGCGGGAGGCGGCGGAGGCTCCACCGCCGGAACCGTCTCTCCGCTCGGGGGAGAGGGGGTCGCGGCAGGAGGCGCATAGGTGGTCGGAAGGTCGGGGCCGAGAGCCTCCCGGGCTTCCGCATTCCCGGAGTCCAGGTTGAGCACCTGCTGGAAGACGGCGCGCGCCTTCACCTCCTCCTCGCCCCGACGAAGGGTCCACCCCAGCTCCAGGAAGGCCTCTACCAGGAGGGAACGATCTTCGGTGCGGTACGCCTCCTCCACCAGCCGTTGGCGAAGGGCGACATTGTCCGGGTCCGAAGCGATCTCCCGGCGAAGCGCCTCGACCGGGTCCGGCGCGGAGGGAGGGGGCTCCATGGAGAAGGGAGCCTCCTCAAAAGACGCAGGCTCAGCCTGCCACCCCGGCTCCTCATCGGACATGGGTTCGTCGAAAGAGATGGGCTCGTCGAACGAGTCCGAGTCGGCCACGGAAGCGGGCTCGTCGGAGGGCTCCGGGGCACCGAGGAAGAAGGGGTCGTCGGCGAGCGGGGTCGGCGACCTCTCCGGAGCTTCTTCGTCCTCCATGAACCCTGCGGACAGATCGGCCTTCCCCTCTTCCCAGGCGGCTCCCAGGTCGATGGAGGAGAGAGGCTCGCTCTCCTCTTCTACCTCGTCCTCTTCCCCATGGAGAGGTCCCAGGTCGAAGGTGGGGAGGGGCTCCGCCACCTCCTCCTCGACCTCTTCTCCCTCATCGCCCAGATCAAAGTCGTCGAAGGTGGGAAGGGGGGGCGCCATGCCCACATCCTCATCCTCATCCTCCGCCCCCCCCAGATCGAAGGTGGGGAGAGGGGCTCCGATATCTTCCTCGTCTTCGTCGGCAACGTCTCCGAAGTCTCCGAAGTCACCAAAGTCCCCGAAGCCCCCCGGATCCAGGGAGGGACGAGCTGCTTCGCCTTCGTCATCCTCCCCATCCACCTCCATCCCGGCCAGATCAAAGTCGGAAGGAGTGGGGACCGCCTCGTCCGGGCCCTCCTCGAATGCCGCGCCCAGATCGAAGTCGGAAAGAGGTGCACCCTCCTCCTCCTCCTCCATTCCTCCGGGCGCCTCGCCCCCGTCGCCGCCGATGTCGTCGAAGCTCAGATCCGAAAAAGCGAGATCCGCGGTGGATTCAGGCTCGGACCCGCCTTCGACCGGTGCCTCCTCATCCTCATCGGAGGAGAGTTCAAATCCCAGCGAGGTGGACTCGAATCCGTCCACTCCTCCCCCTCCGCCGCTTTCCCACTGGCTGTCCTCCCACCCGCCTCCCGTGGGAGCCGTCGCGGAGGAGGCAAGATCTTCCTCACCCGGTTCTTCCGGGAGGGGGGTGTCGGGAGAGATCTCGTGGATGCGGAGGGCCAGGCTATTCAGGCGCTCATCGTCGCCGAGGCGCTGAAGGTGACGATATGCCGACAGGAAGTGGGGGAGGGCATCGTCCACCCGGTCCCGGGTCACCAGGAGCTCGGCCAGAAGGAGACGGGTATCGTGATCGTCGGGGACGTGACCCACAAACTCGCCGAGGGCTCGGAGCGCCTCGTCCACCTGCCCCTTCACCTGGAGCATCTCCGCGTAGGTCAGGTAGTTCTGCCGAGCATCCACTACGAACCCCTGCTTCGCCCGGATCTGCCCCATCTTGAGATAGGCGGACGCGCGGTTCGGCGCGTTCCGGGTGATCTTCCGGCAGAGGGCGATGGCGTTGTTCTGGAGGTCGGCTTCCAGGTAGAGGTCGACGGCCTGCTCGTAGTTCACCATCGCCCCCTCGAGATCCCCGAGGCGGATCTGGATATCCCCGACCCGGTTGTGGAGTGCGATGTCCGGATCTTCCCCCTCGCTCATCTGGTCGATGGCCTTCAGGTAGAGATCCAGCGCCTTCGCCCACTCCTCCCTCTGCTCGTGGCGTCGGGCCTGCTCCTTCAGCGATTCGATGCTCATTCCGACTCGTTCGGGGGGATGTACGCCCCCCACCTACGGGGCAAACCCCCCATCCGCGCCCGGAGGGGCGAATGGGGGGCGAAGCTCCGAAGGGAGGAGACCGCCGTTGGTCGGGAAGATAGCGGGGCCCCGGGGAGGGCACAAGCGAGACAGGGCGCGGGTTTCAGGGGCTCGAAGCCCCCCGCGGAAGCATCTCCGCCGGCGCCAACGCCGGGTTTCCGGACTGGAGCTGGAAGGCCCAGTCGAAGAGGGCGAGGGCCCCATCCTGTGCCCATCCCACATGGGTGATTCGGACGACTCCATACCGCCACCCCCCTCCTCCCGCCGGGACCCTGAGCACGTAGCTGAACCCCGGAGCCAACCCGATATCACCTCCACTGTAGTTCCCCGAAGGAGCCACCCGAAGATCGGTGCACCCGGCGTCCGCCGCCGGTCCGCAGCGAAGCGCGGTGGTGGCGAAGGCGTTCCGGTGGACCTGCACCCCGGGCCCGGGAACGAGCCACCACCCGGCCCCATCCACCTCCAGCCGGAAGTGCCGGTCCGGAGAATTCCCCGGGAGGATGGGGTTCATGGTCTCCGACTCCCGAAAACGGAACCCGGCCAGCTCCGGGACGTCCTCCCAGGCCCAGAGAAGCTCACCGGAGTAATCCGGTCGGGGAGTGGCCTCCACCAGAGAGCTTCCGTCGCTCTCGTGCCCATCCCGATCCACCGCCGAGACGAAGTAGCGGTACGTGTTCCCATTCTCCACCAGGAGGTCCAGGAACCCCTCCGAGTCCGTTTCACCGAGAAGGGTGTTGGACCCGTCACTCCCCCGGAAGTAGATCCGGTAGAAGTGGAAGTCGGAGGCGCTTCGGCTCCGATCGTCCCAGGTGAGGTAGATGGCGTTGTCCAGGGCGATGGCATCCACCCCTCCCGGCACCGGCGGCGGGGTGTAGAAGGGAACCGTGACCTGCACCGCGTGATCCGAGGGATTCTCGATCCCCGAAGCCCCCACCGCCGCCACGTAGTATTCGTAGACGTTCCCCTGGGCGATGTTGCGGTCCTGGTAGGTGCAGCTCCCAGCCACGCAGTTCGTCACGGTGGCCACCAGGAAGTAGTCCCTGTCCGTGACCCGCTTCCCGTAGATTCGGAACGGCTCCCCGTTCCACGCCGAATGCAGCTCCCAGTACAGGTTTACCGTCTGGTTGTAGTACCACCCGTCCAGCGCCCGCGGGGGAGCGGGAGTCCCTCCCACCGGATCGTAGGGGTAAAGATCCGAGTCGCACCCTGGAAGGAGGAGGAGGGCTGCGGCCACGAGACCCACGGTGAGGCTCTTCATCGTTTGCTCGTTCGTCGGGAGGAGGGGATCGAGGTACCTGCACCGTCGTGAAGAGCAGGAGCCGTGCCGAAACCCATCCCCTTGGGGCGCATGGGGTTCACGATCCTTGGGGGCGAAAAGTGTCCTCTCTGGAGGACAGATTTTGTTCCTGGAGAGAGCGGGTGCTCCCTCCCCCGCCCATCAGAACGCTCCGGCTCCCCCTCGCTCCAGGCTCCGCTGTTCAAAGTCGAAGCGGAGTTCCCGATTCGCCTTGAGCGACACCTCGAAGTGAAACGACCAGTTCCCCGTCGCCGTCTGGCGGAAGCCGAAGATGGCCTCCCACTCGTGAAGGTCCCGGCGAAGCGTCACCACATGGTCGAGGAAGCGGTTCGCCTCGAAGTCGTAGGAGGTGTTCCAGTCGGCGGACCAGTGCTCCGACGGATTGAAGGAGAAGCTCCCCTGGAGGGTCTGCGAGTTGAGGGAGACGCCCCCACTCTCCCCCTCCCCGTCGAGGGGGCGGGGGCGGAGGAGGGAGTACCGGATCCGGGCATTCCACCCATCGCGGCGGGCGCGGCTGCCGAAGAGATCCATCCCCGGCCCTCCCATGGACATCCGGTTCGGATCGAACCCGGCCTGCCCACCGGCGAAGGGGTCCTCCCGGGCGGCGAAGGGATCCTCCTCCCCTTCGGAGGGGTCCGGCTCTCTGCGCGTCGGCGGCTCCTCGGGCTCGTCTCCCCCAAGGAGCCGTCCGAGAAGGCGAACCACGGAAGACCGATCGTCCAGCGAGAAGCCGAGGGAGAGCTGGGAGAGGTGGGGGCGGAACTCCCGCCGCTCCTCCGACCCCATCGCCGGTCTGGTGAAGAGGTCGTGCTCGAAGGAAAGATCCAGCCCCTGGAGGTAGTCCGACCGAATCGTGTTCTGGAGGCGGGTCGTGGTGAACCCGTCCAGCCACCACCCCGTGGAATCGGCCTGAATCAGGTCGTAGGTCATGGAGCTGGTCTGGATCCCCAGGAGGGTCACCACCCGGGAGGGTGGGAGCCGGGTGGGCCCATCTTCCTCCTCCCGATCACCTGCCCCCGGAGGGCGCAGGGGTGGGAGGCGCTCCTCCTCGACCTCCTCGGGGGTCACCCCCGGCTCCCTTTCCACCTCGGGGAGATCTCCCTCGACGGAAGGGGGGCGTACCTCGTCGGGGGTGGGTGTCGCCGGAGTCTCCGGCTCCCGCTCCCGCACCTTCGCCTCGAAGGTCTGATTGAAGCCGAAGGTGAGGACCCGCTGGGCTCGGGCCACCCGATCTCCGAACACCCGCCTCTGGAGTTCGGTGGGAGTCACCTCCGGAGCATACTGGAAACTGACGGATGGGGTGACCTTGTGGCGGATCGCCTCAAACTCGCCGATACCCCGGAAAAACCCGTAGATCTCGGTCTGGAGCCCGGCCCCGAAGCGGAGTCGCTGCGGCCCCGCCACGAAGCTGGACGCCTCGGGGATGGAGTCGGTGCGGATGAGATCGGCACCCAGGGAGAGGGAGGGCGTCAGGATGGTGGAGGCGATGAGGCGCTGCTGGTAGCTCACATTTGCCGACCACTGTCCCTGTCCGCGGGTGTAGTCCCCCGCCCCGCTCTCCAATCCGGGGTGGAGGGCGGCGGGAACGTCGGAGAAGACCGACTCCTCCAGCTCCAATCGCCCGTCCAGGTTGAGGTTCCCAATCCCGATACCTCCGGCGACATTCCCCTGGTTCCTCCGCTGAGTTGCCCGGGAGATGAAGAAGGCGGTGTCCGGTTGGAGAGCTCGCTCGTTCACCGTCCGCCTCAGGGTGCTGTTCCCCCGTACGGTGACGTTGTTGTACCAGGACGCCTCCGCCGCCGGGGCGTCGAAGAGGGTGACGGTGTTGAAGGTGACCCCCACCGAGGGGAGGGTGAGATCGGTGCGGTCGTCGGTCAGGTACTGGCGCCGGTTTGCCGCGAGCTGGACGCTCCCCCAGTCGAAGCGTCGAGAGAGCCCGGCATCCGAGTCGATGGTCTGGTTCAGCTCCCTCGGGTCGAGGGAGTTCTGGTTCACGAACGAGGTGTTGGACACGTAGCTGGCGTTCACCTGGGCGCGCGTCCGCTCCGACGCCTGCCAGCTATGGCGGGTGGCAAAGGAGAGTTCGCGGCTTCCATTCTCCCGCCAGAAGTGTTTTCCGGTGAAGTGACCATCCAGGAACTGGTGCGCCCATCGGTACCGGAGGGCACCGGTGAGGGCGGTGTAGTTGCCGGACCACCAGTCCATGGCCAGAGTGGCGTCCGAGTAGTCGGACATGGCCCAGTAGTACCCCAGGTTGGACACCCGTCGGGAGTAGCCCGACGAGGTGCGCACCACGTCGTTCATGGAGAAGGATGGGGTGAGGATCCCCGATGCCCGTCCGCTCCCGAGGTTCTGGGCGATGAAGGGGAGCCACATGACGGGGACGTCGTCCACGTACATCCGGACGGACCGGGCCACCAGCACCTGCCCCCCCATCACCTTCAGCTCCCGCGCCTGGAAGTAGGAGTGGGGCACCTCCAGTTCACAGGAGGTGAAGCGGGCGCTGCTCCCGAAGAGGAGCCCGTCCGACACCCAGTCCATGTCGGCATCCACGATCCAGTTCGCGCCGTCGGAGTAGGTGGTGCGGGCCCTCAGCGCCGTCCCCCGCTCCGCCCGCACATCGTAGATGAGGGTCTCGCTCCGCACCGGGTCGGCGTCTTCGGTGATGAGGTCGGTGATCCCCCGGGTACGGACGATCCCCCGTTCGTCGTCATAGGTGATGGAGGAGTCCGCTTCGAGCTGCACCCCCTGCCCAAAAAATCGGGCTCGAATCGAATCCGAGGAGACCAGGTGGAGGTTCCGGTTCCGGGCGTTGAAGTCGGCGCGGTTCCCCTGGTATACGGCCGGCGTATACCCCGGCAGGGTGATGAGGGCGCGCATCACCGAATCGGCCCCCGCCGGGAGTTCGGGGGCACGGGTCGGCGTCCGCCCCATGGAAACCCCTATGGGCATATCTCGCCTCTCGGCACCCACCTCCCGGAGGGAATCGGCGGCGAGAGTATCCCCGGGCGCGCCCCGCCCGGCCCGGATCCTGTCGAGGATGAGGGCTCGGGCCGAGTCGGGACGTACCTGCCCCGTCCCCGTACCCGTCTGCTGCGCTGCCAGGGGAGGGGGAGCGCCGAGGGAGATCACTCCCACGAGGCCGGCGAGGAGGAGGACCCATCCTCCCGGAAACCGGTAACCTGCGGAGCGCCCCTTCACCCCTTCGCCTCCACCGTCCCGTCGGGAGGTTCCGGAGATGGGGCCAGCCGATCCTCTTCCCGCTCCTTCCGGCGTCGGACGATGACCGCCGAGAGGACGATGCTCAGCTCGTAGAGGAGGATCATGGGGCCCATCATGAGGAGGGTCGAAGCCAGGTCTCCGGGAG
>JBJHBD010000081.1:0-14644 GCA_050485305.1 Gemmatimonadota bacterium
TGAAGAAGGTCTTGAAGGGAGTGGGGCAGGTGAAGGGGGTCCTTTCGGTGGAGCGGCGGGAACTTCCCCTGGACGACGAGGGCTGACGCACCCCCATGCCCCAATTCCAGATCGAGGCCCCCTTCGAGCCCCGTGGCGACCAACCCGGGGCCATCGCCGAACTCGCCGAGGGGCTGGCCCGGGGAGACCGGTTCCAGACCCTCCTTGGCGCCACCGGGACGGGGAAGACCCTCACCATGGCCCACGTGATGGCCGAGTTTGGCCGCCCCACCCTGGTCATGTCCCACAACAAGACGCTGGCGGCCCAGCTCTACGGGGAGTTGAAGCAACTCCTCCCTCGGAACGCGGTGGAGTACTTCGTGTCGTACTACGACTACTACCAGCCCGAGGCGTACATCCCCGCAACCGACACGTACATCGAGAAGGACTCGGCCATCAACGAGGACATCGACCGGCTTCGCCTCCGGGCTACCTCGTCCCTTTTCGAGCGGGAGGACGTGGTGGTGGTGGCCTCCGTTTCGGCCATCTACGGGTTGGGGAATCCGGTGGAGTACCGGGCGCTCATGTTCGAGGTGGAGGTGGGGGATGAGATGCCCCGGAACGATCTCCTGAAGGCGCTGGTGAACATCCAGTACCGCCGCAACGACATCGCCTTCGAACGCGGGAGCTTCCGGGTGCGGGGCGACACGGTGGAGATCCTCCCTGCCTACGAGGAGCAGGCCATCCGCATCGAGTTCTGGGGCGATGAGATCGAGCGGATTACCCGCTTCGACCCCCTCACGGGGGAGCTCATCACCTCTCTCGAGCGGACGGCGATCTACCCGGCCTCCCACTACGTCACCCGGAAGGAGACCATCGAGAGAGCGGTCCCCCTCATCCGCGCCGAGATGGAGGGGCAGGTGGCGTGGTTCCGGAAGAATGGGCGCCTTCTGGAGGCGCAGCGCATCGAGTCCCGCACCAACTTCGACATCGAGATGATGCTGGAGATCGGGACCTGCCCGGGGATCGAGAACTACTCCCGCTTCATGGCGGGGCGGGAGGAGGGAGAGCGCCCGGCCTGTCTCCTCGACTACTTCCCCGAGGGGTTTCTCACCATCGTGGACGAGTCGCACCAGTCGCTCCCGCAGATCCAGGGGATGTACAACGGGGATCGCGCCCGGAAGCTCACCCTGGTGGAACACGGGTTCCGCCTCCCCTCGGCGCTGGACAACCGCCCCCTCCGGTACGAGGAGTGGGAGGAGCTGGTGGGGCAGGGGATCTTCGTCTCGGCCACCCCGGGAGACCGGGAGCTGGAGCTGTCGGGGGGCGTGGTGGTGGAGCAGATCATCCGCCCCACCGGGCTGGTGGACCCGGTGGTGGAGGTACGTCCGGTGAAGGGGCAGGTGGACGATCTCCTCGCCGAGATCCGGGAGCGGGTGGAGCGGGGTGAGAGGGTCCTGGTCACCACCCTGACGAAGCGGATGGCCGAGGACCTCTCCGAGTACTTCCTCGGGCTGGGGGTGAGGGTCCGCTACATGCACGCGGACATCGACACCATCGAGCGGATGGACATCCTCCGGGGGCTTCGGCTCGGGAAGTTCGATGTCCTGGTGGGAATCAACCTCCTCCGGGAGGGGCTGGACCTCCCCGAGGTCTCGCTGGTGGCCATCCTGGACGCCGACAAGGAGGGATTCCTCCGGAACCACCGCTCTCTCATCCAGACCATCGGGCGCGCCGCCCGGAATGTGCATGGAAAGGCCATCCTGTATGCCGATCGGATCACCGACTCCATGCGGAGGGCGCTGGACGAGACCGAGCGGCGGCGAGAAACCCAGGTGGCGTACAACGCCGAGCATGGGATCACTCCGGAAACCATCCGGAAGAGCGTGCAGGAGATCGAATTCTCCACCCGGGTGGCCGATGCCCGGGAACGTCCCGCCTCGCCTCGGGTGGCGGAGGTCATGGCATCGTATCAGGATGAGATGAATCTGGAAGAGGTCATCAAGGCGCTGGAGGGGGAGATGGAGGAAGCGGCGGGAGCGTTGGACTTCGAGCGAGCTGCGCTCCTCCGGGACGAGCTCTTTGAACTCCGTGCCCGGTTGGAGAAGGGGAGGGGGAAGGGAGCCCCCACGCCGGCGCCAGCCGGCGGGAGTCGGGGAGCCCGTCGATGATCCTCACCGAACGGGACCTCACCCGCTGGGGGATGGAGATCGGGAGTCAGGTGACCCCCCCCATCTTCATCGGGCTCACCGGCCAGCTCGGGGCGGGGAAGTCGGTCCTCGCCCGCGCCATCGCCCGGGGCGCCGGGGTGGAGGGGGCCATGCCCTCCCCCACCTTCAACCTCATCTTCCGGTACCCCGCCATCGACAACGTCGAGGTGATCCATATGGACCTCTACCGCCTCCGCACCCCCGAAGAGCTCTGGGAGCTGGGGTGGGAGGAGCTGGGATTCGGAGGGGAGATCGTCCTGGTGGAGTGGCCCGAGCGGGCGGGAGATCACCTCCCCGAAGACCGATGGGACATTCACCTCTCTCCCCCCGAGCCCGGCTCCATCCTTCGACAGGTGCAGGTCCACCGGGTGGGGGACCCTCCCCACCTCCCGGGATTCCCCGTCTCGCTGGAGCGCCCCTGATGGGAGGTGGGTCCGTTTCCCCCACCCTCCTCGCCCTCGACACATCCATCTCCACCGGGGGGGTGGCCATCGGACGAGGCGCGACGATCCTGGCCGCTCGAACCCTGGAGGAGGGGCGCCGCCACGCCTCCCATCTCATTCCGGCCATCGCCGAGGTACTGGAGGAAACCGGCATCACCCGCCATGAGATCGACGGGGTGGTGGTGGGAAAGGGTCCCGGCTCCTTCACCGGCGTTCGCATCGCCGCCGCCACCGTCCGGGGGCTTGCCCGCGGGCTCGGCGGGGGCGAAGGGCGTCCCCTCTGGGGGTGGTCCTCCCTTGCGGGAGCTGCCGCCTCCGGAGAGGAGGAGATTCCGGAACCGCTCCGAGGCGCACCCCGCTGCATCCTCTTCGACGCCCGGGGGGATCGGGTGTACGCCGCCTGCTACCGCTTCGCCCCGGATCCGGGGGGGAAGGGGGCGGGGATGGAAACCCTCCTCGCCCCACGTGCAGCCACCGTACACGAAGTCCTCGCCCTCGACCTTCCTCCGGACACCCTCTTCCTGGGGGATGGAGCGCTCGCCCACTTCCCCCACTTCGAGGAGCGAGGGCTCCCGGTCCTCCCCCCACCGACAGGGATCCCCTCGGGGGAGGGGCTCCTTCGGGTGCATGCCCTCCACCCCGACGCCCCTCCCTCCTTCCCGGAGGACCGGTGGGAACCGGAGTATCTCCGAGGCTCGTCTGCGGAGCGGGCCCCGTGAGGAGGGAGGAGGGCGGAACGGGGGAGGCGCGGGGAGGGGGAGCGCCGGTCCCCCATCCTTCCGGAGAGAGCCCTCTCCACCTTCGCCCCGCCCGCCCCGCCGATCTTCCGGAGATCCTCGAGATCGAGGGTCGCTCCTTCTCCACCCCATGGAGTCCTGCGGTCTTTCGCGACCTCCTCGAACGGGATCGCGTCGCCTTTCTGGTGGCGGAGAGCGGGGGAATGGTACGGGGATACGGGGTTCTCTGGTGGACGCTGGACGAGGGGGAGCTGGCGAACCTCTCGGTGGCGCCCGAGGCCCGGCGAGGCGGGGTGGCCCGGCGTCTTCTGGCGGCGCTTCTGAAGGAGGCCGCGGAGGCCGGTGTGCTCCACGTCTTCCTGGAGGTGCGGGAGTCCAATGAGGGGGCCATCGCCCTCTACCGGGGAGCCGGATTTCACCAGGTGGGGGTGCGGCGCCGGTACTACACCGCTCCCACGGAAGATGCCCAGATCATGACGAGGGAGCTGGAATCCGGTGAATGGGGCGGGTGGACGACCGATTCGACGGCCGGAAACATTTGACGTCAAACTCATTGACCGGGCGGTGGAAGGGCCCCTATCTTCGACCTTGAACCCCGACCTTCCCTGCAGGCGCCGCGCACCGGCGCTCCCGACCCGCAGCCAGGAGCCGCTACCATGATCCGGTCGGCCCTCATCCTCTTCGTTTTCCTCTCCCTCCCCGCGGCCCTCGCCGCGCAGGAGCCCGGACCCGCCATGACCGGGACCCATACGGTGCAGCGGGGTGAGACGCTGGGCTCCATCGCCAGGCAGTATCTCGGGTCGGCAGGAGCGTGGACCCGCCTCTTCGAGGCCAATCGGGACCGGATCGTGGACCCGAACCGGATTTCCCCCGGCCTGATTCTGGTGATCCCCGGAGGGGTTGCGGCACAGGCGGAGGTGTGGGGGGACCGCCCGGCTACCGTCATGGGAGTGGCGGTGAACGGGGAGCCGCTCGCCCCCTACCTGGAGCGTCAGGAGCTGGCTCGTCGAAGGGAGTTCGTCCCCGCCCCCGCCCCGGCGCCCACCCGGGAGCGCACGATCTTCTATCAGGAGCGGGACCCCTCCATGGTGGCGCCGGTGGTGACCTTCGCCACCCCCGAGGAGGTGACCGCCTTCCCCGCCGACGTCTTCCACGCCGCCGGATGGATCCGGGACGTGGATGAATCTCTCGGCGAGATCGTGGGGTTCGCGGGGGATCAGGATGTCCGTGTGGGTCGTACCACCGTACACCCCTTCGACGATGTCCGGATCCGGATGGTGGTCCCCGGGGCTCCCCAGGTGGGAGATCGCTTCGTGGCCTATCGGGTGCGCCGAGAGGTAGATGGGGTGGGTGTGGTGGTGAATCCCACCGGGCTCCTGGAGGTCCGGAGGGTGGACGACGGCGGGGTCATCGCCCGGGTCATTGCCGAGTATGATCGGGTGGAGCTGGGGCACCCCGTGGTTCGCCCCCGTATCTTTCCCCTGGAAGCAGGGGTTCAGGCGCAACCGACCGGCTCCGAGTTGGCGGCAACCCTTATGACCTTCCAGGACCGGAAAGAACTCCACCTCCCCGGGGACTTTGCCTTCATCGACCGTGGGGCGGACGACGGGGTCGGGGTGGGGGATGAGTTTGTCGCCCTGGCAGGGTCGGGCGATGGGTGGGAGGGGCGGTTCGCCGCGCGCTTTCAGGTGGTGGGCGTGCGGAGCGGCACGGCCACGGTGCGGCTCCTGACCGTCGAGGCTCCGCGGGATCTTCGCCCCGGGCTTCGGCTTCATCTGGACCGGAAGATGCCGTAGTTTTCCCCGGGTGATCGACCTTCTCGCTCTCCTCCTCTACATCGGCGCCTTCACCCTCTGGGTGCGGGTGCTCTTCCGCGGAACCCAGGGCCGGCTGATTCTCCTGGCCTCCCTCGGGGCCGCCGTGGCGGTGACGGCCCACGGGATCGCTCTCCTGGACTTCTGGTATCGGTACGGAGAGCTCCCCCTCATGGGGCCCGGCGCCGCCCTCAGCTCCCTCGCCTTCGTGGGGGGGATCGCCCTCATGGGCACCCTCCCCATCCGAGAGGTGGCCCGGGTGGCCATCGTGATCCTCCCCTTCATCGTCGTCCTACAGGGGACGGCGCTCCTCTTCGGGATCCACCCTCCGGAGCAGACCCCCGCCTTCCAGGGGGCCGGCTTCATCCTGCATGTGACCTTCGCGTTCCTGGGATACCAGGGGTTCACCCTCGCCTTCGCCGCGGGGCTTCTCTACCTGGTGCAGCACCATGAATTGAAGGAGAAGCGGATGGGGCGCTTCTACCACTACATCCCCCCGCTGGGGACGCTGGATCGCCTGGGGAGGGTGGGGGGATGGGTCGGATTTGTGGCCCTCTCCCTGGCCCTCCTCTTCGGGACCGGATGGGCCCTCATGAACCCCGAGGCGATCTCCGTCACGGACCCGAAGGTCATCTGGGCGGTGGGGAGCTGGGTGCTTTTCCTGGGGGTGGTCCTAGCGCGACTGGGGCGGGGACGAACCGAATACCGAGGCGCCCTCGCGGCCGTCGCGGGATTCGCCCTCGTGGTCCTCGGGTACATCTTCCTCCGCGTGGTGGGAGCGAGTGATGGCAGCTTCCTCTGAATTCCGGGGAGGGGGAGGGGAGGTCCGCAATCTCCCCCTTACGGTGGTGGGAGTGAGCCACCGGACCGCCTCGCTGGAGGTGAGGGAGCGCCTCGCCTTCGGCGAATCCGAGATCCCCGATGCCCTTCGTGCCCTTCGGGAGGATGGGGGGGTGGAGGAGGCCGTCCTCCTCTCCACCTGCAACCGCACCGAGGTCTACCTTTTCCCGGTGATGGGAGACGCTCCCCTCGATGCGGTTCGCTCCCTCCTGAGCCGGAAGGCCGGAACCGATCCCCTCCCCTCTCTGGACAGGATCCTCTTCCGGCGGAACGGGGACGAGGCGGTTCGTCACCTCTTCCAGGTTTCCTCAGGGATGGATTCCATGGTGATGGGTGAGGCGGAGATCCAGGGGCAGGTCCGGGATGCGTACCGGCGCGCTGCCTCCCTCTCCCTCGATCCCCCCATGGCGGGGCCGGTGCTGAATCGTCTCTTCCAGATGGCGCTCTCGGTGGGAGGGCGAGTCCGCTCCGAGACGACCATCGGGGAGGGGAGGGCCTCGGTGGCCTCGGTGGCGGTGCAGCTCGCCCGGAAGATCTTCGGGCACCTGAAGGGGAAACGGGTCCTCGTCCTGGGGGCCGGCGCCATGGCGGAGGTCATCCTGGAAGCACTCTCCCGGGAGGGGTTGAAGGGGGTCATCGTGGCGAACCGTACCCTGGAGCGCGCCGAGGAGGTGGCGGAGCGGCTCGGGGCGCGTGCGGTGGCCTTCAGCCAGCTCCGGGGCGTCCTTCCCCATGTGGACATCGTCCTCGCCGGCACGGCGGCGCCGCACCATGTGGTCACCCGGGAGATCTTCCGGGAGGCCTTCCCGGAGGGGCCCCGTCACCCCCTCTTCATCATCGACATCGCCGTTCCCCGGGATGTGGATCCGGCGCTCGGCGAAGAGCCGGAGGTCTTTCTCTACAACCTGGACGACCTCCAACGCATCGTGGAGGAGACGGTTCGCGTCCGGGAAGAGGCGCTCCCGGAGGCCCAGGGGATCATCGAAGCCCATGCCCTCGAGTTCCATTCCTGGTACGCCTCCCTGGAGGTCATCCCCGTGATCCGGAAGATGCGAAGTCAGGCCGAAGAGCACCGCTCCGCCGAACTTGACCGTCTCTTCCGGGGGCTCGAGCACCTTCCCGAGGAGGACCGGGAACGCATCGAGGAATTTTCCAGGCGTCTCCTGAACAAGGTTCTTCATGACCCTCTGGTGCAGCTCCGCAGGGGGATTGCGCGGGGAGGGAGGGCCGATCTGGTGGACGCGGTCCGGTTCCTGTACGGCTTCGAGGGCGATACGTCGGGAAAGCCCATCCCCCATCCTTCCATTTCGCAGGACTCCGGCTCCGATACGGTGCCGATCCCCACCCCCAATCGAGAGAATGGCGAATGACCGAAGCGGAACACCCTCCCATCCAGCGCCCCCGCAACGTCCTGGTGACAGGTGGAGCCGGATTCATCGGGAGCCATGTGGCGGAAGGGTATCTATCCCGGGGGGATCGGGTCTGGATCGTCGATGATCTCTCCACCGGGAAGCGGGAAAACCTCCCTGAGGGGGCCGCCTTCGTGGAGATGGGGATCGAGGATCCGGCGCTTCAGCACCTCTTTGCCGAGGTGGGGTTCGATCTGGTGAACCACCACGCGGCGCAGGTCGACGTACGGGTGTCGGTGGACGACCCGATGGAGGATGCCCGGACCAACGTCCTCGGGCTCCTGAACCTCCTGGAGGGGGTGCGGCGAACCGGGATGGGGCGGGTGGTGTACGTCTCGTCCGGCGGAGTGGTGTACGGAGAACCCGAGGTGCGCCCCACGCCGGAGACGGCGCCAAAGTTTCCTCTCTCTCCCTACGGGGTGAGCAAACTGGCGGGGGAGCACTACCTCCACTGCTACCGTCAGGTCCACGGGGTGGAGTACCTGGCGCTCCGGTATGCCAATGTCTACGGTCCCCGGCAGGATCCCCACGGGGAGGCGGGGGTGGTGGCGATCTTCAGCAACCGGCTCCTGGCCGGGGAGGAGCTTCTCATCTTCGGAGACGGGGAGCAGACCCGCGACTACGTGTACGTGGGTGATGTGGTGCGAGCAAATCTCATGGCCTCCGATCTTCCCATCACCGGGGAAGGGAGGTTCGACGATGTGGCCTTCAACGTTGGGACGGGGGTGGGGACGAGCGTGAATCGACTGGCCGATAAACTCGAGAAGGTGTCCGGAATCCGGACGGGACGAAGCTTCCGGGGCGCCCGGAAAGGGGAGCTCCAGCACAGCACACTCGACATCTCCCGCCTTGGCCGTCGGGGATGGGCACCGCGCCACTCCCTGGAAGAGGGGCTCCGGGAGACCTTCGCGTGGATCGCCGCCCGGAGCGGGGCGAGGTCGGCGCCCGCTGGAAGGGAGGTGGCGTCATGATCACCGCACTCTTCCTCCAGGCGGGGCGCCGGGTCCCCGAAACGGCTCTGGACCTCATCATCGGGGGGAGCCTCCCCACCCTCATGGTCCTCCTCGTGCTGGCGGCATTCTCCCTGACCTCCTGGGTTCTCATCTTCTGGAAATGGCGGGAGTTCCGGGCGGTGCGCCGCCTCGGCGACCAGTTCCTGGACGCCATGGAGCGGGCCCAGAGGCTGGAGGACGCCTACAAGGTCATCCTGACCCTCCCCGACTCTCCCTACGGGCGGGTCTTCCGTCAGGGGATCAACTTCTTCTCCGAGCTTCGCCCCGGAGCGCTCCGGGAGGGGGCTCCACCTGCGGAAGGACTGTCCCTCACCCAGCTCGAAGCGCTCCGCATGGTGCTGGAGAAGGAGGAGTCGGAGGAAAGGGACGAACTTTCAGTGGGGCTTACCTGGCTTGCCGTCATCGGCTCCATCTCTCCCCTCCTGGGGCTCCTGGGGACGGTCATCGGCGTCATGAACGCCTTCCTGGGGATCGTGGCCACCGGCTCCACCAACATCGGTGCGGTGGCCCCGGGGGTGGCGGAGGCTCTCGTCACCACGGTGGTGGGGCTCGCCGTGGCCATCCCGGCGGTCATCGGGTACAACTACTTCGTGGCCCGCCTGAACCTGGTTTCGAGTGAGCTGGAAGGGTTCTCGTCCGAGTTCATCGGGACGCTGGCCCGGGAGGGGCGGGTGTGACCGGGCGCCGCCGACGCGGGAACGGAGGGCGGGGGGATCTCCCCCTCAACGCCGAGATCAACGTCACCTCCCTCATTGACGTGGCGTTCACCCTGCTCGTGATCTTCATCATCACCGCCCCCATGCTCCAGGGGGGGCTGGAGGTGCGTCTTCCCCAGGCCCGGACCCAGCCCCTCACCGCGCAGGACCGCCCCTTCATCGTCACGGTGGATGAGCAGGAGCAGATCTACATCGGCGAAAGCGAGAACCCGGTGAGCTGGGAGGATTTCGCCTCCGCCTTCCCCCAGCTCTATCGGGCTGCCGGGACTCCACCTACGGTGCTGGTCAGGGGGGACCGGGCCGCCTCGTACGGGGTCATGCTCCCCCTCATGGCGCTGGTGAACCGGGTGGTTCAGGAGGAGGGAGGGACCATGATACTTCCGACAGAGCCGGAGCCCCGCCGGTGACGGACCGAGGGCCGCCTTACGACCTTCCGGAACCGAGCCGTGTAGGAAACCGTTGAGATGAGCGAGAACAGGAAGGATCCGCACCGCCCGGGCCGTGGCCCGGTACTCGCATCCGTCACCCTCCATGTGGTGGCGGTGGTTGTGGCGTTCTGGGCCCACGCCCGGGCCGATGCGCCTCTGGACTACCAGACCTTCCAGATCGAGATCGTGGCTATGTCGGCCGAAGAGATGGAGGCGCTGGCCTTCCCCGAGGAACAGGTGGTGGTAGAGACTCCCCAACCCACGCTGCCGGAGCCGGAACCGGAGCCGGAGCCCGAACCGGAGCCCGAACCGGCACCGCCGGATCCCACGCCGGAACCGGAGCCGGATCCCACCCCTCCTCCCCAGCGGGAGCCTGAGCGACGCCCCGAACCCCAGCGGACTCCCACCCCGACGCCCCCTGCTCCGACGCCCACCGAAACGGCACCGACGACCGACGCCGGGGCCAACATCGCGGTGCGGATGGAGGGGCTCAGGAGGGACTTCCCCGAGTACTACCGGAACATCCTCATCCAGATCGACCGGTGTTTCCGCGCTCCGGGGACGGGGAGCTGGTCCACCACCCTGCGCTTCGAAATCCGGCAGGACGGTACGGTGGCGGGGAGGTCGATCCGGATCGAGCGCCGTTCGGGGAACACCGCCTTCGACGTGGCTGCGGTGGGTGCCGTGGAGTGTGCCGGCGCGGGGCGCTTTGGCCCCCTCCCTCCCGAACTTCCCTGGAACGAACTCCCCATCCAGTTCACCTTCACCCCCGCCGGAACCGGCGGAGGGGAGGATTCGCACCCATGATTCCCACGCGCCGCGTCCACATGGCCCTTGGCGGGGCTCTGGCCCTGGCCGCGCTCCCCCTCCTGACCGCTCCCGCGGCGGGGCAGGACTTTCCCGGAGTGAGCCTGTCGCTCACCTACGAGACCCGGGGGCAACCGACGCTGGCCATCCAGCCCTTCGCCGGGAGGATGGGCGCGGGGGCGCTCGCCCCCCGGGTGGAGGCCATCGTCGCTCGCGACCTCCGGTACTCGAACCGGTTCCAGGTGCTGGACTCCATCCCCTCGGCCTTCGCTCGGGAGGGGGTGGACTACGCACTCTGGGATCAGATCGGGGCCACCTGGCTCCTCACCGGACAGCTCGAGGGAGCGGGGCAGAACACCGTTCTCGTCCTCGAACTCCACGACGTGGTGTATCGGGAGGTCCGGAGCCAGGGTCGATTCACCGTACCCGACCCGGGTCACCCCGACTTCCGGATGGCGGTCCATCGGGCTTCCGACGAGGTGGTCCGCTGGGTCTTCAACGAACCGGGGATCGCCGCCACTCGAATCGTCTTCTCACGGCGAATGGAGGACGGGACCCAGGATCTCTGGGTGGTGGACTCGGACGGGGAGAACCTGCAGCGGTTGACGCGCCACCGACCCGCGGAGCTGGGGGCCGCCATCTCCCTCTCTCCCGCCTGGTCCCCCGACGGGAGCCGGATCGCGTACACCTCGTACTTCAGCGAGGGGGTGCCGCGGATCTACGAACTGAACCTGCGAACGGGCGACAACCGGATGATCCCCGCTCCCCGGGAAGGGGACTACATCACTCCGACCTACGCCCCGGACGGGCGAACGCTGGTCTTCTCCATCAGCGGAGGAAACCGGAGCGGGCTCTTCAGCTACGACGTGGAGCGGAACTGCTGCTTCACCGCCATCACCGAGGGGAGGTCCGACGACATCAACCCGTCCTTCTCTCCGGACGGGCGGCGGCTCGCCTTCACCTCCAACCGCCTGGCGGTGGGTGCTCCACAGATCTACGTCATGCCGGCGGGGGGTGGGAGGGCGGAGCTCATATCCCCCTACTACTACGGGAGGGAGGGATATTATACTTCCCCCGACTGGTCGCCCCTCGGCGATCGCGTGGCCTTCCACGGTCGGGTGGCGAGACGGGGAGCCCATCAGATCCTGGTGTCGGAGCTGGGGCGCACCAACCGCTTGGTGCAGCTCACCTTCGAGGGTGTGAACGAAGACCCGAGCTGGGCTCCCGACGGACGCCATCTGGTCTATGTGGGGCAGCGCTCCTGGGGGCACGGCCTCTTCATCGTGGACGCGGTGACGGGGAACACCCGGACCCTCGTCTCGGGAATCCGGGTAAATCTACCGGCCTGGTCTCCGACGCTGGCCCGGGCCGTGGCCGAGGACGGAAGCTGATCGAACCGGCGCTCCGACAGGTGAATACCGTTGCGCGGAGCGATGTTTCGCAGTATAAGAGTAGTACCGTTACAACGCATATTCCCCCATTGAGAGGCCATCCGCTGGGGGCGGAACGCCCCGGTCCCAGGCCCTGCACCCAGGATTGGGGGGCGGCGTGTCCGAGCCTCGAAATTCAACCTTTTCCGTTCAGGAGAATCGATGATTCACCGCCGCCTTCTCGTGGTGACCGTTGTGCTGGCCGGCCTGACGCTGGCCGCCTGCCGCCGTGATGCACCCCCGCCTCCCGTTCCTCCCATGCAGGAAGAGCGGGGTCCGGACCTGGATTCCCTCCGCGCCTATGAAGACTCGGTCCGTCGGGCGCAGGAGGCCGCCGAGGCCGAAGCCCGCGCCCGCGCGGAAGCCATGGCTCGCGCACGCGCCATCCTCGAGCAGACCGTCTACTTCGACTATGACGAGTCCGCCATCCGTCCCGATACCGAGCAGATCCTTCGTCAGAAGGTGGACATCCTCCGCGCCAGCCCGAATGTGAGGCTCCGCCTCGAAGGGCACACCGACGAGCGGGGTTCGGTGGAGTACAATCTCGCGCTGGGGAGCCGTCGCGCCGAGTCGGTGCGGGCCTTCTTTGCCCAGTTCGGGATCTCCGGGGACCGCTTCCAGACCACTTCCTACGGGGAGGAGCGTCCGGCGGTGAACCGGAGCGATGAGGCCGCGTGGGCCCAGAATCGGCGGGTGGAGTTCGTCATCACCGCCGGCGCCGATCAGATCAACCCTGCGAACTGAGTTCCCCGCGGGTCGAGAAGACGGGTCCCCCGGCGACGAGCCGGGGGACCCTCTCGGTTTTTGGTGGTGTAGCTTCCCTGCAACCCCCTCCCCCAGGGCCCGAGCCCGGAACCCCGAGACCCATGTTCGCTTCGCGACGGACCCCGCCGATCCGCCTCCTCCTGGTGGCCGCACTCCTCGTCCCCCTCGCCGCCTGCGCCACCAAGCGGGACATGCGGGACCTGCAGACCGAGTTTCGCGAACTGAACGCCCGGCAGGAAGCGCTTCTCCGTGAACTCCAGCGGGATCAGCGCACGACGCGGGATTCGGTGAGAGCCCTCTCAGGGGAATTCGCCGAGCATCGAGCTCAGGTGGGCGGGCAGTTCCGGGCCATGGAGGATCTCATCCTCCGGGTGCAGGAGCTCGCCGGGCTCTCCCAGCAGGAGCTGGCGGGGCTCCGGGACCAGATGGCTCGCCAGCGGACGCAGGGAGGGTTCGAGCCCGGGTTCCCCGGAGGAGGGGAGGTGCCCACCGGAGGGGGTGGTGTGGCCGACGACATCTACGAGGCGGCCATGACCCAGCTCCGGCGCGGTGGATATACCTCGGCACGCCTCGGCTTCGAAGACCTCATCGAGCGCTTCCCCAACCACCGCCTCACCCCTCACGCCCGGTACCATCTGGCCGATGTGGCGGCTCAGGAAGGCGACGCGGAGGAAGCGCTTCGGCTCTTCCAGCAGGTGGGCGAGTTCCACCCCGACTCGGATCGGGTTCCCGACGCCCTCTACCGGGTGGGGATGATCCACCGGGATCGAGGTGAGACGAGCCGGGCTCGTGAGGCCTTCGATCGGGTGGTGAACACCTGGCCCGATTCCCCCGCCGCCGATCTGGCGCGGGACGCCCTTCGCCAGCTTCGCTGATTCCGAGACGCGGGTCCCTTCATGCGCTGTCCCCAGTGTGACTCTCCGGAAAACCGGGTGGTGGATACCCGGACGAGTCGGGGCGGGCGTGCCGTTCGCCGCCGAAGGGAGTGCTCGGCCTGCTCCTTCCGCTTCACCACCTACGAGTATGTGGAGGAGCGCCCCATCCAGGTCCTCAAGCGGGGAGGGGACTCGGAGGAGTTCGACCGGGGGAAGCTCATTACCGCCATCCGGACGGCGTGCGCCAAGCGCCCCGTCTCCATGGCGCAGGTGGAGGCCATCGCCGACGAGGTCGAAGACGCCCTATCGAGGCAAGCGGGGGTGGAGGTTCCCACCTCCCTAATCGGAGAGATGGTCATGGAGCGGCTCAAGCCGCTGGATCGTGTGGCCTACGTACGCTTCGCCTCGGTGTACCGGGATTTCCAGGATGAAGACGAGTTCCAGGAGTTCGTGAACGAGATGAAGGAGCGTGGGCGAATCGAGGTCCAGCGCCGCAGCCAGTCGGAACTCCCTCTGTGAAATGGCCAAAATTCCCCCTGAACCCCACCGGGGACATGCCCTTCCTGGAACATCTGGAAGAGCTCCGGTGGCGCATCTTCAAAATCCTCATCGCCGCTGCGGTAGGGACGGTGGCCGGATTCGCCATCGTCCACTACGGAGGGGTGCTGGAGCTTCTCATTCGCCCCATCCGCCCCCACCTGGCGGAGGAGCGCCTCGTCTTCTTCAACCCCGCCACCCCCTTCTTCGTCACCCTCAAACTCTCCATCGTCGTAGGGATACTCCTGGCCTTCCCGGTGGTGGTCTACCAGATCTGGGGCTTTCTCTCGCCGGCGCTCCACCCGGACGAAAAGAAGGTCATCGTACCGAGCCTCTATTTCGGGCTGGTGCTCTTCTGCGCCGGGGTCCTTCTCGCCTACTTCTGGGTCCTTCCTCTGGCCCTCATCTTCCTCATGGGGTTCCAGCAGGCCTTCCTGACGGCGGCCATCGAGGTGGGCGAGTACCTGGGCTTCGTGACGACCCTCCTCCTCGCCTTCGGGGTCATGTTCGAGCTCCCGGTGGTCATCATGATCCTCACGGCGCTGGGGCTGGTGACGCCGAAGGGGCTCCGGGAGAAGCGACGCTACGCCATCGTGGGGATCACCGTGGCCGCCTCCATGGTAACTCCCGGAGACCTGGCT